>CACODT010000001.1 GCA_902626065.1 uncultured Candidatus Actinomarina sp.
ATTAATTCGATCAATAATGGTGTTGTTGATTACATCTATATAATTTCACAAATAGATTCGAAATTTGTCATAGTTGCCATGAAAAACGAGAAAGTTATTAAAGATATGAATGTATCTGAACTTGTTATTGAAACTTCTAAAAATTTTGGTGGGGGAGCTTCAAAAGATGAGGTTTTATCAGTAGGTGGGGGTCCCAAAGATTATTCAATAGATGATACTCTTAAATATATAAAAGAATCTATCCTTAACAATCTCAAGTGAAAAATATAATTGCTATTGATTACGGTGAACGTTACATTGGTCTCGCATTAAAAAAGAATTCAATAACTTCTCCTTATGCTTATAAAGTATTAGATAGCAAATTTATAGATGTTGTAGATGAAATTAAACAAACGCTATTAGAACACAAAATAGATGAAATTGTAATTGGTTATCCAATAGGATTAAATGCTCATAAAACACGCATGAGTAATGTTGTAGATGAATTTATTGAGAATGATTTAAAATCTATATCAAATATTCCAATACATAAAATTGATGAAAGAATGACTTCAAAATTAACAAATGATAATTCAGTAAGAAATGATGACTTAGCGGCATTAGAAATACTAAATTCATATCTAAAAATATGATTAATTATTACTTTAAAAATCGGCTTGTTATTTCTGTTGTATTTACAATATTTGCAGTATTTATTGCAATAAATTTTGCCTCTAATATAGCCTCATCAATTGACCAAACAGCGAATATCGTTTCAAATAATAACGATACAGAAGAATCAATTATTTTAATAGATATTCCTCAAGGTTCCTCGGCGGCACAGATTTCTTCAATACTTGCTCAAGAAGGAATTATATCGTCTTCACTAGCTTTTGAAATTTATCTACGGAATGAGAATCTTGGCGATAAATTACGAGCTGGAGAATATGAAATTTCAAACAAATTAGAGTTCGAAGAGATAAGTAATATTTTATTAAAAGGCCCCCCATTAAAAACTTACACAATTACTATTCCGGAAGGACTTTGGATAAATGAAACAATTGAATCTATCTCTTCTCAAACTGGTTACGACGTAGATTTACTTACGAATTCACTGTTATCTGGAAATGTCGTAAGTAAATATGTTTATTTAGGTGATGTATCAAAGTTGCAAAATTGGGAAGGTCTTCTATATCCAAACACCTATCAAATAGCTTTAGATGCATCTGGTGAAGAAATCTTACAAATTTTAATAAATGAACTCGAAACTGTAATTGATAGATTATTAGTCACCTACTCAATACCAAATTGGATAAATTCTACTAATGAACTTTTTGCAGTAGCTAGTCTTGTTGAGGCCGAATCGAAACTACAAGAAGACAGACCACTTGTTTCATCTGTTATAAAAAACCGATTGTATGATGATATGTTACTTCAAATTGATGCGATGATACTGTATGCTCTTCAAGAGCGAAAGTCTCAAGTATTACTGATCGATTTACAAGTAGAATCACCGTATAACTCATATAAATATACAGGTTTACCGCCTACACCTATTTCTGGATTTGGTGAGCGATCATTAATTGCTGTATTTGAAACACCAGAGACAGATTTTATATACTACTTACTGACGGATAAAAATGGAAAAATGTCATTTACAAATGACTACACAGACTTTATTAACATGAAAAATAAAGCAAAAGAGGAAGGTGTAATTCCCTAATGGTATCTACAAACGATATGAGACCAGGACAGTCTATATTAGTTGATGGAACTATATATCAGATAATGGATTATGCACATGTTAAACCCGGAAAAGGAAAGGCTTTTGTTAAAACAAAGCTTAAAAATCTCATTGATGGTGGAATTATAGAAAAAACATTTAGAGCTGATGAAAATGTTGATCAAGCATTTATAGAGAAACAAGATTTTCAGTATTTATATAATGAATCAGGAAATTTCATATTTATGAACACTGAAAATTATGAACAAATATCATTAGATGCAAGACTCATTGCTGAAATCGAACTTTTATTAATACCAAATAGCGAGGTAACTATACAAATGTATGAGAATAAGCCATTAAATGTACTCTTACCTTCAAGTGTCGAGTTAAAAGTGACAAAAGCAGAACCAGCAGTAAAAGGCGATACTGTAACATCATCAACCAAAACAGTTACTTGTGAAACTGGTTTAGAGGTTGTTGTACCTATGTTCATTGAAGAAGGTGAGGTAATTAAAATTGACACAAAAGATAATTCCTACATGACAAGGGTTTAATGAAAGATTTTAGACAAGTAACATTTGAAACATTATTTGAAGAAGGTCTCACGAGTTTAAAAGAAAAAGATTTCAATATATCTTCATTAAGTGAAAATCAAAATCTAAGAGCTAACCAATTGTTTAATAATACAAAACTTAACAGTGAGAGAATTGAAAATTCAATCCGCACTTATTCTGATAATTGGAGTTACGAAAGAATAGGTAAAGTAGAATTAATCATTTTAACATTAGGCATTTCAGAATTAATTATGGATCTATCTCCAACAAAAGTTATTATCTCAGAATGGGTAAAGCTTGCAGATAAACACTCCTCTTCACAGTCAGCAAAATTTGTTAATGGAATTCTTGATAAATTATCACAGGAGATTTAATGAGTGACTCATTTATATTAGAGATTAAAAATAAAAGAAAAGAATTTATTAACTCATTTGAAAAAAATATTGAGAACATAGATAATGAACTTATAAGAGCAAGAAACGATAATCAATTAAATTCAATAAGAATACATAAATATCTTACAGAAACTGGTGTACTTGGAAAAGTTAAGACTGCTCGTTTTTTAGATGAAATAGGACTTAATGAAAAGTCAAAATTTTCTGACCTTAACGATGATTATATTGAATCAATCACTATCTATGTGAAAAACTCATGGTAATAATTTTTAGTGGTCCTTCAGGTGTTGGTAAATCAACAATTATTAACAATTTATCAAATGATTTTAATTTTTATTTTTCTACTTCACATACAACTAGACCAAGAAGGGATTCAGAAATAGAAGGTAAGGATTACTATTTTATATCTGAAGACAAATTTAATTTAATGATAGATAATGATGAATTTTTAGAATATGAAAGATACGGCACCTATTATTACGGAACTTCAAAGAAAGAGCTAGAAAGAGATGATGTTATTATTCTTGATCTCGAAGTAAACGGGGCTACAAAATTATTAAAATCAAATGATTCATATACAGGAATTTTTATAGATATTGATGACAATGTTTTGATTGAAAGATTAAATGAGCGAGGTCATGATGACAAGTTTATACAGGAAAGAATGAATTTAGCTAAAGAACAACGTCAATCTATGGATAACTTTGACTATATAATTAAAAATATAGATTTAAAGGCTACTATTAAAGAAATATTAGATATATTATATGACCTGGAGAAAAAATGATTAAACCACCTATTGAAGAACTTTTAGAAAACTCACCTGGTAGATTTGCTCTTGTTATAACATCAGCAAGAAGAGCAAAAGATATTAACTCATACTTTAACCAATTAGGCGAAGGTATTGGAGCATATACACCACCTCAGGTACAAAGTCTTAGTAGAAAACCACTTACCGTTGCATTTGAGGAAATTGCATCTGGAAAAGTAGAGGTTAGCGAAAAAGAATAACTCCATGAGCAAAAAAATACTACTTGGTATCACTGGTAGTATTGCTGCTTCAAAGTCAGAAAAGTTACATAAGTTACTTACAGAAAAATACGAAACTGTTGTCTTTTCAACCGATGAAGGGTTGAAGTATATTTCTAAAGAATTTCAAACCAAAAATGAAATCTTCCACAGTTGGGATCAATTAGATGGGTCACCTCATATAGAATATGCAAGATGGGCTGATAGTATCGTAATCTATCCTGCAACAGCAAATTTTATTAGTAAATATGCAAATGGTTTAGCTGATAATTTATTACTTTCTACATTATTGATGTTTGATAAAGAAATTTATGTTGCTCCAGCAATGCATGAAGAAATGTTCATGGACGATAAAATTCAGTCAAACATTATTGATTTAAACGACAATGTAATATTCTGTGGTCCCCGATATGGAAACCTTGATATTGGAGATAAAGGTTTGGGTAGGCTTATCGAACCAATAGAAATGTTTGATATTATATTTAATAAAAAAGAAAAGGTTATTGTAACATCAGGTCCAACTTCTGAATATCTTGATGATGTTAGAACAATAACAAACAAATCGTCTGGAAAGCAAGGCAGGGCAATTGCTATTGAATTGATGAGTCAAGGATATGACGTTGTTTATATTCATTCGAAAGCAATATCTCCTGTTGCAGGTGCAAAAAATATATCATTTGATACTTCAAAAGAATTACAGGAATCAATGAATACTGAATCAAATAATGCAAAACATTTATACATGGTTGCTGCTGTATCTGATTTTATTCCAGAAAAAATAGAAGGAAAAATGAAAAGAAGCGAAGGCAATATGACATTAAATCTGTCACCAAACGTTGATATAGTAAAAGAGTATAAAGAAAAATATAAAATGATAAATGTAATAAGTTTTTCAGCTCAAACTAATGATGACCTTAATTTTGAAAAGATTAATGAAAAAAATTCAGATTTTTTAGTTATTAATAACATAAATGATATTTCATTTGGTTCAGACACCAACAAAGTAACCATCATTAATAAAAAAGACAAAGTGTTTGAATCAGAAGAAAAAAATAAACATATCATTGCTCAAGATATCATCAAAAATACGTTGATTTAAATTGTTTGCTGATGTAGAAATAATTTCAAATAACACATATAAGTTTCAACTTTTTACTTATTCAATACCTAAAAATCTATCTAATAAAATTGATATAGGCTCATTAGTTTCTGTGAATTTTAGAAATAGAAAAAAAACTGCTGTTGTTGTGAATATACATAATAAAAATTTAAAAATTAAAACTTTAAAACCTGTTGAAAGAATTATTAGTAAGTTAGATCAAGATCAGTTACTTTTTTTTAAACACGTTGCAGTTTCTTATTACTTAAATATTGGTTTTTTAATATTCAATTTATATAAGGATGTTAATTTTAAATTAGATAGAAAGATTAAAAATAATTCGTTAAGTATTCACAACAATACAGAGATCGACAATGTGATATCCACAAATTCTAAAAATGTAATCTTTACTCCCTCCTTAAAATCAACTAAAAATTTACAATCATATCTCACAAAAAAAGGGATAAAAATAAATTTTTATCAAAAAACTGGTGGCAAAGATGAAATTCAAAACGCATTAAGTACAGTTAATAAATTTGACAATTGCATACTTCTTGCAAACAATTTTTTAAAAATAAAGCCACATCCAACGACTAATTATCATTTTTTTGATACCAATAATTATTCTTACAACTTACCAAAATTTAATTCTTTAAATATCATTGAATTGTCAGTCCTTAAAAATAAATACTTTGGAGGTAATTATCATTATTACAATGAATATCCATCTCTTAATTTCTTTAATAAGATTGAACATTATAAAACTCCTGAACTAAGTAATGTACAAATTTATCATGGCAACTCTTTACAAGATTGTATTGAATTATTTAAAACAAAGCATACTGATAAAAATTTAAAATTATTTTTTCAAGACGAAATTTTAAATGAATCACTTAATGAATATAAAACTGTAAAAAGTGAAAATGATTCATACGATTTAAATATATTAGTAAACCCAACAATATCTTTTAAAGGTAAATTAAATTCTGAACGTTTAATTTATCTGTTACGACAAATAGAAAGATCAAAGCAAAATAATAGTCTTACTATCATACTTACAACAAAAGATATAAATTTGAAAGAGTCCTTAAAGAATTCAAACATAACAAAATGGAGCAAAGAAGAGCTAGTTTCTAGGAATAAATGGGGACCAAATCTTAATCATAAGGTTTTTAGATTTTCTACCGATTCAATAATTCAATATGAAAATGAATATATTTTAGGACCTAAAAAGGTTGATAATCTATATGAATACGAAATCAATATAAATTTATCAAAAGATACTAATTACAATGAAATTACAAATATGTATTCAAAACTATTACAGTATGAACCAAGAAAAGTGACTTCTATATAATGAATGAAATTGTGACTTTTGGTCATCCATCCCTTAAATCTAAATCAGTAAATATAACTGAATTTGATGAAGCATTAAAAAAATTATCAGAAAGAATGATAAAAATCATGTATGAAGCACCTGGGGTGGGCTTAGCAGCTCCACAAATAGGTATAAATAAAAATATTTTTGTATTTGATGCTGGTGAAGGTCCAAAAGTAGCGATAAATCCAAAGAAAATTCAAGTTGAGGGGTCTGCAGTATTTTTAGAGGGGTGTCTTTCATTACCTGGTTATTATTGGGAAATTGAAAGACCGGAATATTCAAAAATCTTCTGCAAAAATATAAATGGTGAAGATATTACATATGAAGGGGAGGAGCTTATGGGTAGGGTTCTTCAACATGAATATGACCATTTAAAGGGCAAGCTTTTACTAGCATCTCTATCTAGAAAAGAGAGAAAAGAAGCAATTAAAAAAATTGCTCTGAATGGGTTTCCAGGAAATGACTTATAAATATTTTTTTGGTAGTGACATTAGAAGTATCCCATACTTAAGGAACTTATTAGAAAATTACGATACGATAAAAGTCGTCACAACAGAGCCACGGAATACTGGCCGTGGTAGGAAGATTTTAAATAATCCGGTGGAGGATTATTGCAATAGTAATAATATTGAATGTACCTACTTTTCAAATTCAAAATATTATGAGGATATGGATTTTGGTATCTGCGTAAGTTTTGGATCTATTTTTTCAAACGATTTTATAAATAGACATCCTTCAATATTCAATATTCATTTAAGCATATTGCCAAACCTGTTGGGTCCATCCCCAGTTGAAACAACAATATTAAATGGAGATACAGTATTTGGATATACGATTTTTAAAATCATTAATGAGGTTGATAAAGGCCCAGTTCTTTTTAAAAATCAAATTGATATTGTTAACAATTATTCTTCAAATGTATATAAAGAATTAGCTGAAGATTTTAAAATAAATTTTGGTAACATCGACTTTAATTCATCATTGAAGGATCAAGTCGGTGAAGTAACAAGAAGTTATAAATTCACCAAAAATGATTATTTAATAACTAAACAAGATTCACTACTAAAGGCAAAAAATAAAATAAAAGCTTTTGATGTTTTAGGTCCAGCTTTTATAAAGTACGAATCAAAAATAATTAAAATTCATAAATATACTGAAGGTAATTCAAATTTTACATATGAATTAAAAGATGGAATCTTAAATTTAGATGAAATAACGCCTGAAGGGAAAAAAAGAATGAAAGCAAATGATTATATGCGTGGGCTTCAATGAAAATATCAGCTAGTATTCAGGCATCAAATATATATAATCTTCTTGATGAATTGGATAATTACAAAGATAGTTTTGATCAATTACATGTAGATATTACAGACGGCAATTTCACAGATAATATATCATTACCAGTGGCAATTATTGAGTACATCAAAACCAACACAGAATATGTTGTTGATACACATTTGATGTTAAATAACAACGAGTTATTTACTAGTAAAGCGTTTGAATTTGGTTCAGATATAGTAACTGTACATTGTGAAACCACATCACCTGAATTATTTAGTTCACTAGTTAATAAATATAATAAGGTTGGAATAGGCATATTACCGAGTACGAATATAAGTATGTTATCTGATTACATTGACAAAGCACATAGTGTACTGCTGCTTACAGTAAATCCCGGGTTTTCAAATCAAAATAAATCTGTAAATTTATTAGATAGAATAACTGAATTTAAAAACACCTATCCAAATTACTCTAATTTATTAATTGTTGATGGAGGCGTTAAAAATGAAGAATTACAAACCTTGAGGGATTTAAAAGTTGATATAGCTGTTCAGGGAGGAGCTATATTTGCTAAATAGTCTTCAATATCTCAATTTTTCTGAGCATATGATTGAAGCAATTAAATTTGCACTTAGATATGATCCATCTCCTAATCCAAGAGTCGGTGCTGTGCTGGTTGATAAAAATAATAAAATAAAAAAAATAACTGCTCATAAAGAAAAAGATCAAGATCATGCTGAATATAATCTATTTAAAAATTCAGATATTTCAAAAAATGATACTTTGTATGTTACATTAGAACCTTGTTTTCATGAAGATACTTCACCATCTTGCGCAAATGCTGTCTTGGCAACACAAATACAAAATATTGTTGTTGGGGATATTGATCGTGATGAAAGAACTAATGGTAAAGGTATCGAACTTTTAAAGAACGAAAATTTAAATGTATCTATTGAAAATGGTGTAAATGATTTTTTAAATCCTGGCTACAAAATGAAAAATGATAAACCATATCTCATAGGTAAGGTAGCGACTTCAGCAGATCATATAATTTACAATGAAAAAAAGAAGTATATTACCAATACAAATTCATTAGAAATTACCCATTATTTAAGAGCAACCGTTGATTCCGTCATAATTGGAAAAAATACATTAAAAATTGACAACCCAAAGTTGAGTGTTCGTCTAGATTATGAATATAAAAATCCTCAACCAATTGTTTTGTGGGGAAATGACACTAAAGAGCTAAAAAAATATTCAAGTTTATATAATAATTTTATATTTTATGTTGAGAATGATGAAGATTCATTTAGTAGCTTTTTAGAGAGACATTCTATAAAAAGTGGATTAGTTGAAGGTGGTAATTCTATTTTGTCTTATTTTTTAAATGAAGATATGATTGATGAATTTTATTATTTCAAGTCTTCAGATAGCCTTGAAAGTGGATTAAAAATTGATAATACAATTGAGGAATATATCAGTAATAACTTTAACTCTATTCAAAAATATCCCATTAATGATAATCTATTAACTACTTATACTAATAAGTAATGTTTACAGGAATAATTAATTCGATTGGAAATATTGAATCAAGAAGTATTGATGAAATACAAATAAGTACAGATAATGATTTATATCATGGATTGGAATCAGGTACTAGTATTTCCATAGATGGCACGTGCCTTACATTAAGAGATTACAAGGATGATTTCTTAAATTTCCAAGTATCTGAAGAAACATTCAATAGAACTGTGGCTAAAGAATATAAAAAGGATGTTAAAACAAATTTAGAACTTCCCGCTACTTTGAGTACTTTCTTAAGTGGACATATAGTACAAGGCCATGTTGATAATACATCTGTTGTAACAAACATTGTTGAAAACGATAATAATCTTTGGACATATCATTTTAAAAACACGGATACAAGATATATAGTTGACAAAGGTTCTGTGACTATAAACGGTATATCTTTGACTGTTGTTAATCCCAATAAAGACGAATTTAGTGTCGCAGTTATAAACGAGACATATCAAAGGACAAATTTAAAGTACCTTAAAACCGGATCGATAGTTAACATTGAATATGACATACTTGCTAAATATATGGAAAGAATGATAAATGATAAGTGATATAGAAGTTATTATCGAAAAATTTAAAAAAGGTGAGATGGTCATTCTCGTTGATGATGAAGACAGAGAGAATGAGGGTGATTTAATTGTATCTTCACAGTACTTAACACCTGAACACATTAACTTTATGATAACTTATGCAAAAGGTCTTGTTTGCGCACCAATCGCAAAAGATGTAGCAACAAAGTTAAAACTTTCTTTAATGCAAGGTATTGATAATGAAGAAGATACACAATTTACAACTTCAGTTGATCTGATGGGAGATGGGGTTTCAACAGGGATTTCAGCAGATGACAGATTTAAAACAATAAAAGGTCTAAGTGACCCAAATGCTACCAGACAAGATTTTAAAGTTCCAGGACACGTCTTCCCTTTGCAGGCGATGGATGGAGGAGTATTAAGACGTGCTGGTCATACTGAAGCTGCTGTAGACCTATGTTTACTCGCAGATCATTATCCGGTTGCTGTTATTTGTGAAATAATAAATGATGATGGATCAATGGCACGCATTGACGATCTAATTGAATTTTCGGAAAAACACGATGTAGCTATTGGAACGATTAAAGATTTAATTAAGTACAAGTTGAAATTAACAAATCCCGTATCTTTTGTATCTAAAGCAAAAGTTCCTACAGAGTTTGGTGAATTTACAGCACATGTTTATAAAGATAATAATGATAGTACCGAGCATATTGCACTGACATATGAGGATTACTTAGAGGGTGAGTCTTCAATGGTAAGGGTGCACTCGGAATGTTTAACAGGTGATGTATTTAGTTCAAATAAATGTGATTGTGGATACCAATTAAATAGCGCATTAGAAACTATTGTAAAGAATGGTTCCGGTGTTCTACTGTATATGAGAGGACATGAGGGAAGAGGGATAGGCTTAGGAAATAAGATTAGAGCATATTCATTACAAGATGAGGGTGCAGATACAGTAGAAGCAAACATACAACTTGGTTTTGAAATGGATCAAAGAGATTATGGAACTGGTGCGCTGATACTTAGAGATTTAGGAATTACAAATATGAACTTACTTACGAATAATCCAAGCAAAAGAGCAGGTCTAGAAGGTTTTGGTTTAAATATTGTAAAAAGGACACCAATTAAAGGAAAGATAACTCCAGAAAATACATCATATCTTGAAACAAAAGAAAACAAGATGGGTCATAATTTTAATGAAGAATAAAGTTGCAATTGTTTATTCAGATTATTACAAAGATGTTACTAATGGTCTTTTAGATGGTTTTAATAAATCAATTGATAAAACTTTTGAATGTGAAAAATTTAAAGTAAGTGGTAGCTGGGAAATCATATACAAAATTAATTCACTCATAAAGGAATACGATAAGTTTGTGGCTATTGGTGTCATTGTTAAAGGTGAGACTGATCATTATGAGTTTTTATCTTCAAGTATTGCTAATGAATTATTAAATATAACAACATCCAAAAATGTATATATCTCAAACTGTGTCTTAAACGTACTTAATATTGATCAGGCGACTCAAAGAGCAGGATCTGAAAATAATAAGGGTTCAGAGTCTGCACAAGCTTTAAATAATCTTTTTATTACATAATAAAATTTAGGATATATAATTAAAATCAAGCGAACGATGTTCCACCTACTGTGAAAAATAGTATGGTAATTAGAAACAGCTTCGTGCTGTTTTTTTTATGAAAGGAAAACAAATAGCAGAATTAAATGTTAACGAAGAGATAAAATCCAAGAAACTATTGGTAATAGCACCAGATGGTGTTCAAGTTGGAGAATTAGAACTTAAGAAAGCCCTTATTTTGGCTGAAGAACTTGAACTTGATCTTGTTGAAGTCTCTCCGGAAAGTAAGCCTCCTGTTGCTCGATTGATGGATTATGGTAAATATAAATATGAGCTTAATCAAAAAGCAAGAGAGTCAAGGAAAAAACAAGTAAAAATTAATGTAAAGGAAATACAACTTAAACCAAAGATTGATACACACGATTACAAAATTAAATTAAATCAATCAAAAAAGTTTTTAGAAGATGGAGATAAAGTGAAATTTACTATGAGATTCAGAGGTAGAGAAGCAGAATATCCTGAATTAGGACAAAAAATTTTAGATAATTTTAGAGATGAACTTGTTGACCTAGCAATGGTTGAATCTACTTCTAGACCAGATGGTAGATCATTAACCATGGTACTAGCGCCTAACGGAGGAAAAAGATGAAACATAAAACTCATAAAGGAATGAAAAAAAGAATAAGAGTAAGTGGTTCTGGTAAATTCATGCGAAGGCGTGCTCACAGATCACACTACAAATTGGCTAAAGGTAGTAATTCTTGGTCAAGACTAAAAAGAGATGTTGAATCATCTAAGGGTGATTCCAAAAAAATAAGAAAGTTGTTGAGTTAAATGGTAAGGGTAAGAAGATCTGTAAGCAGTAGAAAATCAAGAAAAAAAATTCTTAAACAAGCCAAAGGTTATACAGGAGCTAGAAGTAAACGTTTAAGAACAGCTAAAGAACAAGTGATGCATGCAGGCAATGACGCCTTTGCACATCGTAAAGACAAGAAAGCAACATATCGAAAGATTTGGATTTCTAGAATTAATGCAGCATCAAGACAACACGGTTTGTCTTATTCAAAATTTATAAACGGTTTAACAAACGCACAAGTCAAAGTTGATAGAAAAATATTGGCTGATTTAGCTATCAATGATCCGGATGGATTTAAGAAACTTGTAGATTTAGCTAAAAAAAATATAAATGCCTGAGGTTAATACCGATAAAATATTTGCCGCTTTTTTACTAAGACTTGAAGAAGTTGCTCAAATAGAAGATTTCGACGACATTGAGAAAGAGTTCCTAGGTAAAAATTCCTTATTGTCAGAGGAACGAAAATCACTATCTACTTTAAATGAAGTATCAAGAAAAAAATATGGAAAATTACTTCAAGATCTCTCAAATAATATCACATCTAAATTAGATGAAGAGAGAACTAAATTCAAATCTAAATTTTTCATCCAAAGAGAGATGAGTGATAATAAAGATATTTCCATAGATTGGTACAAAAGCTTAGGAAGCAAAAACCATGTTTTAACAAATGTTATGAACGAAGTTGTTGATATCTTTGCAGCTATTGGTTACACAGTTGCAACTGGGCCTGAAGCAGAAACCTCCTGGCATAATTTTGATGCTTTAAATACACCAGACTGGCATCCCGCTCGATATGAATCAGACACATTATATTTAGACAACAAACTTGAAAATTTATTAAGGACACAAACTAGCACTGTTCAAGTAAGGCATATGCAAAACAATAAACCTCCTGTTTATATTGTTGCACCCGGAAGAGTTTATAGATCAGACCAACTTGATGCTACTCATTCACCGGTATTTCATCAAATTGAAGGTTTAGCAGTAGACGAAAACTTAACGTTTTCTGATTTGAAAGGAACGTTGGAGTATTTTGTTAAAGAATTTTTTGGAAAAGACTTAAAGACAAAGTTCATTCCTCATTTTTTTCCATTTACTGAACCATCAGCAGAAGTTTTAGTTAGTTGGAAAGATGGGGAATGGCTTGAAATTCTTGGATGTGGAATGGTAGATCCAAACGTTTTCAAGCATGTTGGATATGACACAGATTCCCAAGGTTTCGCATTTGGTGTAGGAGTTGAGAGATTAGCAATGATTAGATATGGAATTGATCATATAAAAAACTTTTATGAAAATGACTTAAGGTTTTTAAGGCAGTTTTAATGAAGATATTGAAATCTTGGCTTAATGATTGGATAGATATTGAAAATATATCTAATAATGAAATTTCTGAGGCTTTAGAGAGTTTAGGTTTCGAAATAGAGAACAAAAAGGAACTAAACCCTAATTATGAAAACATCATTGTAGGTAAAGTACTTGAGGTATATAAACATCCTAATGCTGACAAGGTTCGTATTACAAAAACTGATGTCGGTAATAATATATATGAAATTGTTTGTGGAGCTTGGAATTTTGATGTCGGAGCAGTCGTTCCCGTTGCGTTACCAAATTCAAAGATAAAAGATAATTTTAAAATCGATAAACGCGATATTAGAGGGATTCAATCAAATGGGATGATTTGTTCAGCTGCAGAACTTGATCTTTGGGATGATCATGACGGAATACTTCTACTGGATGACAATCTACTTCCGGGAACTAATTTTTCTACAATCTATTCAAGTAATGATTTCATATGGGAAGTTGGTGTTACACCAAATAGAGGAGACTGTATGTCTTATTTGGGTATTGCAAGGGAACTTTCAGCATATTTCAATAAAAAACTAAAGAACAAAAAATCAAATCTGAAACCAACGATTGGTAATATTTTAGATGCAGACAGTGGAAAAATTAAAGAATGTAACTCTTATGGTTCAGTAGAAATAGAAAACTTTAATGTAACCAACTCTTCATTTGAGATGAGATATAGGCTCACACAGGTTGGAACAAGAATTATAAATAATGTGGTCGACATAACAAATTACATTTTATATGACATCGGTCAACCATTACATGCTTTTGATAGAGATAAATTATTTGGAACAATTTCTGTAAGAAAAGCTAATAATAACGAGAAAATTACAACACTTGACTCACAAGTTAGAAAATTAGATTCAAATGATCTTGTTATTACTGATAATGATAAACCGATTGCTCTAGCCGGAGTAATGGGGGGATTAGAAACTGAAGTATCAGAGACGACAACAAATCTTCTTATTGAAAGTGCGTATTTTGATAAAGTATCCATTATGAAAACATCAAGGAAATTGAACTTGATATCTGACGCATCCATAAGATTCGAAAGAGGTATTGATTATAAAATTCAAAGATATGGCTTAGAACGTTTTTTAATGGAATTAAAAGATAATCAATCTATTAATTATTCAGAAATAAATGTAGATGATAAAGGTAACTTGAAAAACAAGAAGGTAATTCTTAAATATTCTGAAATAAAAAAACTGCTTGGTATTGATTTAAAAGAATCATTTATTAAAAAAATACTAAAATTTTTAATGATCGATGCTGAAGTTAACAAAGAGAGTGTAAAGTTCACACCACCCTCATGGCGTTATGATCTAGATAGACCTGTAGACCTTATAGAAGAATTCGCAAAACATTATGGATTTAATAATTTTGAATCAACTCTACCACAAGGAGTTAATAAAAATAATAAAGGAAGTTATTGGGATCTCAAGAGTTACTTATCAAGTGTTTTAACATCCAATAATTTTCAAGAAGTCCAAACTTTAAGCTTTGTAAATAAAGACAAGAATTTGTTATTTAATCCAGAAAAGAAATATGTTGAAGTATTTAATGCAATAGATCAATCAAGTAAATTTATGAGATCAAACCTAATGTCTAGCTTGATAGATGTATACAAATTAAATGATGAACAAAATAATTTATCAAATAGTTATTTTGAAATAAATACTGTTTTCGATACTTCTAAAAATATAATATACGAAGATGTACCTAATCAGAATATTGTTTTAGGATTCCTCACATCTTCTACCTTATCAAGTACGGATACTAGGTTAAAAGATCAAGAATTAGATCTTTACTATGTAAAAAACATATTAACTCAATTATTAAGCTCATATGATCTAGAACCGATTACTAAACCTGGATTTCATCAAAATTATTCATTTTCGATTATTAAAAATGACGAAATTATCGGACATTTTGGACAACTTGCTACAGAGACACAAATGACGCTTGAATTTAATAATGAAATATATTTGGGTGAAATTTATATTAATAAACTAAATTTAAATAACCTTAAAGAAATTAATTACGTGCCACTTTCACAATATCCATTTGTAAAATTTGATTTATCTTTTTCTGTGCCAATTAATTTATCTGCTCATCTACTAGTTGATGAAATTAATGACTTACTTAAAGAGAATGAAAATTCAATCGAAATTTTTGATGATTTTCAACAAGAGAATTCAAGAAATTTAGGAATTAGAATAATTACAAGAAGCTATGACAAAACTTACGACGATAATGAAACAAGAGAGATTCTAATGAATATATCACAATCTTTGGAGTCTAAATTCAACATAACACTCAACTCAAGTAAAAATGACTGATAACTTAGGACTAAACAATAGAGTTTATCAAATTCTTTCGCAAAACTCACAAAAAGCTGCTGTTGATATTTTAGGTATGAGAATATCAACAAAGTATAAAAATAAATTTACTGAAATTATGATTACCGAAACTGAAGCATTTGGAACTGCTAAAGCGGATGAGATGTCATTAGCGAATCAGCTAAATAGAAAAATTCCATTATCCCTACCTCTTGGTCCACCTCATGTAATGGTTCTTAAAACTTATGGTTCAAACAACAGTCTTTATTTTTTAACTTCGAAAGAAGGGTCTTGCCAAGCTGTTCTTATAAGATCTGGAAAAGTAATTTTAGGTAAAAATTATGTAGAAACAAGAAGAAAACAAAAGATGAAAAATGACAATATATATGGTCCAGGAAATATAAGTAAAGCATTAGGGATAGATGTTCAACATGATGGAGAAAACCTATTAAATGGATCAATTAGTTTATCACCTAGAATCCATCCTGTAGAAAGAGCAATTGCAAAACAAAGAAAAAATTCTAAACCTCGTGATAAACACCTATGGAGATTTACACTGGTCTTATAATGGAATACCTTATTGAGAGAGCTACAAACATAAATCCAATGGATGATTTAGAAAAGCTATTGAAGACTCAAAAAAATCTTAGAATTAAATTAGGAGTTGATCCAACAGCTCCAGATGTGACATTAGGATGGTATGCAATTTTAAGAATGTTAAGAAAATTTCAAGACTATGGTCATACCGCTGTATTAATACTTGGAGAGTTCACAGCGCAAGTAGGTGATCCTTCAGGTAAGTCAGAAACAAGAAAAGTAATGCAGGAGAACGAAATTGACAATAATGCTAAAGGAGTACTCCCAATAATTACAAATATATTAAACGAAGATAATTTAGAAATAGTTTCAAACAAAGATTGGCTCTCCAAACTTACAATACAAGACATGATGGAATTAGCATCAAAAACAACTTTAGCTCAAATGATGGAGCGTGATGATTTTTCTAAAAGATTTAATGAAAACAATCCTATTTCATTATTAGAGTTTTTCTATCCTCTTTACCAAGGGTACGATTCAGTTGCTGTAAAAGCAGATATTGAAATTGGTGGAAACGATCAATTGTGGAATTTAATGTTAGGACGGGAAATCCAAAAATCATATGATATGTCTCCACAAATTGCAATTACATTCCCATTACTGGTTGGTACAGATGGTTCAAAGAAAATGTCTCAATCCTTAAATAACTATATATCTATATCCGATACTCCTGAAAACATCTTTGGAAAAATTATGAGCATACCTGATGAAATTATGTGGGATTATTTCACCATGCTTACTGATTTAGAATTGTTAGAAATAGATAATTTTATAAAAAATGTTGATAAAGGTGATACAAATCCTTTTGAATATAAAAAAATGCTTGGAAAACTAGTTGTTACAGAAATTTATGATGAAAATAGTGCTCATGCTGCTGAAAGTTCATTTGAAAACATAACTATCAATAAAAACTTACCCGAAAACATGCCTGAAGTCAGTATTGAAACTGAAATTGACGTACATTTACCAAATTTTTTAACCGAAAATGAGTTAACTAAATCAAATTCTGAAGCTCGAAGATTAATCGAGTCTGGTAGTGTAAAAATTAACGATCAAAAAGTTGAAATATTAGATATAAATACATCCGAGTTGATTGGTAAGACTTTACAAGTTGGCAAACGTAAATTTCTTAGAATAAACAAGAAATAATACACTTTAATCCAATTACTGTTATTCTTATAAGTACGAGATTTGGCTTTTTGACAACTGAGTAATGTATGAACGCCGGTAGTGCAGAAATTAATTTTTCTAGCACTCTTTTTTTGTCAACTTTTTATTAAGTTGATTCAACTTTTTTAAGTTGAAATGGGTAAAACCCATGTTGATTCTTTGGTCAGATTTAAATTCAAAGATTTTGTTGGAGAGTTTGATCCTGGCTCAGGACGAACGCTGGCGGTGCGCCTTATGCATGCAAGTCGAGCGAAGCTTTTCAGTAGTTTACTACAGAAAATGACTGAGCGGCGAACGGGTGAGTAACGCGTGAGCAACCTACCTTAGTTACTGGGATAGCCCGAGGAAACTCGGATTAATACCGGATATTCTTATTTAATCACATGATTTTTTAAGGAAAGGTCAGCCGAACTAAGATGGGCTCGCGTTCTATCAGCTAGTTGGTAGGGTAATGGCCTACCAAGGCTACGACGGATAGCTGGTCTGAGAGGACGATCAGCCACACTGGGACTGAGACACGGCCCAGACTCCTACGGGAGGCTGCAGCAGGGAATATTGCGCAATGAGCGAAAGCTTGACGCAGCGACACCGCGTGTGGGATGACGGATCTAGGTTTGTAAACCACTTTCAGGAGGGAAGAAAATGACGGTACCTCCACAAGAAGCCCCGGCCAACTACGTGCCAGCAGCCGCGGTAATACGTAGGGGGCGAGCGTTGTCCGGATTTATTGGGCGTAAAGAGCTCGTAGGCGGTTCAACAAGTCGGTCGTGAAAGTTCAGGGCTCAACCCTGAAATGTCGATCGATACTGTTGTGACTAGGATACGGTAGAGGTGAGTGGAATTCCGAGTGTAGCGGTGAAATGCGTAGATATTCGGAGGAACACCAATTGCGAAGGCAGCTCACTGGGCCGCTATCGACGCTGAGGAGCGAAAGCTAGGGGAGCAAACAGGATTAGATACCCTGGTAGTCCTAGCTGTAAACGATGGATACTAGACGTAGGAATTGGTTTAACGATTTCTGTGTCGTAGCTAACGCGTTAAGTATCCCGCCTGGGGAGTACGGTCGCAAGACTAAAACTCAAAGGAATTGACGGGACCCCGCACAAGCGGCGGAGCATGCGGCTTAATTCGATGATACCCGTAGAACCTTACCTGGACTTGACATATAGGGAAAAGTTATAGAAATATAATGTGCATTAGCGCCCTATACAGGTGGTGCATGGCTGTCGTCAGCTCGTGTCGTGAGATGTTGGGTTAAGTCCCGCAACGAGCGCAACCCCTGTCCTATGTTGCCAGCAAGTAATGTTGGGGACTCATAGGAGACTGCCGGTGATAAACCGGAGGAAGGTGGGGACGACGTCAAGTCATCATGCCCCTTATGTCCAGGGCTGCACGCATGCTACAATGGCAAGTACAACGAGTCGCAATACCGCGAGGTGGAGCAAATCTCTTAAAGCTTGTCTCAGTTCGGATAGGAGTCTGCAACTCGACTCCTTGAAGTTGGAGTCGCTAGTAATCGCAAATCAGCAAAGTTGCGGTGAATACGTTCTCGGGGTTTGTACACACCGCCCGTCAAGTCACGGAAGTCGGCAATACCCGAAGCCAGTGGTCCAACCCTTTTGGGAGGAAGCTGTCGAAGGTAGGGTCGGTAACTGGGACTAAGTCGTAACAAGGTAGCCGTACGGGAACGTGCGGCTGGATCACCTCCTTTCTAAGGAGAATAGAACTTTTAGTTCTAAGGTTAAACATCGGTTGTCTACAAGACTGATACATTACTCAGCTGTGAAAAAGTCATTTGGCTTTTTGAAAATTGTATAGCAAGCGCAATTGCAAAGTATTCATATAGTTCAAGCTACTAAGGGCTATTGGTGGATGCCTTGGCGCTGGAAGCCGATGAAGGACGTGGAAGGCTGCGATAAGCCACGGGAAGCTGTCAAACAAGCTTTGATCCGTGGATTTCCGAATGGGGAAACCCAATTTATTTATAAATTACTCCTGTTTGAATATATAGAGCAGGTAGAGGGAACTAGGGGAAGTGAAACATCTCAGTACCTAGAGGAAAGGAAAGCAAAAGCGACTCCCTGAGTAGCGGCGAGCGAAACGGGAAGAGCCTAAACCAATTTAATGTCAAGACTGATGTCGTTGTTAAGTTGGAGTTGTGGGACCTCTTAGAAAGAGCATCAGATCTTTCAATAAGTCAAAAATAACTGAATTAGAAAAATTATCTGGAAAGTTAAACCATAGAGTGTAATAGTCACGTATTTGAAAATTCTTTTACTTATTAGAGTCATCCCAAGTAGCAAGGAGGATATTCCTTGTGAATCTGCGAGGACCACCTCGTAAGGCTAAGTACTAACCAGCGACCGATAGTGAACAAGTACCGTGAGGGAAAGGTGAAAAGTACCCCGGCGAGGGGAGTGAAATAGTACCTGAAACCAATAGCTTACAAGCAGTAGGAGGAAAATTTATTTTCTGACTGCCTGCCTTTTGAAGAATGAGCCAACGAGTTATCCGTATGTAGCAAGGTTAAGGAGTAATTCCGTATCCGCAGCGAAAGCGAGTTTTAATAGAGCGTCTAGTTGCATGCGATAGACCCGAAGCCAAGTGATCTATCCATGGGCAGGGTGAAGCGAAGGTAAGACTTCGTGAAGGCCCGAACCCACTGATGTTGCAAAATCAGGGGATGACCTGTGGATAGGGGTGAAAGGCCAATCAAACTTGGTGATAGCTGGTTCTCTCCGAAATGTCTTTAGGGACAGCGTTATATGTTGCGCTTTGGAGGTAGAGCACTGATTGGGCTAGGGGGCCAACAAGCTTACTGAACTCAGTCAAACTCCGAATGCCAAAGTGTATAAATATAGCAGTGAGCCTATGGGGGATAAGCTCCATAGACGAGAGGGAAACAACCCAGATCATCAGCTAAGGCCCCTAAATGTATATTAAGTGTGAAACGATGTGAGAGTGTTCAGACAGCCAGGAGGTTGGCTTAGAAGCAGCCATTCCTTTAAAGAGTGCGTAACAGCTCACTGGTCGAATGTTCTCGCGCGGAAGATGTAACGGGGCTAAATATACTGCCGAAGCTATGGGATTTTATTAATTCTGATTTCGATCCAGAAGATAAAATCGGTAGGAGAGCGTTGTATGGACAGCGAAGCGACAACGTAAGTTAGTCGTGGAGACCATACAAGTGAGAATGTTGGCATGAGTAGCGAAGGAAGAGTGAGAATCTCTTCCGCCGAATGTCCAAGGGTTCCTGGGGAAGGTTCGTCCGCCCAGGGTTAGTCGGGACCTAAGGCGAGGTCGAGAGACGTAGTCGATGGATAACAGATTGATATTTCTGTACCACTAATTAAGCGCCCAAACCGAATATATGTTGCTAAGGAAAGCCCTTCGGGGCCTACCGACCCACATATTACTAGGTTAGCAATGGAGCGACGGAGAAGGATAGATGAGCCCAGGTGATGGTTATCCTGGGGTAAATGTGTAGGAAGACTGATAGGTAAATCCGTTAGTCACATATTCTGAGACATGATGCCGAGCCGCTTTTAGGCGAAGTCATTGATTCCATACTTCCAAGAAAAACTTCTAGTTAGTTTTTTTAGTGCCCGTACCCCAAACCGACACAGGTGGACAAGTAGAGAATACTAAGGCGAGCGAGATAACTCTGGTTAAGGAACTCGGCAAAATAGTTCCGTAACTTCGGGAGAAGGAACGCCCAAGTAAAGTGATTAATTAACTTTATGAGCTTGAACGGGCCGCAGTGATCAGACTCAAGCGACTGTTTATCAAAAACACAGGAGGGTGCAAAGTTCTAATACAACGTATACCCTCTGACACCTGCCCGGTGCTGGAAGGTTAAGTGGAGAGGTTAGCTTCGGCGAAGCTTTGAAATTAAGCCCCAGTAAACGGCGGCCGTAACTATAACGGTCCTAAGGTAGCGAAATTCCTTGTCGGGTAAGTTCCGACCTGCACGAATGGTGTAACGATTTGAGTACTGTCTCAACCAGAGACTCGGCGAAATTGCAATGTGAGTAAAGATGCTCACTATGCGCGACAGGACGGAAAGACCCCGGAACCTTTACTGCAACTTGATATTGAAGTTTGGTGTGCAGTATGCAGGATAAGTGGGAGACTATGAAATAGCGGCGCTAGTCGTTATGGAGTCATCCTTGAGATACCACTTTCTTCATATTGAGCTTCTAACCTAGATCCGTTATCCGGATCAGGGACATTGTCTGGTGGGCAGTTTCACTGGGGCGGTGGCCTCCTAAAAAGTAACGGAGGCGCTCTAAGGTCACCTCAGCGTGGACGGCAATCACGCATCGAGTGTAAGTGCAAAAGGTGGCTTGACTGTGACACAAACAAGTGGAGCAGGTACGAAAGTAGGAACTAGTGATCCCATGGTTGCATGTGGGTGCGCCATGGCTCATCGGCTAAAAGGTACTCCGGGGATAACAGGCTTATACCCCCCAAGAGTCCATATCGACGGGGGTGTTTGGCACCTCGATGTCGGCTCTTCTCATCCTGGGGCTGGAGCAGGTCCCAAGGGTTAGGCTGTTCGCCTATTAAAGAGGAACGCGAGCTGGGTTCAGAACGTCGTGAGACAGTTCGGTCCCTATCCGTCGCGCACGCAAGAGTTTTGAAGAAAGTTGTCCCTAGTACGAGAGGACCGGGATGAACGAACCGCTGGTGTGCCAGTTGTCCTGCCAAGGGCACGGCTGGTTAGCTACGTTCGGAAAGGATAAGCGCTGAAAGCATCTAAGTGCGAAGCCCCTTCTAAGATAAGAACTCTCACCGGATTAACCGGGTAAGACTCCTTATAGAACATGAGGTTGATAGGTCAGAAGTGTAAGTACAGTAATGTATTCAGCTGACTGATACTAATAAGTCGAGGGCTTGAACTGAAGACGGCGTATGAGCGCTTGCTATAGAATTTTTAAGAAGTTGATTATTACGGTGGTGATAGCAGTGGGGATACACCCGTTCCCATTCCGAACACGGAAGTTAAGTCCACTAGCGTCGATGGTACTTGAGGGGCAACCCTCTGGGAGAGTAGAACACTGCCGATATTTAATGAAGAGCCCCTAGGTAACTGGGGGTTTTTCTTTATTCTTTTACAAACTTTACTCTAAATAACTATGATGATTTTATGAATGCAGTGAAGATCTTCAAAATATTTTCATACTTAAATGTATTTTTATTACCAACTTGGATAATTACTCCATTATTAGCGACTGAGACGACTATTTTTTTTCTAATTTATGAAGGTAACTATTCTGATTTATTTGATTTAACACCTGGAAACAGAAATGGACAATCAATTTTAATATTCTATCCAATGGTGTTATATTCTATGCCAATTTATTTTCATTTTCAGTATTTACGTTCAAATAACAAATTATACGTTTCAATGCTGTTTCATTTTTGGGTTATTATTCTCGCTCTAAGAATATTATCAATTATATCAAAAGGGTTTGTTTGGGATTTTTATATGCAGTTTGCATTACCTGTAGAAATAATTTTTCCTTTCATACTTCTTTATTTTAAGAGAGAATTTTCAAAAGTTGATTAATGTTTAAAATATCTCATAAAATAATTCTCGAAACTATGGTTGTCTTTATATTGATAATTATCAGCATTACATCTTTTTATGCTACGTTCCTACCAGATACCAAATTTTTATTTTTTGAAGAAACATACTTAGAGTTACTTGCACTTACAGAGACTGGAGGTAATGGAAAACTTAATTTGTTAACATACCCACTTGGTCTTTATTTTATTTGTATTTTTACATGTGTTCAATACTTACGATCAAGGAATATTTTGTATATCAATTTTTTAATACTGATATGGTCTGCTGTACTTTTAGCGAGAATAATTTCGATAATACTTAGAGGAGGAATTGTTTTTGATATATATTTTCTCGTTGGTATTTTTCCAGAATTTATTATTGCTCCGTTCTTCTTTTTTTTAAGAAATAAAGTTTTTAAAACTTAATAATTATTGATATTTTAAATAATTCCTTACTCCATTTATTTGCATCTCAAAATTGCCATTACCTATATAATTAGAAATAGTTTTATCATCGATATCTAATGATCTATAATTTGCAACTATCCATTCTACGAGTTTATCACTAGCTTCTTGTTGAGTAAGGTCTGGTAAATTATCAATAAATTGTAACCATAAATCAATGCTTTCTTTTGCATTATTTATGAGCTCATAAGGATTGGTGTGTATTCCGAAATGTGCAATAGCAACTTGTTTTAACTCAAGTTGTTCAATGTGTTCAAGCGTACTAAATAATACTTCTTTATTAAAATCTGGTGGGGGCAAGTTTGGTTGAACAAAATTACCATGTGGATAAATTAACCCTAGTGTATCACCCATGAAAATCGTTCCTGAAGTTGCATCATAGAATGAGTAATGATGCTTTGCATGACCGGGGCTATATAGTGCTTTTATAATTCTGTTTTTATCAATTTTTATATCCGCCCCATCATTTAGTTTTTTAATTTTCTCTACAGGGATAGGTTTTATTTCACCCCAGTTTTTTTTAAGCCAATCTTCTGTATAAACATCACTTACAGCTTTCCATAATCTCTCTGGGTTTGGTAAATGTTTCAAACCTAATTCATGTACATATACAAAGTTTTCTTTATATTTTTCATTTAAATGACCGATACCACCTACATGATCCAAGTGTAAATGTGTAATGGCTGTTCTTTTTATTTCTTGAATTCCAAGGGACTCTAATGCTGAAATTAAATAAGGAAATGAATTTGAAGGACCGACTTCAATAAGAATGGGATCTGATGAATCTATGTAATAACAAGACATTCTTTGAGGTTTACCTTCCATATGAACATCAATCTGATAAATTTCGTTATCAAACTTTGTTACGTCAGTGTTCATATATACATTTTTGCATACAAAAGTTATAAACTACAATGTTTACAGTGAATGTTTCATTAGCAAGTACAGCAGAATATAGTTTAAAAGCAGCTGAATCAATAGAAGATTTAAATCCCAATGCTGCTGATATTTTGATAACAAGTGTAATCACGTCAATGGTTACTGACCTCGGTGTCGTTGCTCCAACTGCTTCGGGGCTTTTAACTTATTATGATGGTGATAACAATTCAACACATACAGTAGATGGTTATTTTGTAGCTCCAAAAAGGTTTGATGGAAATGATCATGATGAACATAGAATTTCAATGACCTATGGTGGCCATGTTGAAACATGTAAAGGAGCGAATACCTTTGCTGTTCCAGGTATTTATAAGATTCTTAACTTAATTTTCAACAGATATGCATCTCTACCTTTAGATAAATTGTTAGAGTTTCCAATAAAAACTGCCAAAGATGGTTTTAAATTAACCCAACCAACAAAAGATTATTTTATTCATTCATTAGAACCAATGTTTATGTGGCATGATGAATCCAAAATTACATTAGCGAATGTTTATGAAGATCTAGATGGTGGTGTAGTGAAACTTGATAAATTATCTGACACACTCTCTCATATGTCATATGAAGGTTTCAATGATTTTTATGTTGGTGATATTTCAAAAGCGATAGTTGAAACTTTAAAACTTGA
The DNA here is from genome assembly GCA_902626065.1 of uncultured Candidatus Actinomarina sp. Lineage (GTDB taxonomy): Bacteria > Actinomycetota > Acidimicrobiia > Actinomarinales > Actinomarinaceae > Actinomarina. The sequence continues at coordinate 25,048 of CACODT010000001.1, forward strand.
GGGTGGCCATGCTACTGAAGATGATTTTACAGATTATTACTTAATTGAAGATAATAAGTTTGAATATCAATACAAAAATCTAAAATTAACAGGTCATTCTGGTCCCTCAATCGGTGGGTTAATGGTACTAAAGTATTTAAATGCGTTATCTATAGAATCTGAAAATATAGAAGATACCCTTAGAAATATATATTTGGATAGACAAAATAATTATGAGTTTTTTGGTAATCGAGGAGATTTAATTAACAATGAGATATCTAAAATTTCTAAATCTTCATCTACAATCCAAGTAAATACATCTGATAAAAATAATTTTCATTTTTCAATTACGTTTTCTAGTGGTTATGGATCTGGTGTTTTATGTAAAAATACAGGAATGTACTTTAATAACTCTTTAGGAGAAATTGAGCTTAATCCACAGGGTTTTCTTGGAGATACAAAAGGAGATAGACTGATATCTAACATGAGTCCATTAATTATTGAATCAGAAGTTGGTGTCAGTACTATAGGTTCACCTGGAGCTGACAGAATAAGCTCTGCTATAGCGCAAGTTTTAAGTAACTATACAAATGGTAAAACATGGAAAGAAGCAATAGATATGCCAAGATTTCATGTAAATGCTGATGGAGGAGTAAGAGCAGAGCCAGGATATGAACATATCAACGAGCATACAACTATAACAGATGAATTTGATATGTATTTTGGTGGTGTATGTGTGACCGGAAGCAATGATGAAATATTTAGTTTTGGAGACAAAAGAAGGGGGAATACCTCTTGGAAATGTTAGAAAAACTTCCTCATAAAAATCTTTTTTACTTAGGGTTTATAGTTGTATTTATCTTTATAGGACTATCATATTGGCAATTATCACGACACCAACAAGACAAACTGATAATGGACTCTATTGAATCTAAAGATCTTATAAATGAAATATATATTTCAGATTTATATGATAAAAATAATAATTTTGAAGAATTTACAAAAGTTCAATTAAACGAAAATACAGAGAATTTAAATCTTGTAAGAACTTGGTATTTAAGGTCACGTGTTCATAATGGAGAAAATGGATACCACCTTGTTAGTCTTTATAAAACAAATTTAGAGCAACATTTATTAATTAATAAAGGCTGGGTTCCTCTTGAAATAAATACTGATAATATACCCGAATACGAATTTCCATTTTTTAGAGGTAGATTATTAAGTTATGATATTCAAGGTGTTGGTCAAGATGATATACCAGATTCAGAATATTTATTTAGAATAGATAAATCATTCATAGAGAGTGATACTGGCGTTGTTCTTCCTGATTTCTATATCGTCTTGGTTGATAATTGTGGCAGTGGGGTAGCGTGTGTAAATTTAGAAGAACCATACGATGCACCACATTTAAGTTATGCATTTCAATGGGCATTCTTTGCTTTATGTCTGACAATTGTTGTTCTTAGAAAAAATAATATAATTACATGGAAAAAATAAATTTAAATAATATCTCACTATCTTATGAAACTAGTGGTCAGGGTAACGATGTTTTGTTACTTCATGGATTTCCATCAAATATGTACATGTGGAATGAAATTAAAAAAATATTAACTGAAACTGGGTTCAGAGTTACTATTGTAGAACAAAGAGGGTATCCACTATCAAGGCTAGATAAATTTAATGTTAAATCTTTTAATATTGATGAATTATCAAAAGATATTGAAGGGTTAATAAAAAAGTTGAATCTTGATCAAAACTTAACAATTGTTGGTCATGATTGGGGATCTATAGTTGCATGGGCAGTAGTTTCAAGAGAAAATATTAAGATTAAAAAATTAGTATCAATATGCGGTGGTACTGAATTTCCAACATCGAATATTTATAATAATTTAACATATAAAGAGAAGCCTCATTATATTTCATCATTTCAAAATGTAAAAACATCAGCAGAAATTATTAATAGAAATCTAGAGTCTTTCTTTAGATCTGCATACAGGCAGAATAATCAATTAGGGGAGAATATAGATCTCTCACTAGAAAACATATTTATAAATAACTTATCTGAAAGTTGTGTCATGAATGAAGATGAGATAATTTCTTTAATTGAACACTTTAATGACTTTTCACTTGATCAAACTATTGCATGGTATGCGAATATAGATTTAAACTCAGAGCTTAGCTCAGATTGGAGGAAGGTTGTAACAACTCCAGTACATTTTATTTTTGGTGAAATTGATGCAGCTGTAAAATTAAATGAAAAAATGCGAGAAAGGCTTATGTCTAGTGGAGCAAATGTTAAGATTACAGAGATACCTGGTGCAGGACATTGGCTACCAATTACCCACAAGGAGAGTGTTTTAAGGGAGATATATGCATAATTCATCATTTTCCATTTGTCCTATAATATATATTATGTTGCGTAATGAATAAAGCTGTTTTACATGATCATTTAGATGGCGGCTTAAGGGCAAATACAGCAAAAGATCTGGCGATTAAAGATAACTACAAGCCTTTATTAGAGGTAGAGGATATTGAAACTTTTTTTAATAGAGAATCTTCTGAATCATTAGAAGACTATCTCGAAGCTTTTGTCCATACAACTGCATTGATGACTAAATATGAAAATCTTGAAAGAATAGCGTTTGAGGCTGCGGAAGATATGCATCAACATGGGATTACTCACTATGAAAGTAGATATGCTCCCCTGTATTCAGTAAATGATTCAATGACACCTGAAAACGTTATTGATGCAATTAACTCTGGATTTAAACAAGCTGAAAATATATACGGTATAAAGTCTGGTCTAATACTCTGCGGTATGAGGAATGATATTCAAAATGTTAAATTAGTGTCTGAAATTGCTATTGAATTTAAGGATAAGATTATAGGTTTTGACATTGCGGGTCCAGAACTTAATTACTTGCCATCATTATTTGCCAACGAATTTAAAAAACTCCAAGAAAATAATGTCAATTTAACTATTCATGCAGGTGAAGGTGATGGAGTAAATTCTATTCAAGATGCATTAGATAATGGAGCGAAAAGAATAGGCCATGGTGTTAGGATAATTGAAGATATAGACCTTAAAACAGGCAAATTTGGCTCAACAGCAACATATATTCTTGAAAATCAAATACCGTTGGAAATATGTATAACATCAAATATTCATACAAATATGTTTAATGATTTCACTGATCATCCAATAAAAAAATTAATAGACTTTAATTTTGCCATCAGTTTAAATACGGATAACAGACTTATGAGTAATACAAATATTAAAAAGGAATCAAGTATTGCTAAAAATTTAAATATAGAAAACGTAGATAATTTGTTGGAAGTGTCAGCTAGCTATAGTTTCCTGAATAATTATTGAATTTTTTTTAGTCAATATATTGTAAAAATCTTGTTCATTAAATAATTTAAAATTAAGATTTGGATAGAGCTTTTTAGCTAATTTTATTTTTTTTCTTTTTTTTGTAATTAAGTTTTGATTCATTGTTGTTATTTCTACAAATAAATCAAGTGCTGGTAAGTAAAAGTCAGGAGTAAACATTTTTTTTATCGAACCACTACCCCACTCCAAAGGGAAGCTTATAGGTTCATAAATCCACTCAATATCAAACAAATCTAAATGTTCTGAGAAAATTTTTTCAGAAGGATGAGCAAATTTCATGCATTTGTTGCAGAAATTTTTTCTGGATATAAAGAATGAATTTCTGCTTCCGTTTCAGTGTGAATTGGCCCTAGTGAAATGCCAAAGACAGCTTGTCCCTGCTTAATAAGATCTAACATTTCATTGTTATTTGTTATTACATATATTGATTTTCCATCAGAAAATATTGACACATCTGATAGATTAATATTTTGTCCTAATATTTTTTTTATATTTTTAAGTGCTATTCTTATTTTTTGAAGACTAACACCTGCTTCTCTAAGCTTATTTACTAATTTGATTTTTATAATATCTTGAAATGAGTAAATTCTATGATAACCAGATCCTTTAATATTCCTAATTGATGCATCAACAAGAGATGTTGTTGTCCAGTGATCTAGTTGTCTATACGATATACCTGTAATTTTACAAACTTCTGGACCTGTATAACCCTGTTGCATAAGGTAAATCTACTAGCTATAAATTTATAATCAAGGTTTTATGAAAAATCCTCAGGCTTAATATTCTCAATAAAACTCTTAAATTCCTCTATTTCATTGGATTTATCATGAATTAAATCAATTGAATTATTAAAAAAAAGATCTTCATTAACTGAAATAATAGTATCTGCTCTTAAAGCTAAAGCTATAGCATCGCTAGGTCTTGCAGATAGTGATACTTTACCTTGATCTCCAATAATTATAATTTCAGCGTAATAAGTATTATCTTGTAGATCCGAAATTACAACCTCAGCTATAGTTCCATTTAGAGATTCAATAATATCGATAATTAGATCATGTGTTTGAGGTCTTGGATGTTTTATACCCTCTTGAGCATATGCTATAGAAACTGCTTCAATAGTACCTATCCAAATAGGTAATACTTTTTGTGTAGATGGATCGAGAAGAAGCATTATTGGAGTTTCAGTATTTTCTTCTAATCTAATACTATTAACTTCGACATTTATATTTTTTCTCATACTTTAAGAATAGAATGATATTTAAGGTTATTAAAAACAAATATTATTTTTTAAGGAATTTTATTTGCATTCCGTGTAAACATTCTAAGTAATTTAAAACTCCAATTTACCGAGTGATCTGAATCCACGATTTGAATGTTATAAATTTCTTCATTTACTGATAGAGAATATTTGTTTTGTTTGATTTCTTTTGTCAAAATTTTATCGATTAGTATTTTATTTCCAAACACATACCAGGGCTCATTTGTATTAACTGAGAATACTCCTCTACTACTTCGGACTCTATATAAATTTTCATTAGTTTCAAAAATTAAATTATTTAAATATGTATCAATAGAAGATTTATATAGCTTTCGAGTATCTAAGAAATGATTATCTTTTGATTCATTTACGAATGATTTATTTACAATAGTTAAGATATTTCTATCATTCGACTGATTGAGTCCTATAAATGTTAGACCCGCATCATTAGTCCACCCAGTTTTAAGGCCATAAAAATTTCTATCTATTAATTTATTAGTATTTAGATATAACTTATCAACACCTTCAATATTAGAAATAAAACTAGGTCTCATAAGTATTGTCATCAATTCATAATTTTTAATTATTTCTTTTGAAAGTATTAACAAATCACTTAATGTTGTGTAATGACCTTCTTCATCAAGTCCATCTGGATTCATAAAGTTTGTGCTATTCATTCCCAGTTGATTAGCTTTTTTATTCATTAAATCAACAAAATTATCATTACCTGTAGTAACTAATTCAGAAGCAGCAAAACATGCATCATTTGCTGAGTAAATTAATATAAATTCTAATAAATTTTCTACAGTCATTTCCTGGCCAGGTTCTAAATATGCAACCTTACCTTCAAAAACGTAATTTTCTGGAAGTGATATTACGATATAATCACTCAGGTTGTAATTATCTATTAAAACCAACGCCGTCATAAGCTTAGTAAGTGAAGCTGGTGCAATTATTTCATCTATATTTTTGAAAAACATAAGTTCATTATTATCAAGATCATAAGAAAGATAATATTCCGTTGTTAATAATTCTTTATCTACTTCTTCTGCATATGCAATATGATTAATTACAAAAGAAGAAATTAAAAATATTGCTATAAATCTTCTAATATGTAGCTCCCGATAATTTCAGAAAATTTTTCAATAGCAATTTGAATTTCATCAGGATCAGTACCTGAAAATTGAAAATATGTTTCAAAGAAACCAACTCCCCTATCAGATAATGATTTAATTAAAGATAAATTTTTTACACCTAAACCAAGCGAGAATAAATATGCAAGAGCAGAAAATCTCTCTACATCTTGATGTGTATATTTATCTTTAAACTTTTCATATTTATATTCAACTAAATCATTAAAATCATTTTCATTCATTCCTGCTTTTTTTAGTGCGTCGTGTTGTGAGTACTCTTTTATTACAATTTTTGAATTTACTAAAGGATTTACTAAAAGCTTTGGATTGTTTTTAATAGCTTTTAATGAATAAAATTGATTTTCTTGTAAATCAAGTATATTTTTAATCCTTGTTATATCTTTTTCAGAAAAACTTCTTGTTCCTCCATTTGATCTTTTTGGTTTAATGAGGCCTTCTTTTTCTAAAAATCTAATACGCGATATTGATATAGATGGAAACTCTTTCTTTATTTCTTTGTAAGCTTCTCCAATATTCATTTTTTATCTACTTTTGTGATTATTAAATTAAATTTACCTATCTGGATTCTAAAACCAGACATGAGGTTTGCTTCTTCTATAAGTTGTCCATTAACAAAAATACCGTTTGTAGATTTTTCATCAATAATTTTAATATCCTCATCATCGACACTAATAAAGCCATGATTCCTTGATACTGTAATATCATCAAGAATAATTTCTTTATTTTCTAAACGACCTATCTTGTGAATTCCATTTGTTAAGAGCCAAGAAGATGATTTGGTATCATCATTTAACAACGAAAGTATATATTTTGCTTCTTGATTAATAAATATTGAATCTTCAAATGGTACTGTATCGTTATTCATTTTTTATATATATTTTATAGAAATATTCTAGTGCGACAAAATAGTAAAAAATTAGTGAAATTAATCCAAAATATGTAAAGAAAAGTGCATTATTAGTGTTATTTATTACGAAAAAACAAATAGAAAAGAATATTAAAACTGTTCCAAATTTACCAAAGTTTGAAACTTTTAATGTTTTAGTTTTTGTTAGTACATTTAATGAGCCGATCATTACTAAAATCTCTCTAATCAAAATACCGTAAAAAAACCAAGTAGGAAATATATTTGATAACCAAAATAACAATAATAAAAAAACAATTCTGTCGCATACAGGATCTAATATTGTTCCCAATCGACTAACTAAATTAAACTTTCTAGCTACTATTCCATCAATTGAGTCCGAGATACCAATAAGTGCAATAATAATTACTAAGTTTATTGTTAAAAAATTGTCGTATGAATGCTGAAAAAATAAATATACGGACAAAACAAGGCGTGAGAGAGTTATTAAATTTGGTAAAAGAAAAATATCTTTAGGACTCAATAAGAAAATCCTTTGTGTCGTGAGTAGCAACTAAATGTCCCCCACCTATATCAACCATTTTCTCATTTGGATTCTTTGAAATTATATTGTCTAATTCATCAAAATTGACTTTATACCGTTCTCTTTTGTATGTTGGATCTGGTATTGGAATTGATGATATCAACCTTTTAGTATATGGGTGTACTGGATTTTGTAATAGTTCTTCAGTTTCTCCTATTTCTACAATTTTTCCATTAAACATAACAGCAATTCTATTGCACATGTACCTAGCAACAGCTAGATCGTGTGTAATGTATAAATAAGAAACTTCTAGTTCTTTTGCTAAGTTCAACATTAAATCCATAATCGAAATTCGAATAGATACGTCCAACATTGAGGTTGGCTCGTCACATACTACAAACTTTGGCTTCATAACTAAAGTTCTTGCAATTGAAACTCGTTGTCTTTGACCACCCGAAATTTCATGTGGGTATCTTGAAAGATAATTCTCTGGTGGGGTCAAGCCAACAGTTCTTAATATTTCGACTATTGCATCCTCTCTTTCGGAAAGTGATCCAATGTTATGAATATCAAGTGGTTCTTTAATAATATCCTTTATTGTCCATCTTGGATTTAATGACTCATATGGATCTTGGAATATCATTTGCATATTTCTTCTAAAAATTCTTATCCCATCTTCATCAATATTGTCGATTGATTCCATATTTTTTGAATCTGGATTAAAAAAGTTTACGCTTCCAGAAGTTTTTGGATCTAGTAAACACAATGATCTTGCTGTAGTAGTTTTTCCACATCCACTCTGACCAACTAGACCAAGAGTTTCTCCTGCTTTAATGTCAAAACTTATTCCATCAACTGCCTTTACTATTTTCTTATTGCGTGAAAACACACTTTTAGAAACTTCAAAATGTTTTACTAAATTTCTAACTTCTAAAATATTTTTATTCATTTTTTACACATCCCGAACAACATTGATCTGCAAAATGATCATCCCCGACTTTTACCAGACGCATTTCTATTGATTGATTTTTGCATTGTGTAGTAGGTGTTGGACACCTTGGCGAAAATGAACATCCATCTATTTTATTTATCAAACTAGGTGGTTCACCATCTAAAGATCTTAACTTTTTCTTTTCACCTCTAATTGACGGTGTTGAATCTAGCAATGCTCTTGTATATGAATGTTTAGGTGATTTAAAAACTTCCTGAGTTGGGCCTATTTCTACTATTGAGCCGGCATACATAACAGCTATTTTATCTGTCATCTCAGCAATCACAGCAATATCGTGTGATATATAAATTAAACTCAATCCAAGTAAATCTTGAACTTTTTTAATTTCGTTCAAAATCTGGTCTTGTATTACTACATCTAAAGCAGTTGTTGGTTCGTCAGCAATTATAAGTTTTGGATCGCAAGATAAGGCTAATGCAATAACTGCTCTTTGCTTCATTCCTCCAGATAATTCATGGGGAAACCTTTCAGATATTGATTCATCTAGGCCAACCATCTTGAATAATTCATTTATTTTATTTATATTCTGTTGTTTAGAATTTTCTGGATAGTGCTCTCTCATTGCTTCTCTTATTTGCTCTCCAATTTTTACAACTGGATTCCATGCATTCATAGCTCCCTGAAAAACAATACTTACACTGTCCCACCTAACTTTTCTTAATTCATTTTCAGAGAGTCCAATTAACTCTTTTCCATCAAGTTTTATACTTCCTTCAGTAATAACAGAATTATCAGGTTGAAGTTGCAAAAGTGTCATTGCTACTGAGGTTTTACCACATCCTGACTCACCTACTAAGCCGAAAGACTCGCCACTTTTTACCGTAAATGATATATCTTTGACAGCATCAACATTTCCGTCCAAAGTGTCATAATGCATTGATAAGTTTTTTACTTCCAATAAAGATTCGACCATTATCTTCTCCTTAATCTTGGATTGAATACATCGTCTAAACCTCTTCCTACTAAATAAAATCCACCCGCTAAAAGCGTCACTGCTAATCCTGCAGGAACAATTAACCACCAATATTTAAGGCCAGTAAATATAAATCCTTCTGTTTGGGATAAATAAATCATAATTCCCCAACTCATATCTATATTTAAAAGTCCTAAAAAGGACAATACACTTTCTGAAGCAATCGCTCCAGTAACACTAAAAACCATATATAGCAAAGCTAGTGGTGCAACATTAGGAAGAATATGAGAAAACATTATTCTTCTTTTACTACCACCTGTAATTCTTGCAGAATCAACAAAAGGTTTTACTTTTACTTGAAGTGCTTGAGATTTTATAGTTATAACAGAGCCTCCCAGTCCACCTAAAGTACCTAAGACAATTGCTAAATGCCAAACTTTAAGTTCCGCAAAGGCAGAAATTATAAACAAAAATGGTAAAGTAGGTAGCATCAAAACCAAGTCAGACTGTCTCATTAAATAAGTATCTAATTTACCACCATAAAATGCAGCAGCTGTACCAAGTAAAGTAGAGATACCAACACCAATAATTGCACTTATTAGACCTAAAAGAAATGCAACTTGGCTACCTTCCATAATTTGTGAAAAAATATCTCTACCTAGCGAATCTGTACCTAACAAATGTCTTGATGATGGTGGTGCAGGTTGAACATTTGATTCGTAGATATCTCCAACTTCAACCTGGATATTAAATGCTTTTAAATATCTTATATTAACTTCATCAACTTTAGGACAATCCTCTTTAGTTTGATATTCTCTTGTTGGGTATTGATCGGGACATTCAACAACTGTTCTTGCTACTTGTTCAGCATCGTAACCTACTACCGGATGATATGTTGCTTCATCCCATATATTTGTTAAAAATAAAATTGGTTGTAAAATTGCAAGAAAACCGAAAAAAATTACTATTGTTAATCCAGTAATTCCCAAACGGCTTTGTTTAAATAGCTTCCAGTTTTTTTTCAATGTAGCTTTTATATCTCTTTCGACGTTTTGATTATCCATAATTAATTCTCTGATTTAATCCTTATCCTTGGGTCTAAAAATGCATAAGATACATCTGCTATAAAGTGAGCTATTAAAGCTAATATTCCAATAAATGAAAAAGAGGCCATAGCGAGTGGGATGTCTTCTTGAACGACTGCTTCAAGTATAAGCTGACCCATCCCAGGCCATGAGAATATTGACTCAGTTAGTACAGATCCATCAATTATTGTAATGATCGTAAAAATGAAAGAGGTTACAACCGGTAGTAATGCTGTCCTTGCAGCATGTCTATCTCGAATTCTCTTTTGACTTAGTCCTTTAGCTCTTGCAGTAAGAATGTAATCATCCTTAAGAACTTCCATCATAGTAGTACGAGTTAAAAGTGCAGTACCAGCAAAAGCTACAAGCGTAACGGTAAATGTTGGGAGTATCATGTGATATGCAATATCTGCTGCATAGAAACGTTTCAAAGCTGCCTCTCCATTGGTCCAATAAGTAGCCGCTAAAGCAAACAATGATATTAAGCCTAAAAATCTTACATTTCTTCTATTCTGTAACGATTCAATATTTCGTGTAAATATAAAAATAAGAAATAGTAAAAATGAAGAAACTGTAACGAATATAATCAATGTATAAAAAATTTCATCACTTGTATAAGGTGAGTCATACCACTTCTCAGGAACTAAAAATTTTCCTAGTGGAAACCAGTCCATTTTATATCCAAAAAACCAAAGCATCATCAAAGCGAACCAGGGATAAAAAACTGTATATGAAAAAACTGAACCTATAGTTATCCATGTCTCTGATTTAGACCCTCTTCTCCAGGCAAGAATTTTTCCAACTAAAAAACCCGTATAGAAAGCAATGACATTAACTATAGAAAACAACATGAGTGTACGCGGTAATCTTTCGGCTATTAAGTCAATAGGTGTCCGTGGATAGTATGTATAAGAGTAACCAAAATCACCCTTAAAAAAATTGATGATGTAAAGCTGTACGCGCTCATAAAGTGGTTTATCTAGACCAAAAGCTTCGATAGTTTTTTGATATGCCTCAGGAGGTAATAGAGGATTTAAAAGTAAGCTCGAAAATGCATTACCTGGTATTGCATTAAATAATAAATAAGAAATAACGAGGAAAAGAAAGAACACTATAACCATTTCGAAAAATCTTTTTATGGTATAAATTAACATGTTTCCTCTTAGATATTAACGGTAATTAAGTATAAATATTAAATGAAAAGTGGGTATTTCTACCCACTTTTCAGATAAATAATAGTATTTAGTCGTTAACTTTAACGCTGCCAGGTAATCCTGTAAGGTTTGACAGAGCACCTAGAACTTCAGTATAAGGAAATTCTATATTTGATCTGTAAGCCTCGATTAATGGCGGTGTAAAGAGAACTAAATATGGAAGGTCATCAAAAAGAATTGCTTCCATTTTATTAGCAATAACTTGTGCTTCACTAACGGTTTTTGCAGCATTAAATTCTGCAGCTAAGGCATCATATTCTGGATTACTGTATCCAGGTGTATTAATACCTCCTGCACATGCATCACCGTCAGATTGGAAAAAGTCAACTATATGATCAGGATAAGGAGTTAATCCCCAACCTAACATATAGAAGTACCAATCATCGCAAGTTTCTTCACCAAGAATAATGTCAACAATGACACTAAATCCAGTTGGTCTTGCAATAACATCAACACCTAATTGTTGCATCCAATCGGCTGCAAATAATGAAAATGTTGATCTAATTGGGTCGTATCCAGGACCTGGTGCATAAAGCAACATATCTGAAGGCATTGTCTCACCATTAGGACCTTTAAGTCCTGTTGGTGCTACTGCTCTTTCAGCTCCTCCTGGGTGCTCTCCCCAACTATCAGCTGTCCAACCACCGTCTTGAAGTATTCCGATAGATTTATTCCATCGTTCTTCGGCAGATAGGCCATCACATTCTGCTAATACACCAGTAACTGGTGCAACCCACGAAGTTAATGCAGGTGGCATTTGTCCGTCCATATTTAGGACCGCTCCTGCAAGAACGCTATCAATAACAAATTGTTTATCAACAATACAAGAAACTGCTTGTCTAAATTCTTTGTTACTTGTTGGGAATGCTCCTTCTCTGGTGTTAAATGCCATATACCTATAACCATTTGATTGGTTAGTGATAACTTCGACATCACCAGCTGAAATTAGAGATTCCACAGCGTTTCTCTTTAATCCGAGTGGATTAATAACAAAATCTACTTCTCCAGCTTGAAATGCTATATAAGCAGCATCTTGATCACCGTAAAGTGAAAATTCAACTGTACCAACAAATGGTCCGTCAGTCCATGAAATTGTATCTCCACTTAAGTCTCCAAACTCATATGATACTACTGGTGCTACACCGTTATCTAGGCTGTATGAAACACCACCGTTTGCATAAACAGTTGTGTCTCCACCAAACCACATTGTGTCTGAATCATATTCCCATGTATAAAATGCTCCACTTTCAAGTGTCCCATATTGCCATGGTCCAGCTGTTGGAGCACCTTCTCCTGGTGCTGCTAAGAGGGTTTCTCTATCAGCTGTAAATTGTGACCAATAATGCTCTGCAACAATTGATGCTGTACCAACACCATATTGCCAAATTGACAATCCTGGATCAAAGTTAAAAGTGATTTTAACTGTATAGTCATCAATTGCTTCGATGTTTGTAAGACCTTCCGAAACTGTACCATCTTCACCTTCAGTAGCTAATGGGTAGTTATATGTCCATGCACCTAACATACCTAAATCTCTAACGGTTTGATATGTAAATACCATATCGTTAGCATCAATTGCTTCTCCGTCACTCCATTCCCAACCTTCTTGTAACGGAACAGTATAACTAAATGTTCCATCACCATTATCTACAGAAGTTTCAACTAACTCTGAAGCTAATGATGTAACTAGAGTGTAAGTTGGGTAGTTTGTACCGAATAAAGTAATTGACTGAGGGCTTAATGTTGCATAAGTCCAAAAGTCTTGTTGTACATCTAAAGCATCCCAAATATTGAAGCCTTGTGGATCAGAAAAGATACCTAATTTGAAGACGCCATCTGGGGCACCTGATGCTTCTTCAACCTCTGCTGCAGTTGTTGCTGGAGCAGCAGTAGTCTCAGGGGTCTCCTCAGCTACTACTTCTTCTTCAGCAGTTTCGCCACCTGAACAGGCAACGACAACCATCGCAAAAATTGAGAAAAGCACAACAAATTTCCATCTTGCTGAGCCTTTATAATTACTCAATATTTCTCCTTTTTGTATACAAAAAATCCACTTTAAAAAGTGGATAAACATATAGTAGATACCTTAAAACTGATATCAACAAGTAATTAAAATTAATTAGTACATTTATTTGATATTTTCCTATTAGTTGTTTAAGAATATTGTTATTAAAACTTGATATATCCTTATTACAAGGTAAAAACCAAATAAAAAAACACCAAATTTAAACCCAAAGTTTTCCATCTTATGTTTTAAATTTTATTTTCAAAGCAACATTATTAAATAAAAAATCATCTCTTAATTTATTCTCAACAAAAGAAATATAATTTCTGGGTACTCTCGAGCTTAGATGAAATGAAAAAGAAGGTGGAAATGTTTCATATTGTGTGACATATTTAAGCTTTGCTCTTCTGCCCCGGAATGGATGAGGAGGGTTAGCGACCCATAATTCCCTAAAATAAAGATTCAATTCTGATGTATCAATTCTTTTATTTAGTTGTTCATTAATTTCGTAAAGAGTGTTACTAAATTTATTCAATCCCTTTTTAGTAAGTGCAGATATTCTTAAAATTTTTAACCAGGTAAATTTTTTTAGTTCATGTTTTAAGCTACTGTTAATTTTCTCTTTATGTTCTTCGTCAAGAAGATCCCATTTATTCAAAACAAGGATAGGAGTACAAAAATTTTCAACAGATTCATTTATTAACCTTAAATCTTCAAGATTTATTCCAAGACTTGCATCAACTACAATAAATGAAATTTGTGACTCTGATAATACATTTAATGATAAATTTGATGCATATCTGTCAATTTGATCTTTTTGTTTTTTTCGTGGTACTCCTGCGGTATCTACAACATTAAATAGTTTGTTATCAAAATAAACTTCTTCTTTGATTGAATCCCGAGTTGTTCCGGGAATTTTAGAAACAATCGATCTTTCTTCGTTTAGAAATGCATTGAACAAAGTTGACTTACCAGAATTAGGTTTTCCAATTAACGATATTGTACTGTTGTTATCAATATTATTTTTCTTGATGCCTGAATATTTTAATATTTCATTCAATAATTCATCTGTTCCAATTTTGTGATAACCAGATATGTAGACTTCTTTATCATATATATACTTAAAAAATCTTTTATCCAAATCATATTTTTCAAAATTTTCACATTTATTAAAAACAGTTAATATTTTTTTTTCAACCCCTTCTTTTTGTAAGATATTATTAATTCTGTCGAGACCGTCAAAATTTTTTGAATTTACATCAATTACAAACAAAATTCTATTTGCATCATCAAATATTTTTTCTATTTTATGTTGAAATGTTTTATTAAAACTATCAGGGTTTTCATCAAAACCTGGAAGGTCAGAAAGTATAATCTCTTTATTGTTAATTACAATTTTTGTACTAATTTTGTCTCTAGTTGTATTCGGCTTAGAACCAACAATTGAAGTCTTACTACTTGTAAGTGTATTAATAAGTGTGGATTTTCCAGAATTTGGTAGCCCAACAAATATAACTTCATTATTTTTATTTTCGTTCATAATTTAAATATAGCTATTCTTATTTTATGGTTAATAATTTGTATATTGTAACTCCTAGAGGTTTTTGTGCTGGAGTAGAAATGGCTATCAAAGCTCTTACTTGGATGCTTAAAATATATGATGAACCCGTTTATTGTTATCACGAAATTGTACATAATGATTGGATTGTCGAAAAGTTTAGAAACAAAAATGTAGTATTTATTGAAGATCCGAAAGAATTACCCGAGAACTCTATTGTCATGTTATCGGCCCACGGCACGGCACCAAAAATAGAAAACGAATTTAAAAATATTTCCATGACAAGTGTAAATTCAGTATGCCCTTTGGTTACTAAAGTTCACCATGAAGCAAAGCGTTTCACAAAAGATGGTAAAAAAATTATTTATGTTGGACATAAGAATCACGATGAAGCACTTGGTGCTTTAGGTGTTGCCCCAGAAAATATGCAACTTGTCGAATCTGTTGACGATATTAACGAAATTAATTTTCATGATGAAAGTGTTGCACTTCTAGCCCAAACAACCTTGGCAATGTCTGAATGGGAACCAATCCTAAATAAAGCACAAAAAGAGTATAAAAATATTGAGCTTCCTAGAAAAAGTGATCTTTGTTATGCAACTACAAATCGCCAAAAAGCGCTAATCAATATTTCAGATAAAGTCGATATCGTTTTTGTTGTTGGATCCAGCACTTCAAGTAATACTAATGCCTTAGTGACAACAATTAGTAACTTGGGTAAAGAAGCTCACAGAATAGAAACATTAGAGGATTTGAAAGAAATAAACGTTGAAAATAAAAATGTAGCAATTACTGCAGGTGCTTCAGCTCCAGAACATATTGTTAACGAAATTTCAAATTTTTTAAATCCTAATAATCTCGAATTTTATACTGATACAACCGAAGAAGAATATTTTCCTCTTCCCAAAGAATTGAGGACAAATATTGCGGGACTGTCTAAACTCCTGCAATCAATGTTTCCTCAAAATGACACGGAACCATCAAATGGAATTTCTAAAGATAAGAATTGGTCAGCTACTGAAGCTTTAAGCTCTCTATAATATAATCTATAGTTTCATTTATTGTAAATGTTGAATTATCAACAACTAATGCACCGTCAGGTATTGTTAATGGTGAAATCAATCTATTCTTGTCTTCAAAATCTCTTTTTTGTACATCAGTAATTGTTTCAACCATGTTTGATTGTCCTTCTCGTCTCTTCCCTCTTATTGCCAAATCAGCATCCAAATAAACCTTGTATTTTGCATCAGTAAAAACTACACTTCCCATGTCTCTTCCTTCAATAACAAGTGAATTATCAAGATTATTAAAGTATTGATTCAAACTTGATTTGATATTATCTCTAAGATCTTGAAGTTTGGCAATTTCTGAACTTTTAATGGAGATTTTTTGATCATAAAGATCTTTTTCGTCATAGAAGATGCCATTTACTGTACATCGATTTGAAAGAATTTCTATATCTAATTCATCAACTTCAGCTACATCGTTTTCGATTAAATATTTAGCAACAGATCTATAAATGGATCCGCTAGAAAAAAAATTGAGATTTAATCTTTCTGAAATAGTTTTACCAATAGTTGTTTTACCTACGCCGGAGGGCCCATCAATCGTTATAACAAATTTTTTCATATGCTAATTCTATAATTCTAAATACTTTTTATTTCAGATAGTTCACCGATTTTTAATTTACCTAACTTATAACTTCCTATCGATATTCTTTTGAGGTTTTTGATCTCAAGTTTATTCTTGCTAAATATCCTTCGTATTTCTCTATTTTTACCAGTAGTGAGAGCTACTCTGTATTCAAGTTGATTTTTTTTTACTATTGAATCAATTTTGAGAGTCTCTCCGTTATCCACAACTTGTTTTTTAAATGAGTTAACTTCTATAGATTCAAATAAAGTAACTACGTATTCCTTCATAATTTTATTTGATGGATGATTTAGGCTATTTAACCAGTCACCATCATTACTTAATAGCATCAGTCCTTCAGAATCTTTATCAAGTCTTCCACTATATTTCAATGAATAGTCTCCTAATATTTCATAAATTGTTTTTGATTGTCCCTGAGTTTTAGTTGAACAAACATATCCAATTGGTTTGTAAAATTTATAGTATTTATACATAACGTCAGATGGTAAAATTTTTCCATTGTACGAGATAATGTCTGAGGTAATTATCTCCTGCCCAAGCACCGCCAATTTGTTATTTACTTTAATTTTGTTTTTTAAGATAAGTTCATCAGCTTTTCGCCTCGAAGTATTTAAATGAAGTGCCAAATATTTATTTATTCTCAATTATTCTTCTTCATTTGGGGAGGAGAAATACTCACCAATAGTAGGTAGTTCATCTAAACTCTCGAATCCAGTTTTTGCTAAAAATTCATCAGAAGTTCCATACAAGATAGGGCTACCAGGAACATCAAGTTCACCGGATTTAATAACAAGACCCCTTGATTCTAATGTTTTGATTGATGATTCTGATTCGACTCCCCTAATTTCAGAAACTTTTAATTTAGTAACTGGTTGCTCGTATGCGATTATTGCTAAAGTCTCTAATGCTGGAGTGGATAACCCTTTTAATATAGATGGAGGTTTAACTGAATCTAAATATTTTGGAATATCACTTACAGTTACAAGGTCCGATTTTACAGAGTCAAATCTTAAGTAAAATCCAAAATTTAGATTACTCAAATCAGAATTAATATCTTCAAATATATTTAATAAAGTTTTTTCATTAATTTCAAGTAATTCAGTAAAGTAAGTATTCGGTACAGGCCCATCGCTTACTAGCAAAGTTGCAGTGATAATTTTTTTATTCTTCATAATTTTTTTCGATTTTTATAAGTTCATTATTATTAACTTGCTCAGCTTTTACAAATCCCCAACGAATAGCTTCCAACAGTGCTAAAAAAATAGCAACTGCTTGTTCAGAAGTTTCTACTTCTGATGCAAGATCTTCAAATGTTGTATTTAATCTTTCATCAATACTTGTCAGTAAAGAGTTAATTGCTTCATCTACATCTGGTAGGTTATATTCAATATGATCAAAACCTTGTATAGATTTGTATCTAACAAATACTTCTTCAGCTACTTCGTTAAATTTAATTTTATCTAATGTAATTTCAATATCTGGCTTGCTATAAAGGTTCAGCGTTTGATAATACTTAAATGCACCTATTGACATTTCATTTTCCCTAATACGAGATGCAAGTGCTAAACCTACCTCTGAGAAAGCTTTGAACTGTAACAGTCTTGCGAATGCTAAGTCTTTGTCTTTTATAAGTTGAATTTCATCTATCCAATCTACATCTTCATTTTGTGGAAGTAATCTTTTTGCTTTTAGCTCAAATAACGATGCAACTAGTAGCACGATCTCCGAAAAACTTTCAATATCTTTGCGTACATTTTCTAGATTTAAAGAATTAAAAAGATTAATTAAGTTTGTGTTTGTATTTTTGTTATTGTTATCTGAAAAGTCAATCAAAAGTGACTTAAGTTTAGAAATTAATTCAATTAGTTCCATTAATAATCAGTTTTATCGAGTACGAAATGTTTATTTTGAAGAAGTTCCTTCTTGTAATAGTTAATTGTTTTTTCATCCACCGAATATTTTTCTAGTTGTGATAATCCAATTTGTTCATGATTTAAATAAAGTTCAGACTTTGAATTATTTATTATTCTAAGTTCAGAAAATATTCTAAAGAGCCATGAAAAATGGGATGTCGATTTACCAATATCATGTAATAGACAAAGCGTGAATAAGCTATTTAAAGATTCGAGTTCCTTAAGAGTTAGTAGCTCTTTATCGAACGTTTTATTTATTGTTCTCTCTAAAACCTCAACTGAGTGGTGTCTGTCCTGCATTGATAGTTGCCAGAAAAGACGTATAATATTATCTTCGTTCAATTGTTGCTTAACTTTCAATTGATCTTCAACAGATAGGTGCTTATAAAAAAGAAATCTTATTGCTCTTTTAATTTTTAAATAAACTTTCATGCTCTGGGATGGCTTTCCTTAAATATTTCTGCAACAAATTCTTTAGTTAACTTAGTATAAATCTTTGTAGTAGAAACAGATGAATGTCCCAACAATTCTTGTAGAGTCCTCAAGTCACAGCCTCCTTCAAGCATGTGCGTGGCTGCACTGTGTCTTAAAGTATGAGGATGAATTTCTAGATTTTTTCCTGTAAGTACTGCCATTTTTTTTATAACACGAAAAATTGCTGTTCTATCTAATTTTTTCATATTTTTTGATAAAAATAAATATGGTTCATTTGTATCAAGCGAATCTCTCTTTGTTAAATAAGCAAGAATATTAATTTTTAATTCAGACCCAATAGGTACTATTCTTTGTTTTGATCCTTTACCGTACAATTTTACAAAATCATCATCAAAATCTAAATCTGACAATCTTACTTCAACTAATTCTGAAACTCTACATGCTGTTGAATACATAAAATCAATAATGGTTTTATTTCGTGAGTTTATAAAATTATCATGATCATAAAAATTAATGATTTCATTTATTTCTGAAAATTGGACAGTATCTGGTAAGTAGGTCCCTTTTTTTAAGGAAACTTGATCTATATTTATCATATCTTCAGGATTGTTGATATTAAACCATTTAATAAACTGCTTAATAGATGAGAGTTTTCTTAATTTTGAATTTTCTGAATTATTTCTTAAAGCATAAGAAATATATTTTTCAATCTCATCATTATTAATAATTTCATTATCAATGAATCTAAAAAATTCTATTAAATCAGTTCTATATGCACTGATTGTATTTATAGAAAGCCCTTTACTAATTTTTAAATAGTTACAAAAATCTAAAACTAAATCTTTATTACTTTTCTTTGACAGATTCTGTGACAATGTTATCAGATTTTTTTGTTATGTTTTGTATAGATGATTTAACGAATTCATTAAATAAAGGTGCTGGACTCCATGGACGAGATTTAAATTCGGGATGAAACTGAGTTGCAATAAAAAATGGATGATCGGGAATTTCGATCATCTCAACTAGATTGTTATCTGGTGACAATCCACCAATCTTTAATCCATTTTTCTCTAAAGAATCCCTATATTTGTTGTTTACTTCATAACGATGCCTGTGTCGTTCATATATAACCTCTTCACCATATATTCTTGAAGCGAGAGAATCTTTATTCAATTTACAAGGATATGTTCCAAGCCTCATTGATGCCCCTACGTCATCTTTTTCTAAATCTTGATTTGGAAGTAAATCAATGACATAATTTTTTGTATTTTTTGAAAATTCAGATGAATTTGCATCATTTATACCACATACGTTTCTTGCAAACTCAATTACAGCACACTGCAGACCGAGACAAATTCCCAAAAATGGAATATTATTTTTTCTAATATATTCAATTGCTGAAATCTTTCCTTCAATTCCTCGATAGCCAAATCCACCCGGAACAATTACTCCATCAATATCGTGTAGTATTTCAGTTTCAAAATTGTCTGCGTCAATCCAATGTAAATCTAATTTTGCTTTGTTTTGAAGACAGGCATGTTTTAAAGATTCAACTACTGAAAGATAGCTATCTGGTAATCCAAAATATTTTCCAAGAATTGCAATTTTTACAGTTTTATCAGCTTCTAATTTCAAATTGACCATAGTTTGCCACTTGTCAAGGTCTGGTTTTTCTGAGTTTAAATGTAATCGATCATTTACAGCTTGGTCTAATCCTTCATTATACATTCGTAATGGCACTTCATAAATATCATCTAAATCAGGAGCATGAATCACATTTTCTACAGATACATCGCAAAATAATGATACTTTACTCTTAATTTCATCATTTAACTCTCTATCTGATCTTAGGACAAGAACATCTGGTGATATTCCTGCAGCCCTTAGAAGAGAAACAGAATGTTGGGTGGGTTTTGTTTTTAATTCTGTACTTGGTCCTATGAATGGTACAAGCGTAACATGTACAAACATTACATTTTCAGAGCCTTGCTCTTTTCTAATTTGTCTCGCAGCTTCCAAAAAAGGTAATATCTCAATATCTCCTACAGTTCCCCCAATTTCAGTAATTTGAATATCTTCATCTTGAGAAACACCTTTTATTCTTCTTTTTATTTCGTCTGTAATATGGGGAATTACTTGTACTGTTGCTCCTAAATAATCACCCTTTCTTTCACTATCAATTACTCTTCTGTAAATACTTCCAGTAGTAACATTTGAATCTTTTCTTAAATTGACTCCAGTGAATCTTTCATAATGACCAAGGTCTAGATCAGTTGTAGCACCATCTTCCGTAACAAAAACTTCACCATGTTGAAAGGGATTCATTGTGTCAGGGTCTACATTTATGTATGGATCTAATTTTTGATTTATTACGGACAATCCACGGGATTTTAGAAGGTTTCCAAGAGATGCTGATGTAATCCCTTTACCAAGACCAGAGACCACACCACCGGTGACAAAAATGTATTTGGTCACATTGAAACTTTAGCATGATAAGAATTAAATAAAAGTACTATCTCAAAATTTGATCTAAGAATAAATCAAGTTTTGGATTGTCATTGGTTCCAAGAATTTTAATTGATTCTTTTGAAAGATTGTAAGTATATTTAATATCCGTCTCATTCTCTTCTTGGACCTCAACAACTCCATCAAACTGAATGGCATAATTTTGATTTTTTTTAATTAAAATATCAATCAAACTCTTTTTACTAACAACTATAGATCTTGGAAATTTTGAAAATGGAGATATAGGTGTAATAGAGATAACATCAAGATTATTTTGTATTATCGGCCCTCCTGCTGAGTAGTTATATGCGGTTGACCCAAGTGAAGTTGATAATATTAATCCATCAGCACGTAAATTTACTTTTTGGTTGTAAGTTGATATTTCCATTTCAAGAATCCTTGTTGGAGAATTTTTTATAATTACAACCTCATTGAAAGCTGGGAGCTCTTTATTATCGTTTTGTATAATTGCTTTTCTAGTTACCAATTCATAATCTTTAGATGTCCATGATTTTAAATTTTCTTCTAACTCATTTGATGAGCTTACAAGATAACCTAGCCTTCCAGGACCTACTGTGATCAATGATTTTTTAAATTTCCATGCTAGTCCCATAGCTTTAAGAGCTGTTCCGTCTCCGCCTATGCTTATAATTAAATCTGCTTTTCCCTTTTTTAGTTTTTTTATTTCATCTGAATCTATATCGACTATTTGATAACTAAAATTATTTTTTTCAATAATTTTGAAAATATCTTTAGACACTTTTTTAGATAGATACTTTTTTGATGAAATTATTAATAAATTCTTCACTAGGATATATTATACGTATCTTCTAGGAGTACAAAATGATACCAATTTCAGACATTAATCCTGCAAAAAATAATCCTGTTATCTCAAGAATTTTTATTTTTGGATCTATCCTTATATACATTCTTATTCAACCCAAAAATCCAAATGAACTTTTTAATTTCTTTTATGAATTTGCTGCGATTCCATGTGAAATACTTTATAACACCCCACTTTCAGCAGACCAGTATTACAACAACGATTGCGCAATTGGTAGTTCAAATATTGTATTTGAAAATAAAAATATTTTACTTAGTTTATTATTATCAAATCTTTTTCATGCAAATTTTGTTCATATACTTGGAAATCTTTGGAGCTTCTGGATATTTGGAAACAACATAGAAGATGTACTAGGAAAATTAAGATTCATATTATTTTTGTCTTTTACAGGTATCGCCAGTATGTTTTCACACATTTTTTTAAATTTCAATGATATTAATCCAATAGTAGGTGCATCAGGAATAGTAT
The DNA here is from genome assembly GCA_902626065.1 of uncultured Candidatus Actinomarina sp. Lineage (GTDB taxonomy): Bacteria > Actinomycetota > Acidimicrobiia > Actinomarinales > Actinomarinaceae > Actinomarina. Next base: position 47,826 of record CACODT010000001.1, read on the forward strand.
CCGCACTTATGGGGGCTTATTTATATTTATTTCCAAATGCTCAGTTGCTAGTTTTAGTTCCCTTTGGCTTTCTTTTTCCGACAACAATAAGAGCAAAATTTTTTATGATATTTTGGTTTATTTCTCAAATTTTTATAGCTTTACAGAATAATAATATTTCATGGGAGGCACATATTGGTGGGTTTTTAGTTGGTTATCTTTTGTTAAAAATTTTTAATTATAAAAGAAATACATTCTGAAAAAGTTGAAAATTTAAAATCAGCTATATCCTCATTCAAGTAATTTTTTATTGAAGACTTCACTAAAAATGATTTAGCATTCAATTCCTTAGCCAATAATATGTCTGTGTCTACCCTATCCCCAATCACATACCTTATATTAGAAAAATTATCATTTAAATAACTGGAGTAGAATCTATCTGGTTTACCAAAAGATTTTATTTCACACCCAATTAAGTTTTCAATCTCTTTAACTATCGCACCGTTGCCATCCTTAAACTCGTGTTCGTTAATTGGAAATGTAAGATCTTTATTTAAAGCAAATACATTTTTACCATCGTTAAAAGCATTTGATATTATCTCAACTTCATCAGTTGTAAAATGATCTTTTCTTCCAATTAAAATAATGCCAGCATCCGTTATGTTTTTTGTTATTACTGACAAATTGGAAACGTAGTTTTTTAATTTAGATGAACCATGAACATATATGCTTTCGTTTTGGTTATTCAAATATTTCTTTAAGACATTTAAAGGGGTTACGATATTTCTAACAGGGATTTGTATTGATAAAATTTTTTCAAGTCTATTTTTCACTGTTTGTGGTGTTTCAGAACTGTTATTTGTAATGAATATAAAATCTAAATTGTTTTTTTTAGCACTTATGATTGAATCTCTTACTCCAGGTATGATTCTAGATTGTAAATAAATTGTACCATCAAGGTCTGTAGCGATTGTGTACACGTTTCTTTTCCATTATTAATAATTTTGCAGTAATTGCATTACTTTCGTAAAAGTTTTTAGCTTGTCTATCACTAGGTAATGCATATGTTCGAATTTGAAAGTTATTTTTTGATGAAACAAAACTTATATATTCAAACAATCTAGTTCCAAGTCCCATTTCTCTATAATTTTTATTAATAAATATTTCGTACAGATTCCAGTAGTAATCATCTTCAACAACTCTTGCATAGCCAATAGTTTGATATTTATCATCTAAAAAGACATTCAATAAAAAGTACGCTGACTTAAATTGAGTGGAAATTTTTTGATAGTAATTAAATAAAGTTGTATCAATATTATTTATTTCATCATTAAATTCAGATTGAATTTTAGAAGGTGAGTTTTGTGTTTCTTGAATTTCAAAATTTAAACCAAAATCTTGAAATTTTTTTTCAAACACAATCAGAACATACTTTCGCCCGCGGTTTAGCTAATTGTGTATTTTTTAAAACTAAAAAACAAATAGAGCATGTAAATTCGTCATCCTGAATGTCTTCTACCGTTTCATCAAGTTTTAGATCTGAACTTTTAACATTTCTTTTTTCTGCTGCGTCAACAGACATAAAAGATCCTTCAGCTTCATCATTATCATCAACTGATTTCTTTTCAGTTTCAACTCTTGCTTCAAGTGATTCTGTTTCTACTTCTTCTTTTTCCTCTTCTTCAGGAGCAGCTTCATTCTCATCAAGATCTTCTTCGAGATCTTCCAAAGTAGGTTCTTCTATTTCTTCGTTCTCTTTTTCTGCCATTTATATCCTCAATTTCTGTAAAAATAATACTAAATTTTTAATAATATAGCTTGTTTTTTGATAAAAATTTCTGCTGGTCCATAATCGAAAAAATCACCATCAACTTCAATGGGATTTTCTGATAACAGAGAGACTCGATTCATTTTTTTAAGTAACACATCAGGATCTGTTAAATGAAGACCTTTTTTTGCTAGAAAAAATAATTTCATAGCTTTTAGTTTTGTTACTTTGAAGATTTGTGTATTAAATAATCCATCTTGTAAGCTAGATTTAGGTGAGATATTCCAACCACCTCCAAAATATTGACCGTTACAAATTGAAATATTGAACGCAATATTATCAAATTCATATGAATCATTTACTATTTTAAAATTATCACTTTTTGCAGGAAATAATTTCAACCAAAAACTTACTGGGTATCTAAATCTTTTAAAAATTCGAGGTAATTTTTCACTTATCAGTACTGTGTCAGCTAAAAATCCATAATTTAAAACATTTACAAAGTATCTTGATTTATTTTTAGACTCAATAAAACCAACATCAATCATATAACCATCGTTATTCTTGAGCCTTTTTACACCTTCATTTACACTTTGTGGAAATGCAAATGTTCTCATAAAATCTGAACCACTTCCTGAGGGTAAACATGCTATTTCAGGATTAGGTACATTAAATTTAAATATTATATCGATTAAATTACTTAAAGTACCATCGCCTCCTACAGCACAATAGATTACACTTTGTTCTAAATATTTTTTAATTATTTCTTCAACTTCGGATGGTTTTTCTGTTTGATATACATCAGATACTAAATCATTCTTTTCAAAGAGTTCTTCTATCTCCTTTTTCGAAAACTTTCTACCTCTTGAATTTTTATTATGTATAACAACAAATTTTTTCATAACATTGTTTTTTGAATAATAGTATTAATAAATTTTTGCGATATTGTATTAAAATTGTCAATTTTATATATTGTATAAACTTTTTGAGATATTTCTGCAGCTTCTCTAGAAGCTTTTATAAAATCACCTAAAGTTATATCAAATTTATTTATCGTATATTCAATATTGCCTGAGTTTATGAATTCATTAAAAATACTGAACCATGATGTATCGACATTAATTTTCTTTTTAACACCATGATTATTTTCTAAAATATTAATCTTTTCTTGAGCAATTAAAAATTGGGTATACAAGTCACTATATTTTTCATGAATAGAAGTTTCGTATTTTAAAGTAGAAATACCAGATGATAAAAACATTATACAAAACTCCTGTGAGCTGTGATTTTCAAGAAGTTCAACACCGACTAAGAAATTATCTCTATGTGTTTCTGTAATAAGTTTATTTTTTTTGGTATCGTTAAAATAATTTAAATTTTTTAATACCTTGACTTTTGATTTAAAATTGGATTCTAATGTCTTATCATTTAATTTATTTTGATAAGAATAAAAACTTTTTTTAATCATTTTCAATCCTTTTTCTTCACCATATTTATTACAAAGATTCAAAACAGATCCGTATGAATTTGAATAAGACGACATAAGATTATTTGGCTTTAAATTAAAAAGATCGTTGTACCAGTTGTTTTCTATTCTTCTGTCATAATTTATATAAGCGAAACCCTTATTATCAATTCCCCTTCTTCCTGCACGTCCCGTTAATTGTAGGAATTCTGATTTAGAAATTAATCTTGTTCTCACACCATCGAATTTGAATGCAGAATCTATCATTATTGATTTAGCGGGCATATTGATCCCTAAAGAAAGAGTTTCAGTTGCAAACAGAACATCGATATATTTATTTAAAAATAAGTGTTCTACAAATTCTTTTACAATTGGTGCTAATCCCGCGTGATGAAATCCAATTTTCCTGGACCACATCCAATACAATTCATCTAAGTTTAAAAGTTGATATTCTTCAGCAGTTATATCATTAAAAACTGTTTGAAATAAAATTTTTAAACTATGATTATCTTTATTTTTATTTACTAAATTTGCTGCAAATCTTGCTTTACTTTCAACCTTGTCTCTTGAAAAAAAGAATACAATGGAAGGGGTTGCTTTTTTTTCATTAATGTAATCTAGTTGATCCGTAAGTGTAGGTTTTTTAAACCTTTTATATTTTTTATCAAATTTAAAGATTTTTTTATTTTTTCTATCCTCTGTTGATTTAATACTGCTTATTTTGTCATCATCTTTTGTGGATGTAATAAGTGATATTTCTAAAGGTACTGGACGTATCTTTGACTTTATTAACTCAGTTGGACCTCTCAATGAGACTATCCAGTTTAAGAATTCGTTTTCATTTCCAATAGTGGCTGATAATGCAAGTATTTTTATTTCTTTTGGTAAATGTATTATAATTTCTTCCCAAGTAGCACCTCTTTCTTTATCTGCTAAATAATGCACTTCATCTAGTACTACTAAACCGATATCTCTTATTCTTATATCATCTGAAAATATCATGTTTCTTAAAATTTCAGTCGTAGCAATTATTAAATTGCCATTTGGATTTTCATTTCTATCACCTGTTAAAAGTCCCGTGTTAAATCCAAGATCTTTAAAGTCATGATATTTTTGATTAGACAGTGCTTTTATTGGTGTTGTATAAATTACTTTCAAACCATCATTTATATATTTTTCAACACCTTTTTCAGCAATTAGTGTTTTACCTGAACCTGTTGGTGCAGTCACTAGTACATTTAATCCTCTCAGTAATGAGGTAACTGCTGTTTGTTGAAATGGATCTAGTTGAAAACTCACTTTTTATTTTTTTTAAATATAAAGATGATGATTTCCATCATCAAATAAAGAGGTATCGTAAATACGAAAAGACTAACAGGGTCACCAGTAGGTGTGACAACGGCAGATATAATCAAAATAAATATGAACAACTCTGCCCTATTATTTGTTAATAAATTTATATTTATTATTTTCTTATTTAATAAAAATAATGTGACTAGTGGAAGTTGAAATGTTAAGGCAAATAACAATGCAACTCTTGTTATAAATTGATAATAATTTTGTGATCTTAAAATTATCTCATTCTCATTAAATGAAAGTAAAAATTCAATTCCATAAGAACCAAGTTCTAATGCTGCAAAAATCCCCAGGTAATAAAAAACTGTAAAAAATATATTATAAAAAATGAATGAAAGCCAAGAAAGTTCTACCAAGGCTGGTTTTAGAAAAAATCCTAAATTTAATAATGTAATCGGAAGCAATAAAATTAGAGATATTAAAAAAATATTTGTAATCTTTACTTGAAAGCCTTCATAAATTGTTAATGCAAATATATTTGACTCATCATAACCAGCATCGATTAGTGGTTGATTTAAAATCTCGATAAAAAAGGAATATTTAAAATACACGTATATTGAAAATATAAAGATCAGAATAATAGAAATTAATATCCTTATGTTTAGTTCCCTAAGGTGTTCAAAAAAAGGTTTTTTCACTCTTCCTCATTTTCAATCCATTGCCATTTTTGATCTAAGCTAGCATCACCAACAATTCTTCTTGATGGACCTTGATTAATATTTGAAAATATATCAATGTATTTTTTAAAACGTTTTTTATCAATTATGCCGATAGAAATAAATAATATAATGATTAGCTCAGTTAGACTCATGAATTTATTTTATCTATTAAATTATTAATTTTTTTGTCATATTCAGTCTTTAAATTTTTTGGAGCAACAATCTCAGTATTCATAAAATTTTCTAAGAGAAATTCTAGTGCTACATTGAAGTCTCTGAAAGTGTAGATGCACAATCCATCTTTTAGATAAGCTTTTTCTTTGTTTAACTTATTTAAAAATAATTCATTTTTATACTTAAATTTCACTTCAATATTTTTTGAGGTGTCCTTAGAGCTTGATTTAGATTTATCAACTTCATCGACTGATATAATTCTATTTATTAAGAAAGTTTTCATCCTGTTATCAACAAGGTCTATAGCTTCCAACACGTTACCGTCTTTATTATTGGTAATCGTCAATGGTTTAATTGCGTATGTCCTCACTTCTTCATATCCAATTTTTACATAATCAATATTTATATCGTTAGATAAAAATATAGAGATACCATCTTCGTTATCTATATTCGTCTTAACATCGAAATAACTTGCAAGAATATTTAAAAAATAATCTAAATCTTGTTTTTTAATATTTTTTACACTGAGATTATTACCGTTCTTCAATAAGCTATATATTTTAAAAAGTTCAAAATCGGTAATGGTACTCAAATCTTCTAAAACTGTGGAATATTCAAATGATATAGTTTCATTCGCTAAATCAATCTCAAAATCAATAAAAGTCTCCCCATTAATTGAATAAATCTCAGACATTATATTTAACATATACATTAGAGATTCGATCTCAACATTAAGAAGTTTTGTAAGCTCCTTTAATTCCCATTTACTTTTATCTTTTAAAATATTGATAAGATATGTAAAGTCTTGGAGAGTTAGCTTGTCAGTCATTTAAAACCTGAAGTAATTTCTTTTTGTCTGATGAAGTGATTTTTTTAATTTCAGCATTTGTTAATAGAATAAAAATAATTAATTTTTGAAAATCGAACGTTGTAAGCACAATTTCTACATTCTTATTTTTTTCTATGATTTTTACGATTATGTGTTTAAAGTTGTTTTTTTGAACTAAGTAGTTTTCCTTAGTTATAAAAAGCGTAATAGTTATTGGTTTTATACTTTTTTCCCATGAAAAGTTTATTTCATCTAATTCAATATTATGCAAATCAGAAATTGATCCTAATTTTAATTCGTCTATGTTATCTAACTTAAAAGTTTTAAATTTTGAATTATCATTTGCTCCAACATACCATTGGTTGTCGTATTGTTTTAAACCTAGAGGATAAACTTTTCTTAAGGTACCCTTATATTTAAAAGAGATTCTTCTTTTATCGCTTATGGCTTGAGTTATCTTTGAAATATTTACATTTCTCCTATCTAATTCATAATCAAACTTAAAAAATTGTTTAACTACACGATAAGTATTCATAAATTTTTCTATATCTATAGATTTATCTTTTCTTATATTCTCAAAAATTCTTGTTCCTGATATTTTATAACCTTCATCTAGCTTCCATTTATTATTTTCAAAATCTAATAAAAAACCCATATCTTTCAACAATGATTTGTCTCTTTCAAATGATCTTTTAAATGCAGACTGACCTAAATTTCTATATTCAGTTATATTATCTTTGATATATTCAGTACTTACATTATCCGAGTTTAAAGACAGTAAAGTTAATAGTTTCAGACATCTTTTAAATACATTCTTCATTGTTTTCCTAAATCTATTGTATTTCAGATATTATATTATTTTTTACTCTTATATTTGTATAAAGCAAAACTTCTGTATTATTAAGAGTATGAGAGTGTGGATTGACCAAGATTTATGTACAGGCGATGGTCTTTGTGAGGAGATATGCCCTGATGTATTTGTAGGCAAAGATGACGGCCTTTTTTACGTTAAAGAAGGTGACAAAATTTTCTCAGAAGAAGACGGTAATGTCGGCGGAGCTGAAGGTCTAGCAGTTGTACCAAAAGGCCAGGAAGAGGCAGTAATTGAATCTGCAGAAGAATGCCCTGGTGAATGCATCATGATAGAGCCTAGCTAATTAAATATCTTCCACTAACAACAAAACCAGTATGACCAACCATCTCATTTTTAGGTCTAAGAATTTTTTTATTTACAATCCACTCTCTATTTAAGGTTTCTGTAACTTTTATGTTTGTAAAATTATTTTCATTCAACACATTAACTGTTTTCTCTACCTGAGATATTGATGGAAGGTAAGATACCCAAATTATGTTTTTATTTATTTTATTTAGTTGAAAAAATTCCCATGGTTCTGGAACATCAGTAATTATTGTATCTATTTCACTTTCAATTTCATTAAATTTAAATTCTGATAATTTTGAATTTATATAGTTTACATCGACTACTTTATCTTCAAAACTTATGGAACTTGTGAATCTATCAATTGTTTTTTTTGCTCTTAACTGGTTTTTTCTACTTTCATCTAATGAGAATAATTCTCCATGGCTTGAAAGAAGTAAACTTAAAAAAAGAGTTAAGGCACCGGAGCCAGTTCCTATCTCTAGAATTTTTGAATATTTATTGATATTTCCAGCAATAAGAATTGTACCCATATCCTTTGGATAAATAATTTGTGGACCTCTTTTCATTAATAAAATAAACTCATCAAATGACGGTACATATACTTGATACTCAATATTTTTATTCGTTTTAACTATTGAAGGCAATGATTTAATATCATTAAAGTTAATTAATCCATTTTGAGTAACAAATTCTTGATCTTTTGTTATTACGGAAAGGTGTTTTGTTTGGTTATATTTAAAAACAACAACAGTGTTATCAAAATTCACTTTTAATTTAAAGGAGCAATAAAAAATAAGCTATTGTGGAAAGAACGACACCAGCAGATATTGCAATCGCAACAAATTTTTGTAAAGATTTGTTCATTTTCTAAAATTAATTTTCTTTCTAGCTTTTTTAATTTTTTCTATAAGTCTTCCCAAAATTATACCGTATATTAAGAAACTAATAAGTTTTGTATTTTCAGAATTTATATTTGTTTTAAGTTCTTTATAATTTTTTTTAAATTCTGTCATTTTAAAAGCCTCCAAATAATAATACTAAATGCAACAATACAGAGAAATGACATTGAAAAATAAACCATCGCTTGTATGAAAAAATTTCCACTATATATCTGTGTCAGTACACTTGAAAGTCCGAATATTATAAAAAATGTTGCTATTGCAAAATAATTACCTGCTTTAAAATTTTTTTTGAATGATTTAATTGATTCCTCAACTTCATCATATGTCTCTTCTTTTGCATGCTTTATTAAAGAGTCTGCAGTTTTTATAGCATTCGTTGAAAAATTTAAAAAATTATTCATTGTTTTTATTAATCAGAATTATCTCAAGAATACCTTGTATTGTTGCTGCTATTGGTAGAGCCAAAACAGCACCTATCACACCTGCTGTATAAGCACCAAATAAAGTTGCAAATACAGCAACAGCTGGATGAATCACCATAGTTACTCTAGTAACCCTAGGACTAACAAAATAATTTTCAATAAATTGATAAGCAACTAACACTACTAATGTATACAAAATATATGTTGGACCTAAAGAAATTGAAGCTAACACAGGAACAATCCCACCAAGAAAAGTGCCGACTGCAGGTACTAATTGAGATAATAATCCTGCTGATATACCTAATGCAAAAGGAGAAGGTAATCCAATAATTAAAAATGCTATTGTAAAGACAACACTTGCTAATATGCCTAGAATTACTCTTGCAGCTATCCATCCACCTGCTTTTGATACTCCGATTGTCCAAACCTGATCTATCGTATTTGATATATTACCTGGTAATGCCTCTTTAAGTTTCACTCTCCAGCCATCTCCTTCCGCTATTAAATAAAATGAGAAGAAGAAAATAATAAAAAAATGAAAAAATGCATTTAAAATTCCACGGCCTGCAAATACAACAGTATTTCCTACTGCACTTCCGTACTCTCTAAACAAATTATTAAATTCTTCTTCTAGATTCAATGATTGATTAGATATTGAAAATCCTTCACTATTAAAGTACTTAACAATGTTGTCAAAATACTCTGGAATGTTTGAGGATAATAGATACAACTCTTGAACCATAATCGGAATAATTGAGAAAATAATTCCACCAATTATTAATATGATTGCCGCTACTGTGATAATTGCCGAAAGTCTTCTACTAAACCTTTTAGAAAAACGATATACTATTGGCTCTGCTAAAACTGATAAAACTACAGCTACGAACAAATCAAATAATAATGCTCGAACTCTTAGTAGTATAAAAAACGAAAATCCAATCAGAATAATGTAAAGAAATGCTCTATTTAATAAAGCCTGTCGGGTATCTCCTTTAAAGTTATCCACGATATTTAGACTGAATTAAGAGATTTATAGTTACGATTTATAAAAGCTATATATAAAAAATAAATAATTAAAGCACTAGAAAAATAAAGCTCAAACTGTGTAATTTCATTAAATAAAGTATTTCTTGATAATAAAACTATTAGTTGTAACCCAGCTGCGATAATCAAAATTTTACTTTTTAAATCAACTCTTCGAATAGTCAGATTGAGCAATAATAAACCAGTCCCTACTTTAATAAGTGCTTCAAAAGTATTACTAGATATAAAATACAATTCTCTTAAAGTAAAAAAACCAGATAAGCCGATACCCCCAAGGGTAATTTGAAAAATGCCAATTAAAACAAGCAAAGAAGAAATCCATGCAAGTGAAAAATTACTATATGAAAGTTTTGCTTTTATTGGAGTTGGCCATGGCTGAAGAGGGTTAACCCTTCGTATAATATTGGGTGATAATTTAAAAACTGATCTTTCATAGTCTCCGAATAGAATACCGAAAATCAACAGTGCAATCACATAAATATTATTAGGTAAATTAAAAATATATAAATAAAACAATATAAATATATGCCATAGAAATAAAGTAAAAATATTTGCATGAATAAATGAAAAGACACTCCAAATAATTTTATTTTCTAAAAATTTTTCAATTGGTTTTCTCAGAATCAATAAACCAGAAGACAACCCTAGTGAAGCAATTAGATAATATATAGTTGGTGGATCTTCATTAGATGACATAATCAACCGGTAACTAGACAGAGACATAAATTCTTCAGATGTATTATTTATATAAAATAGATATCCAAAGGAAATAATAAAAATTGTTGTAAAGAATGATAATTTAATTGAAAATATCTGTCCATCCGCAAAAAAATAACCTAATTGATGTATTGCTAGCCAAAACAAAAGATAATTAATTAATTTCAAATAACTAAAAGCTATTGAAAATTCAAAAGTATCTACTGCAACCGTAGCAAAAATTAAACCGAATAAAGTTAAATATGGGTTTGTTTTATGTAAGAACAAGGTTACGGGACAAAAAATTACAACTACCAAATAAATTGAAACAAGCCATAATGGCCACATTATAAACTCTGTCAAAGGAACTATCCCGTCATCTTGGCTTGTGAAGAAAAGTGGTATATTTTCAAATCGACTGTAAATATTTAAGGATAAAGTAATTACAAATATCCATACTATAGCTGGACCAAGCAAAGCATTAACTCTGTCTGTCAAAAATTTCCATTGACTCCCATCACGTCCAACATTTGCGTACCATGCAATTTTATTTGTGAACCCAACAGAAAAGAAAAATAATGCCATACCAACAGTGAACCATGAGTAAGTAGCTTTTAATGGATCACTAAATGATAAATTAAAAATTAAATATTCTCCATAAGAATCGCCAAATCTAATTAGAAAATTTGTATTTACAATTATCATTAAAAGTCCTAAAACTTTTATAAAATCTATAAAGCGCTCTCTTGATATGGAAGTATTATCAATTTCTTTTTTAATAGATTTAAAGCTTTTAATACCTGGTAAAAATAATTGAAAAATTTTAATCACATTAAATATTTTACCGTTCTTATGACTCTTGAATAGGAATATAATATTTATGTGGAAATTGTATTATATAAGCCCGAAATAGCTGGAAACGTTGGGGCATGTATTAGGCTTTCTGCAAACACTGGCTTAGCACTAAACCTTATAAAACCCTTTGGTTTTAATTTTCAAGAAAACAAAATTAGAAGAGCTGGATTGGATTACCATGACTTAGCATCTGTAAGTGTTTTTGATAGTTGGGAAAGTTTTTATGAACAGCATCAAGCAAAAGAAATCGGATTCCTATCTACCAAGGGCACAAAAAGTATTTGGGATACTGATATGAGAGATTTTGATTATATGATTTTTGGTCCTGAATCAATTGGTCTACCAGAGGAAATACTTTCATTAAAACATCGATCTCTTTCAATACCTATGAATGACAACTCAAGAAGTTTAAATTTATCCAATGCAGTATCTATTGTTAGTTATGAATTTTTAAGACAAAATTATAAAAAATAACGTAAAATTAATGCATGCCTTCATTTGATATAACATCCTCTTTTGATAAACAAGAAGTAATTAACGCTGTTGATCAAATGAGTAGAGAGTTAATTAACAGATACGATTTTAGAGATACAAATACCTCATCGACACTTACTGATAACTCAATCATTATTAAAAGTAGCACAGATGAGAGATTGAATGCAGCAGATCAAGTATTAAGAGAAAAATTTGCAAAAAGAAATGTTTCAATTAAGTTTTTAGGAGATTTTAATGATGAAAAAACACCATCAGAATCAAAAAGAACATACACATTAAAATCTGGAATTGACAAAGATATAGCAAAAATAATAGTTAAAGATTTAAAGCAAAATTTTAAAAAAGTTCAGAGTAGTATTCAAGATAGCTCTATAAGAGTTACAGGAAAAAAGAGAGATGACTTACAAGACGTTATTTCATTTTTGAAATCAAACGATTACAAAATATTTCTAAATTATGGAAATTTTAGAGACTAAATTTTCTTTTAAAAAATTTATAACCAATTCTTGAAACAACAACAGAAAATACAAATATTAAACCTGTTTCATAAATATTTAATGAATACTCTCTGGAGAAATATATCGCAAAAATAACAATAAAAAAACCATAAATTGCTCTAAATATCGAAAAAATAAAGAATGATTTAAATACAGGATTGTTAAATAACTTTTGGAATATCAATTTTTTTTAAAAATTTTATGTCTGTTGGTTGCTATGAATCTGTAAACACTATCAAGAAAAATTTTAGGAAATACCTTTATTATTAATACGGAACGATAAATACCACCTAAATCATTCGTAGACTGTATAAATGCTTCAGCGCCGTAAAATTTGTCATTCCCTCTTTCATAAACTATCTCGTCTCTTTTTATATCCTCATCAGGTAAATCATTTTGATTTTTAATTGTTATTTGTGAGGTCCTTTTTTTGAGAAAATTACCATAAGTTGTGCACATTACACATTCTTGATCAATATATGCCTTATTCATCTTCATTAAAATTTAAACTTAATGAATTAACACAGTATCTCAAGCCAGTTGGTCTTGGCCCATCTGGAAAAACATGGCCCAGATGCGAATCACAGTTACTACATGTTATTTCCGTTCTCTTCATCCCATGAGAATTATCATCTTTTGTTGTAATTGTTTCATCAAGAGCCTCGTAAAAACTTGGCCAACCTGTTCCAGACTCAAACTTTGTTTTAGATTCAAATAGTGAAAAATCACAAACCACACAACTATATATTCCTTCTCTTTTTTCATAAAGAAGCTTCCCAGAGAAAGGTGGTTCCGTTCCACAATTTTGTGTAACTTCAAACTGTTCTTGACTTAAGTGATTTTTGTCTATTCCCATTCCTTAATATTAAATCAAGCAGGATTAAAGTAAATCTCAGATATTTCCCCAAATTCATTACAAATTTTATTTTTTATTTCTAAATTGATATTTACAATATCACTGTCCTTAGCTGAATCTAAATAATCGACTGAACATAAAACTAGATAACTATTAGCTCCTATAGAAATAGCTCTTAATGATTCAACATTTTGGATCATTTCACTTGTTCTAATAATATCTAAGATTTTATCCTTAGTTTTATTATTAATAGTTTCACCAGTTATTAAGTGTTTCATCTCATAACCAAGAAATAAGCCAGATACCATCAAAAGAACTCCTATTAAAATTGAGCTTGCTGCGTCATAAATTGGATTAGATGTTGCATTTGCAAGTATTGATCCAATGAGTGCGATTCCTAACCCAAGTGTTGCAGCAAAGTCTTCAACTACAATTGCAATTAGTGGTCCGTCTGTTGATTCTTTTAGCAACTTGAATACTGATGTTGTTTCAGTCGTCGATTTACTCCTTAGTTCTTTTACTGCTTTGTAAAGTACATAAAGTTCAAGCACAATTGAGATTGACAAAACTGCAATAGATATGAATAAATTTTTTAATTCTTTAGGATGTGATAATGCTTCAATTCCGTGCTCCAAAGATACTAGTCCACCAATTGTAAAAATTAGTACTGCTACAACAAGTGTCCAGAAATATTCTTCTTTACCCCTACCTAGTGGATAAATTAATTTATTGGGTTTTTTTGATTGCTTGATTCCAAACCATAAGATAAATTGGTTGCCTGAGTCTACATATGAATGAACTGCCTCTGAAAACATTGCCGATGAAGCGGTAATCACGGCAATTACAGTTTTTACTCCAGCAATAAAAAAATTCACTGAAAATGCTAAAAATACAGTTTTTGAAGAATCGCTAGAAGCCATTTTCTTCAAACCAATTTACAAGTTGTGGGAACCCACCGATTCTCTCATTATCTATATAGATTTGAGGCACAGTACTTACTCCCTCCCCTACTTTTTTATAAAATTCTTTCCTATCATTGTCATTAGACAAATCAATCTCCTCAAAAGAAAACTCTACTGAATCAAGTAAGTTTTTTGCTCTATCGCACCATACACAATTATCTTTGGAATAAACAATGATATTCAATTGTTTTCGCTTCCAGTATAAATTTCATTTGTGGTCTGAGTAACTCTTATAAATGTTGTACTTTTAGGAAGATCTTTAAGTTTTTTTGCTCCAACATAAGAACAGGCTGATCTCATTCCACCCAATATCTTTTGAACAGTATCATCCAAATCGCCTTTATACTTAAGTCTTACTTTCTTTCCTTCTGCTGCTCTATGCTCGGCAAGATCACCATAATAAGTTTGTTGGGCTTTTGTTGAGGACATTCCATAAAAGTCTTTATATTGGACACCGTCATCATCGGTTACTAATTCACCCCCGGATTCTTTGTGACCAGCAAACATGCCACCTAACATTACATAATCAGCTCCTGCTCCAAAAGCTTTTGAGATATCACCAGGATATTTGCAACCACCATCAGCCATTACATGTCCTCCTAAACCATGTGCAGCATCAGAACATTCTGAAATTGAAGACAATTGAGGATAACCTACTCCAGCCACGCTTCTTGTAGTACATACTGAACCAGGACCAATACCAATTTTAACAATATCTGCACCAGCAAGAATCAATGCTTCGGTCATCTCTCTGGTTGCAACATTTCCAGCGATAATAATTTTTTCTGGAAATGTTTCTCTGTAATTTTTTACTGAGTCAATAAAATCTTCTCTATATCCATTGGCAACATCAATACACAAGTACTTTATATCATCGTTTAACTCAAATATTTTTTTACCTAAGCTCAAATCATTATCTGATTGACCTACTGTTACAGATATGAAAGATGGATCTAATTTTTCAATATTTTTCTGCCATTCTTCAATTGAATAAAATTTATGGATAGCTGTCAGCATCTTATGTTTTTGTAAAGCTATTGCTGTTTCAAATGTACCAGTTGTATCCATATTTGCCGAGAAAATAGGCACTCCTGACCAAGTTGAATTTGTATGTTTGAATTTAAAGTCTCTCTCCAAAACTACTTCTGATCTTGAAACTAATGTACTTCTTTTTGGTCTTATAAGTACATCATCAAAAGTTAATTTAATTTCATCTTCAATTCTCATTATTTTTAAATATCCCTTATCCTAAATACCAGAAATTATGATAGTTGAATTCCCGTTTTTTGGTGCAGGTATTAATTATTTTCCTACAGAAATATCTGCATTAAGAGTTTTTGAGCCAAGGTATTTACTCCTAATAGCTGATTCAATTAAAAACCAGAAAACCTTTTGTGTCGGTGCAAATTTGGAGTCAATTGGACAAATAGTTTCTGAAGTTAAAATAATTGAACATCAAGACATCTCCAATGCTGAGCAGATTGTAATTGTTAAATGTATGGATATTCACAAGGTGACAGATGTAAATCTCCAAAAAGAATATCCAATATGTTCAACAAATGAAATAATTGACGTTGGTCTCCCCCCGTCTGTAGATGAATTATTAAAACTACAGTCAGACATTAAAAAAGTTATAAGTATGTTAATTGAACAAGGTATTGACTTGCAATTGCCTGATTTTGAAATAGATATCGAAAGCAGGATTATTAGCCTGTGGAATTTATGTACGAAAGTTCCAATGTCTGTGGAAATGAGGAATAAATTGCTTTCTCATAACTCAATTGATGATCGATTTAAAGAGATCAACAATTACGTGCAACGTATTTTAAAAAAATCTTTTAACTAGATATCCATTTATCAAAAAACGAATTTACTGAATTAGAAATCTGAGAATGATTCCTTTTAATTTTTTTAAATTCATTGTCAACGTCAAAATTTTTAAGTTCTTTTTTTGTCTTTTCTCCAACATACCATTTTTCAAAAAGATACTCGTTTATCTCTGGATGAAACTGAATTCCCAGAGTATTTTTGATTGAATATATTTGAGGGAATGATGTTTTAGCGATTAATTTTGCCATTGTGGGAATAGTAAATGTATCCCTATGCCATGAAAACACTTCAATATTTTTAAAATCATCAAAAATACTATTCGAATCGAGAAACTCCAAATTTTTAAATCCAAATTCTATATTGTCTGAAAGATATGCTTTCCCATCAAGTGCATCAGCTATTAATTGAGCACCTAAACAAATACCTAAAATTTTATAGTTCTCATTAACTGATTTTGAAATCCATTTTTTTTCAAAATCTAAATATGGATATTCAAGAGTTTCATAAGCTCCCATATGTCCCCCAAGAAGAATATAATTAAAGTCTGGAGTCAAATCTTTCCATTCAACTTCCCAAGCATTCACTGATGTTATGTTCCTGTCTTGAAGATGTCCCAGTGTGACATCAGGATCGTTAATTATTGCAATTGTTTCATTCATTTTTTTAGTTTGTGCGCGGAAGAGGACTCGAACCTCCACGGGTTTTACCCCACAGGATCCTTAATCCTGCGCGTCTACCAGTTCCGCCACCCGCGCTTTTATTAATCTAAAAACCAAAACAAAGATAAAGTTGTAACAGCAAACAAAAAGGCAACAAAAGCTGTAATTCTACTCAAATTTCGCTCCGCTAGCGTTTGTCCAATATTTCCCGATGCACCAGGGCCACCAAGCATGTCTGACAATCCTCCACCTTTACCGCTATTCAATAAAACTAAAGCAATAAGTGCAATGGATACGACAATGTGAATTGCTATTAATACTGCTGTGACTGTGTCCATAAATTAACCCTTTGTTATTCTAGATTGTTGTTCAACTTCTTTTTGTAGTTTTTTAATTTGTTCCTTTTCGCCAAGATAGCCAATTCTAGATATTTTATCATTGTCAACATTAAAAGCTAGTGGTATTCCAGTAGGAATATTTACACTAACTATATCTTTATCTGATATATTTTCAATTATTTTCAATATAGCTCTTATGCTATTTCCATGAGCAACAACTAAAACATTATTATTTTTTACTTTATCCATTATCACCTGTAGAGATTTTTCTACTCTAGCTACAACATCCTTTAATGATTCTCCAAGGGGCAATTGAGTATTAATTTCTTTATATGCATCATCATTATTTGGATCGAATTCCGTATTTACATTTGCGAGCGGAGGTTGTGTTTCAAAACTTCTTCTCCATTCATGTACCTTTTCCTCACCATATTTTTCAGCAGTTTCTGATTTATTTAAACCTTGTAATGAACCATAATGCCGTTCGTTTAATCTCCAATCTTTAATAAGTTGAATATTGTCTTTTAAATTATGATCATAATTATTCAGAAGAATTTCAGCAGTATCAATCGATCTTTTTAAAAAAGATGTGAAGCAAATATCAGGTATGAATTTTTCTTGAATAAGTGTTTTACCAGCGTCAGATGCCTCTTGAATTCCGTTTGGAGATAAACCTACATCAACCCATCCAGTAAATTTATTTTCTAAATTCCAAATACTTTGACCGTGCCTTACAAATACAAGATTCATTATTCAATAGACTCGATTATTTTTATAAATTTATCAACATCTAATGAAGCTCCTCCAACTAAAGCACCATTGACAATTTGAGTATTCAAAATTTCTTTTGAATTATCTGGAGTAACACTACCTCCATAAATAAATTTTGTGTTTTCTTCATCGAAAAATGATTTGCTAGATAGAAATTCTTTAATATTAGATATCACATCTACAATATTCTGTAAGGAGGGAGTCTCCCCTGTTCCTATTGCCCATACTGGTTCATATGCAAATATAATTTCATCTACTTTATCTTTTCTCAAGCCTTTTATAGACTTTTCAACTTGCTCTATCAAAAAGTCTAAATAATTTTCATTTTTTCTTTGCTCTATACTTTCACCAAAACAAATCACTGGCACAATTTTTTTGTTTATCAAATTATGGACTTTTAAGTTTATTGACTCATCTGTTTCATTAAAATGCTGTCTTCTTTCAGAGTGACCAACAATACAAAATGATATCTTTAATTTTTCTAATTGTGTTACTGAAACTTCCCCTGTATATGCACCTTCAACAAACTCGGAAACATCTTGTGAGGCTAAATACAATTTTAATTTATCAGCTTCAATAATTGTTTGAATAGATCTAAGGGATGTAAAGGAAGGTGCAACAACAATTTTTATTTTTTTATCAATATCATTATCAAGCGAATAGTTTAATTTTTGAAATAGTTGTATAGCTTCTAGGTGATCTAAATTAAGTTTCCAATTAGCAATAATCGTTTTATTCATTATCAAATTATAAGTGATTTATAAATGTTTACCCCCGGTAACTTCTTACCCTCTAAATACTCTAAAGATGCTCCTCCACCAGTAGATATGTGATTAAATTTTTTAATATCAGAAAATAAATTAATAGCACTTACAGAATCTCCACCGCCAACAGATGTATAGGCTTGTGACTCAGAAATTATTTTAGTAATTTCCCTAGTTCCAGTAGAAAATTCGTCTATTTCAAAAATACCCATAGGTCCATTCCAAAAAATATATTTTGAAGATGATAAAAGTTTTGAAAAAATTTTAATTGTTTCCAATCCTATATCTACTCCAATATGTTCTTTAGAAAAATTTTCTATACTTACATTTATTCTTTTTTTACTTTCAATAGATTTTGTTACTCCAAAATCTTCAGGCAAAATAATTTTATTAGCGTATTTAGAATCAAGTAAACTTCTTGCTTTTTCAATAAATGAGTAGTCAACTAGTGAATTACCAATTTCATAACCTAAAGCTTTTAAAAAAGTGAAGCACATTCCTCCACCAATCAAAAGATTTTCAACTTTAGGCAATAAATTTTCGATTAGTCCAAGCTTGTCAGATATTTTTGCACCACCAAGTAATACAGAGTAACCAGACTTTTTATTTTCTAGTATTTTGTTGAGTTCTTCTAATTCTCTATTCATCAATGGTCCTTGATATGATTTAATGTAATTTCCAAAACTTACGACTGATGCATGTGATCTATGTGAGGCGCCAAATGCGTCAAAAATGTAAGTATCAAATGGTTTTGTTACTTTTCTTGAAAATTCAAGATCATTATTAATCTCTCCTTCATAAAATCTAAGATTTTCAAGAAGGAATATTTTAGATTTTTTTGACTTGATTAAATTATTTACATCAGGCCCATAAATATTTTCAATAAAAGTTAAATTTTCATTTCTTAAAAGTTCCGATATGGTGTCGGTAATATTTCTAAGTGATAAATTACTATCCTTTTTTTTTGGTCTCCCAAGGTGACTAATAAATGTAATTGTTCTTGAATCTTCATAAATTTTTTCAATAATCTCGATTGATTTACTAATTCTAAATTTGTCTGCTACTTTATTATTTAAAATTGGTACATTTAAATCTGATCTGACAAGTACATTTCCTAAACGTTCTTTGATCTGATCTTTTTTATCTATCATTTTTATCTTGAAATTTAAAGTTTGAACTTTTTTTATTTTTCAGATGCAATACATTTACCAAAGACGGCTATGTTTCTTTCATATCTCTGTGGATTATTACTGCATCCTTACCGTCACCCTTTAGCCATTTACCGATTTCTTCTGTCATTACGACACTTCTATGTTTACCTCCTGTACAGCCTATTGCAATACCAACATATGATTTCCCCTCAGAAGTAAAGCGAGGTAAGAGAAAGTCAATCATATCTTTTGTTTTTTCAAGAAACATTTGTGCATCTTCAAATGAAAGAACATAGTTTCTTACCATAGGTGCTTGACCCGTAGATTCTCTTAATTCTTCCCTCCAGTGTGGATTCGGTAAAAATCTTACATCAAGTACTAGGTCCGCATCTCTTGGTGAACCATTTTTAAAGCCAAAGGATGTAACTGATATTTTTAAATCCTGACTACTAGCTGTGCCTTGAAATCCCTCAATAATTCTTTTTCTTAAATCATGGACATTCATATCTGAAGTATCTATAACAAGATCTGCTAATTCTCTGATAGACTTTAATAACTCTCTTTCATTCTTTACAGATTGTTCAAGAGAGTCTTTCCCCATAGGATGAGGACGTCTATTTTCTTCATATCTTTCTATTAATGTTTCGTTATCAGCATCTAAAAAAATGACTCTTGTTAGAACACCAGATTGACTCAGTTTATCAAGACTTTTTGTTAATTCATTTTGTGAGGAACCATCTTTAGCATCTACTGTTAAAACTAATTGCTTATTAGATTCAGCTACATCATTTGACTCGACTACAGATTGAATTAAATTAGTCGGTAAATTTTCAATTACATAGTATCCAAGATCTTCAAAAACATTAGCACTTGCTGAGCGACCAGCTCCTGACATTCCTACTAGTAATAAAACTTCTGGACGTTTAGATACCATAATTAACCTAATGATATTCTAATTGTGATGTATCTACATGGAAGAATTTTATTATTGTTAAATTTTGTGAATTCTAAAACTCACCATTGAAATACGCGTATACCTTTTTTGCTATATTGTCAGATACGACTTCAGTTAATTCCTCGTAAGTTGCTTTTGAAAGACGGGATACGTTTTTATATTTTTCAAGTAAAATATCTGACGATTTACTGCCAACTCCTTTGATACTTAATAAAGTTTGATCATCAAAGTTTTTAATTCTTAATCTTCTATTTTCTGATATTGCAAATCTATGAGCTTCATCTCTGATATTTTGCAAAAGAAACATAGCTTCAGATGTTTTATCTAATATAAAGGGTTCTTTTCGGTTAGGCTTGAACACTTCTTCAAATTTTTTAGCTAAGCCAATTACTTCAATATCTAATTCAAAGTGATCAATTACGCTTTTAGCAGAAGATAACTGGCCCTTGCCTCCATCAATTAAAATTAAATCTGGTTTTCTTTTAAAACTTTTATCTTTTTCATCAACTTTGATCAATCTTTTCAGTCTTCTAAATAACACTTCCTCCATTGATTTGAAATCATCTTGCCCACTAAATGATTTAATATGGAATTTACGATACATAGACGGTTTACAAATTCCATCATCCATAACAACCATTGAACCAGCCCTATATTCCGCACCTAGGTTCGAAATATCAAAAGCTTCTATACGATAAGGAACTTGTTTAAGATCAAGATTATTTTTTAATTGCTCTAAAGATTGTGATCTAAACTCTAAATCAGTTCTCCTTCTAAAATTCACTACTCTTCTAATCTCTTTAGCATCTAATATTGCTGTTTCAAGAAGCTCTTTTTTCCAACCTTTCACAGGTGTTTTTAAAATGATATTTTTGCCCCATCTATCAGATAAATTCTTTTGGACAGTTTCAACAAATGGAAAATTATGACTCACTAATATTTCATCAGAAGGCTGATTTTCCGAAAATATTGTGAGAATTATCTGCGGTAAATATTCTTCATATTGGTCTGTATCTATTGGCTCAAGTGTTTTCTTAACTTCTCCAATAATTCTTCCATTCCTTATTAAAAGACAAGAGATCACTACATCAAAATTACTAATATCTATACCAACAACATCCACGGACTTTTTATCAGCTACCATCAATGTCTGAGTGGTTCTAGCATTTTCTAAATGTGAAATAATATTTTTAGCTTGCTGAGCTTTTTCATATTCTTGATTATCTGAAAAAGTCATCATTTCATTTATCTTCTCATCAATATACTGGTCTGATTTACCGGAGTAAAAATTCTCAAGATTCGTTGTTAATTGTTTGTAGTCTTCTTTATTTACTGCACCAATACACGGTCCGGCACACTTATCGATATCATAAAGCAAACACGCCTTTTCAAGTTTTTGATGTCTTTCAAATACATTTTTGGAGCAAGTCCTTACAGGAAAGATATTAATTAAATGATCAAGAGAGCGTCTTGCGGAACCAATAAATGGAAAAGGGCCAAAATTTTTATTATTTTGACTAATTCTTCTTGTAATATATGCCCTTGGCCATTCCTCATTTGATAAAGTAACGTAAGGATAAGACTTATCATCTTTAAATTGAACATTATACTTTGGTTTATACTCTTGAATAAATGAGTATTCTGCAAGTAAAGCATCAGCTTCATTTTTTGAAACAACAAAACTTAAATCTTTTGCTTCAGAAACTAATCTTTTTACTTTCCAAGAAGATTTTTCTCTAAAGTACGAAGGTACTCGTTTCCTTAAGTTTTTTGCTTTTCCAACGTACAAAGGGTCGTCATACTCATCTTTAAAAATATATATACCTGGGCTACTTGGTATTTCTTTAATATTTATTTTTTGCATTATAAAACTGATTTTAGATGATAACCTGTCAAAGAAGATTTATCCGTGGATAAACTTTCTGGTGTACCTTGCGATACAATTTTACCCCCGTTTTCCCCACCTTCAGGACCTAAATCTATTACCCAGTCAGAATTTTTAATTACATCTAAATTGTGCTCAATAACGAGTACAGTATTCCCCTTGTCGACAAGCATATGCAAAACTTCTAATAGTTTTTGAACATCAGCAAAATGTAATCCGGTAGTAGGTTCATCCAAAATATACATCGTTCTTCCTGTAGACCTTTTACTTAACTCTTTTGCGAGTTTCACTCTTTGTGCTTCACCACCTGAAAGAGTTGTTGCAGATTGACCAAGTGTGATGTATGACAAACCAACATCGTCAAGTGTTTTTATAATCCTCGAAATCTGTGGTTGGTTTTCAAATATTTTTAGTGAATTTTCAACTGTTGAGTTTAAAATATCTGAAATTGTATTTCCTTTCCAGCGAATATTTAAAGTTTCATTATTGTATCTGGATCCACCACAATCTTCACACATAACATAGACATCTGGTAAAAAATACATTTCAACTTTAATTGTCCCATCTCCTTTGCAAAGTTCACATCTCCCACCAGGAACATTAAAAGAAAATCTGCCTGGTTTGTAACCTCTAATTTTTGCTTCTTCTGTTTGGGAGTATAAAGAACGTATCATGTCAAAAACACCTGAATAAGTTGCTGGATTTGATCTTGGTGTTCTACCAATTGGAGACTGATCAATTTCTATTAGTTTATCTATATAATTTAAGCCACTTATACTTTTATGAATTCCTGGTGGGTTCCAGTTCTTACGTGAAAATTCATTTTGAATAGCTTTCGATAAAATTTCAGAAACTAAAGTTGATTTCCCACTACCGGAGACACCTGTCACTGAAATAAATTTTCCTAAGGGAAATTCTGCAGTCAAATTTTTTAAATTATTTTCTTGTGCACCTCTTACAACAATTTTTTCACTATTTCCTTTTCTTCTGTTTTTGGGATAAGGAACAATTTGTTTACCTGATAAATATTGACCCGTTATTGATTTTTTATTATTGGATATCGATTCACAATCACCAATAGCTACGATATTGCCGCCTTCCTCTCCGGCACCCCAGCCAATATCAATTATGTAATCTGAACTTCTCATCGTTTCTTCATCATGTTCAACAACTAAAACGGTATTTCCTAAATTTTTAAGTCTGAGGAGTGTTTCAATTAACTTCTTGTTGTCGGATTGATGAAGACCTATTGACGGTTCATCTAATACATAGAGAACTCCCGTTAGACCTGAACCTATTTGAGTAGCAAGTCTTATTCTTTGAGCTTCGCCTCCTGATAAAGTTGCGGCACCTCTATTAAGTTGTAAATAACTTAACCCAACTTCATTTAAGAAAAGAAGCCTTTCATTAATTTCTCTTAATATTGTCTCAGCAATTTCTTTTTCATTTCCAGAGAGTTTCAAATTTTCTATTATCTTACTTGCTTTTAGAATTGATAATTTATTAAATTCACCAAGTGTTAGTGATTTCACTTTTACATTTCTTGAACGTGGATTTAATCTTTCTCCCTCGCAGTCACTACAAGGCAGCTCTCTCATAAACTGCATATAATACTCCCTACGATGATCTGAATCAGTTTCTTCGTATATCTTTTTGAATAATGGAATGACACCAGGAAAAGCTCTTTCCCAGGTTCTCGAATTACCAAACCTGTTTGTATATCTTATGGGAGTTTTTATTCCGTCTGATCCAAATAATAGAATATATTTATCATTGTCAGATAAATCTTTATATGGAACATTACGCGGTATATCAAAATATTCACATACGCCATAGACTTGAGCTCTAAAATATTTTCTTTTTGACATTTCTGGAAAAACATTATCGTCTATCGATTGTTCCGAGTCCTTGATAAGTAGGTTTTCATCAATTTCATAATTAATTCCAATTCCGTTACAAGTTTCACACGCTCCAAATGGAGAATTAAAAGAAAAATCTCTTGGTTCAAGTTTACCGTATGACGTACCACACTCTTTACAACCTAAATTTTGACTAAAGCTTTTTATTTCTTCATCAATTTTTATATCTACCAAGCCACTTGTTAAATTTATGGCTGCTTCGACAGATTGGGGCAATCTTCTTCCACCTGTTTTTTTAATTTTTACTCTATCTACAACTACAGAAATATTGTGATTAAAGTACCTATCTAATCTTTTAGCTTCATCTAATCTAATTAATTCTCCATCAATATATGCTCTGCTAAATCCTTGTTTTAAAAGATCTTTAAATAGCGATTCAAATTCACCTTTTCTTGATTTGATTATTGGTGCGAGTATTTCTACATATATGTCCTCACCAAGTTCTAATATTTGATTTACGATAAAGTCTGTAGATTGCTTCTCAATTTTTGAACCACAATTAGGACAATAACTAATACCTATTCTTGCCCAAAGTAGTCTTAAATAGTCGTGGATTTCCGTAACCGTACCGACAGTCGATCTTGGACTTCTTGAAGAAGTTTTTTGATCAATAGCTATTGCTGGTGAAAGTCCCTCGATTTGTTCAACATTTGGTTTCTCCATTTGACCAAGAAATTGTCGTGCATAAGCTGATAAACTTTCTACGTATCTTCTTTGACCTTCTGCATAGATTGTATCAAAAGCTAAAGAAGATTTTCCTGAACCTGATAAACCTGTAATAACAACTAATTGATTTTTAGGGATATCTACACTTATATCTTTCAGATTATGTTCTTTTGCACCTTTAATTTTCAAGTATTCATTTGCCATTAACTTGGAAGCTCCATTATTTCTTTTTTAATTTCTTTAAGCTCGTCTCTTAATCTAGCAGCGACTTCAAACTCTAATAAATCAGCTGCGACTTTCATTTCTTTTTCTATATCTTTTGAAATTTTATACAGATCTTCTTTTGTTGCATTTTTTAAGTTTAAGTTTGATCTAAACGAAATATCCTCTTTTGATGGTCTATTTCTCTCGACAATTTCTAAAATATCAGTTATTTCCTTTTTGACAGTTGTTGGGCTAATTTTATATTTTTCATTATGTTTTTTTTGTATATCTCGTCTTCTGTTAGTTTCTTTAACAGATTTTGAAATTGAATCAGTAACTTTATCAGCATACATTATTACATATCCATCTTTATTTCTTGCTGCTCTTCCAACTGTTTGAATTAAGCTTGTCTCAGAACGTAAAAAACCCTCTTTATCTGCATCCATTATTGCTACTAATTGAACTTCAGGTAAATCTAATCCCTCTCTTAGTAAATTGATACCAACTAAAACATCAAATTCACCTTTTCTTAAATCCCTCAAGATTTCGATTCTTTCAAGTGTGTCGATATCTGAATGTAAATACCTAGTTTTAATTCCCATTTTTAAAAAATAATCACTTAATGCCTCACTCATTTTTTTAGTAAGTGTGGTGACCAAAACTCTGTTTCCATTTTCAATTACAGATTTTATTTCGCTCAATAAGTCTTCAATTTGATTGTTTGTTGGTCTGACATAAATATTTGGATCCAATAAACCTGTAGGTCTTATTATTTGTTCCACAAATATTTCTGAATTTTCATTTTCCCATTTTCCTGGTGTTGCAGATACAAGAATTGTTGATTTGACTTTGTTTTTCCACTCATCAAACTTCAACGGACGATTATCGAGTGCTGCAGGTAGTCTAAATCCATATTCAACTAAAGTAGATTTTCGTGATTTATCTCCTTCGTACTGACCTCTTATTTGAGGTATTGCAATATGACTTTCATCGACAACCATCAAAAAATCTTCTGGGAAAAAGTCAATTAAAGTATATGGTGCTTCACCAGGTTTTCTTCCATCAAAATACCTTGAGTAATTCTCTATTCCTGAACATACTCCAAGTTCACTTAACATCTCTAAATCAAACATTGTTCGTTGTTTAATACGCTGTGCTTCAAGTAATTTATTTTCACTTTCAAATTTCTGTATTTGTTTAGCTAAATCGTTTTCAATCTCTTTTAAAGCACTATTTCTTTCATCGTCTGAAGTCACATAATGAGATGCTGGAAATATTGCTAATTCTGTCAATTTTTCAAGAATCTCACCAGTCACAGGATCTATTCGGGATATTTTTTCAATTTCATCTCCATAAAATTCGATTCTAAAAATTGTTTCTTCGTAAACTGGAAATATATCAAGAGTATCCCCTTTTAATCTAAATGTACCTCTAGATACAACAAGATCATTTCTTATGTATTGTTGTTTTATCAATTGACTGATCAGTTCGTCTAAATCAAATTCATTACCTTGAATGATTGGAATTATTTTATTCTTATATTCTTTTGGAGACCCAAGACCATATATGCATGAAACAGATGAGACTACTATTACATCATTTCTTAAAAGCAAAGCACTTGTAGCAGCATGTCTTAATCTATCAATTTCTTCATTTATATTCGCATCTTTTTCAATAAAAGTGTCTGTCCTTGGAACGTATGCTTCTGGCTGATAGTAATCATAATAAGAAACGAAATACTCAACTCTATTTTCAGGAAAAAACTGTTTAAACTCATTTGCCAATTGAGCTGCTAAAGCTTTGTTAGGAGCAAGAACTAGAGTTGGTTTTTGAATTTCCTCAATTAGCCAAGCAATTGTTGCAGATTTTCCTGATCCAGTAATCCCCATTAATGTTTGAAAATCTTTATTACTATCAATTCCGTTTTTTAATTTTTTGATCGCTGCAGGTTGATCCCCTTTAGGAGAAAAATCTGAGATTACTTTGAACTTTTTCATTGTAACGTTTGGATTGTATCTTTAAGTTTAGATTCAAAATCTTTTTCATCATTATTTTCAATAACAGTTCCAATTGAATTCCACCATTCATCATTTGGCTGATTTTCAATTCTGTTCATTATATCTTCAATATCCATACCTCTTTTGAGAAGTCTTTTTATTCTTGTTTCTACTGGGCTCCAAATGACTATTGATTTAAAAATATTAATCATATTCTTTGGTGCTGATACTTCTATAAAAACTAAGCCTTTGCTTATTTCTAAAATACTTGTTAATTTATTTTGAATTTTTGGATGTAGAAAATTTTCTAACAATAATAATTTTTCTTTGTTACTAAAAACGATTTTTGCTAACTCGGCCCTGTTTACTTGTTCATCTGCCACACAGTCTGAAAAATATTCTTTTATAAATTTAAGTGAGTCTTCCTGATCTAAAATCTCATTTGAAATGGTATCAAGATCTACTGTTTCATAACCTAGATTATTGATAATTTCTAGCGCAGAAGATTTACCAGCTCCAATTGGTCCTGTAATAACGATTCCATTTTTAAACATATATATAAGATTAAGGAAAATTAGAATTTAACTTTAATTGTTAATTACTTCCAATTCCTCTTTCTTTTAGTTCTTGAAGGATGTTCTCTAACGATTCATCAACGCCTTCAACGGTTTGTCTTGAGGATGGTTTGTCTTCAGATTGCGAGGAATGAGTTTTTGGTTTATTTTTTACTTCTTCTTCTGCTTCCCAGTTCGGATCAGCCTGTTTTATTGACAAATTAACTCTTCGTTTAGGGATATCTAGCTCCAAAATTTTTATTTTTACGCTCTGCCCTATTGCTAAAGCAAGTTCAGGTGATTCAATTTTTTCCACGGAAATTTCCGATACATGAACAAGGCCCTCTACTCCTTTTCCAATGGTTACAAAAGCTCCAAAAGGAACTACTTTGGTTACCTCACCATCAACAACATCTTCTTCTTTAAAATTCAATTCAAAATCTAACCAAGGATCCTCTGTAACCTGCTTGATAGACAAAGAAATTCTTTCTTTATCATTATCAATCTCCAAAACTTTTACAGTAACCTCATCACCAACTTTTACTATTTCATTTGGATTCTCTACGTGTCTCCAAGAAAGCTCTGATACATGAACTAACCCATCCATGCCTCCTATATCAACAAATGCACCGAAGTTTACAATTGAAGAGATTTTTCCATTTTTGACATCTCCAACTTGTAAATCACCTAAAAATCCTTGTCTCTCCTCTGACAATTCTTCTTCGAGATGTGCTTTTCGGGATAAAACTATATTGTTTCTTTGTTTATCTAATTCTAAAATTTTAGCTTCTACTTCCTCACCGACATATGAAGTCAATTCTTTTACCCTTCTTACATCAATTAAAGAAGCTGGCAAAAAACCTCTAACTCCAATATCGACTATTAGACCACCTTTTACAGATTCAATTACTGTACCTTTGACTGATTTATTTTTATCAGAAATAGATTGAATATCATCCCAGGCTTTTTCATAAATTGCTCTTTTTACTGACAAAATAAGTCTTCCTTCATCATCTTCTTTCTCAAGGACTAAAGCTTGAACTTTATCACCCACATTAAATATTTCATTTGGATTTATAGATTTTCTTACTGATAACTCTCTTGATGGAATGACTCCTTCAGATTTATATCCAACATCAACCATAACTTCATTTCTATCTATTCTTACTACGGTCCCTTCAATAACGTCACCGTTTTTGAATGTTACTAGAGTCTGTTCTAGAAGTTCAGGGAAATCATCTGGACTGATTTCATCCGGAAGGTTTACGTCATTGATTGGCTTTACTGCCTTATTTGGGCTATCTGACATTTATTTTGTTTTTTCCAATCATAGTATTGCGTTTCTTAGGATAACATATTTAGGTATTTTGCAAGTAATTAATTAAAATTTGATAGATTCATATTCGTTTTAATATCGATAAATAAGGGGACTTTTAATTTAGTTGCATTCTCCATTTCTTTTCTTACAATTTTTATTACTTTCTCGGATAACTCTCTTGGTGTTTGAACAATTATTTCATCGTGAATTTGTAAAAGTAATTCTGTAGATTTAATTTTTTTAAGCTCTTTGTTAAGATTAATCATTGCGATTTTCATTATGTCTGATGCAGTTCCTTGTATTGGTGCATTCATTGCAATTCTTTTTCCCATTGCCTTAAGTTGAAAATTTGATGAAGCTAATTCAGGGATGTACCTTTTTCTACCATACAAAGTTTCAGTAAATGTATTTTTAGTTGCATCCTTGACTACCTTATCTAAAAATCCTTTAATTTCAGGAAACTGTGAAAAATACGCTTCGATTAGACTGTTTGCTTCTTTTTTTGAAATATTTAAACTTTTTGATAAACCAAACGTTTCCATTCCATAGATAAGTCCAAAGTTAACTTCTTTTGCTTTTCTTCTCATGTCTTTAGTGACTGATTGCAAATCCGTTTGAAAAATTTTAGAAGCCGTCTCGGAATGAATATCAGCTTCACTATTTTGTAGCAATTCAATCATTGATTTATCATTACTTAAATGAGCAAGGACTCTTAATTCAATCTGTGAATAATCCGCAATTACAAAATTATGATTCGTGTCTGCAACAAAAAACTCTCGAATTTTTTGACCCATTATTGTTTTATTTGGGATATTTTGCAAATTCGGCTTTTCCGATGAAAGTCGTCCTGTTGATGTTCCAAATAAATTATATGTTGTGTGTACCCTATTTTTTAAAATTTCATTTTTAAGACCTTCAATATATGTAGATCGTAGTTTTTCGTATTCTCTATACTTCAAGATTAATTTTGGAAGCTCATGAGATTTAGATAATTCTTCTAAAACCGAGGCATCTGTAGATGGTGCTCCTTTTGGTGTTTTTTTAATCACAGGGTATTGCATATCCACATAAAGAATTTCAGACAATTGCTTTGGTGAATTTAAATTAAAATCTTTTTTGGTAATTGATTTAATTTCTTTTTTATAAGTTTCCAATTCTTCATTTATTTCAGTTGAAAGTTTTTCAATTCTTTTTGGAGATATTTTCACACCCTTCTTATGCATTGATCCAAGAATCTCAAGCATTGGCAAATCTAAATCTTGATATATCAAGTAAAGTTTTTTATCTTTTTTAAATTCTTGAATTTCTTTATCTATTAATTCAATCTTTTTATGCAGAAATTGTAAAAAATCTATAACTTCAGATTTTTTATTGAGACCAGATGACCTATCAATATGTTTACAAATACTTAAGAGATTATCGGGTCTTATACTTGGGTCTTTTAAGAATAAAATGCAATCATATGCCTCAGTATTTGTAGAGTTTATATCTATTTCGAGAAGTTTAATAATATTCTGGGAGGTTAATAGGACTACATTTTCCAAATCTGAGAATTTACCTTTAAAAATTCCAAATTTTTCTTTGTTTAGGAAATATATTTCTTCATCAAAACTTAATAGGTAAGTAGTACCTTTTAACAAGGTCTCGGTTGATATATTTAATTCTAATTCATTAGTTTGTGCTTCTAAGTTTTGATCATTGTTCTCACTTATTGTGTATTTGTTTAATTCAAGATTCCTAACTTTCTCTTGAGCGTTCACTAAGACCTCATCTGAGAAATAAGCTGTTTCAGAAGTATCCACATTAGGTAAATCAATGTTTAAATCAGTTTTTATTGTTGCTAATTGTTTACTTGTATTTAATAGCTCTTTATTGACTTCAAAAGTTTCTTTTAATTTAGGCGTTAATTTATCTAAATTTTTATATATTTTTTCAATACTTTCATAATCCTGAAGGAGTGAAATTGCCGTTTTTTCACCTACACCTGGCAATCCTGGAATGTTGTCAGATGGGTCCCCTTTCAAAGCCAAATACTCAATATATTGTGAAGGACTTATACCAAATTTGTTTTTAAAAAATTTTTCATCTACTTTATCTGTTTCTGAAATACCCCTTTTTGTGTAAAGTACATTTGTTTTTTTTGAAATTAACTGAAAAATATCTCTATCACCAGTCACTATTAGAACATTTTTATTATCTTTATTAAATAAATTTGATAAAGAACCTAGAACATCATCTGCTTCGTATCCTTCAACTGATACTTGTGGAATATTAAAAGATTCAATTAACTCATGTAAAAGTGGAATTTGTGTATTGAAATTATCTGGTGCAGGTGATCTGTTAGCTTTATAGTCTTTATAAATTTCATTTCTAAATGTTTTTCCTGGCAAGTCCCAAGTAATTATTATTTGTTTAGGTTTGTGTTCATTTATTACTTTGTTAATCATTGATAAAAAACCATGGATAACATTTGTAGGAATCCCAGTTGATGTAACTAGTGTTTCCGGAAGAGCATAAAAAGCTCTAAACGCAACGCTAAATCCATCAATAAGAACTATCATCAAACCATTTTAAACTTAAAAAATAAATTCTCTTATTTTATAGATATCAAATATAATCTTTAAGTAAGCCCGGATGGCGGAATTGGCAGACGCGCTGGACTCAAAATCCAGTATCTTCGGATGTGGGGGTTCGACTCCCCCTCCGGGTACAATTTAAAAACTAAAATATTTAATGGGTGATAATACAGTGTGAAGAAAATTCCAATTTTAAGTGTAATAATTTTTATTATTATGAGCATCTCATTTATTGTGTATCAAAATTTTTCGAGTAATACATATGGAAGTGAATTCGTAAACCAAATAAGAATTGCAGATGCTGAAAAGACATTAAATGATGTTCCAGACAATGCTTTAGTGAATATTGGAAAAAACATTTGTATATCTTCTCCAAACTGGATTGATATAAGAACTTCAGAAGAACTTATTAGATTAGAACTACTTAATAATCAGATTGATGTTGATGAGGAGAATAGAATAATACCAATTTTGAGATTTCAGTCAATTTATGAATTATGCCCTGAGAATATTCCATATCTCGAAGAAATTTTCAAAATTAATGAATAGCAAAATAATAAAAAGACTTCCACAATGCTTATTTGGACTTTTTCTATGTGGATGTGGTTTAGCATTTACAGTTGAGGCTAAGCTTGGTCTAAATCCATGGGATGTATTTCATGATGGCTTCAGTAAGTTGATTAATGTCCGAATTGGCTTTGCAGGTGTATTGACAGGTTTCATAGTTTTACTTGGCTGGATTCCATTAAAACAAAAACCTTTTTTGGGTACGATTATAAATATTTTAACCATTGGGAATGTTCTTGACCTTACTATGTACTTTTTACCAACACCAGATCAAATTTGGCTTCAACACTTTTATTTATATTTTGGCACTGTACTATTTGCCATGGGTGTAGGTATTTATATTGGTTCTGGACTAGGTCCAGGACCTCGTGATGGAATAATGACGGGAATTGCAAAGCGTGGTCCCAGCGTCCGTGCAACAAGAATTGGGATAGACTTTACTGCATTTGTAACTGGAGTTCTTCTCGGTGGAAGTTTTGGATACGGAACTGTGTTTATGGTTCTTGTGACAGGCCCAATAGTTCAGTTTTCACTTAAAAGATATGACAAAGGTGCTATTTTTTCTTTGTAGAAACAATTGTTTGTAAATTGATTTCTCCCTTACCTTTTTTAATTAATTTATTTTCAAAATAAATCAATCTAGATATTGATGAAACGATTTCAAATTTGTTTTTATTGGCTGAAACAATATTCTTTACTGATAT
This sequence comes from uncultured Candidatus Actinomarina sp., assembly GCA_902626065.1. Taxonomy (GTDB): domain Bacteria; phylum Actinomycetota; class Acidimicrobiia; order Actinomarinales; family Actinomarinaceae; genus Actinomarina. Next base: position 80,805 of record CACODT010000001.1, read on the forward strand.
CCAATCTTGACCGACCATATTCAGAACATACGTGTTTGTTTTTAAAATTCTATTTTTATTTTTAAAATTTTGTTTACATTTTTGTGAACACAGTATGTACTTTTCTGATCGATTAATTTTTAAGATTCTACCGCAAAAATCGCACCGAATCATAACTCAAATTTTTATCATCTCTTGGATACCTAAATCATTTGTTACCAACATTCTTCTTGGTTTTCCCCTATATTTAATTCTTGAAGCTTGTTCTTGTCCAAGAAAACAACCTTTCTCAAAATCGACAAAAATTTCAAGCCATTTTGTTTCATTTGGTAGAAGCCCAGAATCAATTATCTTTCTTGAAGGTAACTCATGATTCATTTCATATGATTTCCAATCAATTAAATCTTTACTAGAGTCAAGGATTTCGTATTTTAAATTTTCTAAATCAGCATGTAGAAATATTTGACTATCAAATATTTCAAAGTGACAATCTATTCGTATTGCATATATTTTTAAATTTTCCATTATTAAATCTAACTCGTCATTATCTTGATAAATAAAAACATCGCCACTTTTTTCATATAAAAAAAACCAGCTCTTAATTTTTCCATCTGGACCCAGGAGATAAGATGGTTTAAAACCATTTACATTTATATTATTTGAAACAATTGAATCAACAAAGGAAACTGCATCCTTACCTGTAATCTTTAGAACTTTATCAGTTTTAATATTTATAGACATAATCAAATTGTACTTAGCCATTCAAGGTTTAGGCGCACAAATAGATCTTGGAAAAATGAAGCCAATATGTACATTCTGTCAGAAAATATAAGAGTACCAATTGCAATTAACGTAGTGCCAGAAATATATGAAGAGTACTTCTTAAAAAAAGAAAATAATTTTGATTTTAAATTAATTCTTGAAGAAAATATTGGAATCAATACAAAAGGAATTGCTAAACCTAACGAATAAAATATCAATAAAGTTACTCCCTCATTTATTGTATTACTATTTGATGAAAGAGTTAAAAGCGCTCCAAGTACAGGACCAATACAAGGGGTAAATCCAAATGCAAAAGTTAATCCAAGAATAAAATTTTTCATTTTATTGAAATTTTTTATATCTATATAATTTGAACTGTAAAAATATTTGTTATTTAGATTTGGAACTAAGAGCATCAAACCAAAAAATATAATTATTAAACCGCTTATTCTTGATAATGATTCTGAGTTTCTACTAAAAAAAGATCCTATATTTGTAGCAATAGCTGCAAGTGAGATAAAAACTATTGAAAACCCTAACGTGAATTGTACAGATCCAAAAAATCTTGTCCGAATATCATTTTCTGATTCTGAAAATATAGCGAGATATCCGGGAACTAGAGGCAAAACACAAGGAGAAATAAATGATAGAAGTCCAAACAAAAATGCAATTAGAAAATTAACTTCCATTTTATTTCATATCCTTTCTTCCATACTTGCTACATATTGGGCATAATTCTTTTTTATGAGAAATTGCTGGACAATATTCTCTTCCAAAAAAAATAATTTGTAAGTGTAGTTTATTCCATGAGCTTTCAGGAAATAGTCTCTTTAAATCTTTTTCAGTTTGTTCAACACTTTTCCTTGTAGATAATCCCCACCTCCATGCGAGTCGATGAATATGTGTGTCGACAGGAAAAGTCTGAACTCCAAATGCCTGACCCATAACAACCGAAGCACTCTTATGTCCTATTCCTGGCAGTGACTCTAAGTCTTCAAAATTTTTTGGAACTTTACCATCGTATTTATCTACTAAGATCTTGGAGAGGGTTGATATTGCTTTTGACTTTTGAGGAGATAACCCACAGGGTTTTATTATTTTTCGTATTGTTCTTACATCTATTTTTGACATATCAGTTGGATTATCAGCTAATTTAAAAAGTTCAGAAGTGACTTCATTTACTTTTTTATCAGTACATCTTGCTGACAGCAGCACTGCTACAAGTAATGTGTAGGGATCCTTATGATTTAACGGCTTTCGAGGATTTGGATAAAGATCATCTAAAATTGCATGAATTTTTTTAACCTTATCATGTTTTTTCATATCATTATTTTATACAAGATATTAATGTTCACTTATTCAGATGATTTTAAAAAATAAAAATATTGCAATAATTGCTTTGGTCACCTCTGCTTTACTTTTTGGATCAACTTTTGCAGTAGTAAAAGACTTGATCTCATCCCTTAGTCCAGTAAATATTGTTTTCTTAAGATATGTCATTGCATCAATTCTTTTTCTATTTATTGGTGGAATTCCTGAGAAAAAATATTTATTTCCAGGCTTGCTAATGGGGATATTCCTATGGATTGGATATATTACCCAAACAATAGGACTAGAAACAACCTCAACAATTAACTCCGGAGTTGTGACTGGCTTTTATATTGTTCTGACCCCAATTTTTTCAAAATATATTAATAAAAAAACAATAAAAAGAAAAAATCTTATTGGTTCGATTTCGGGATTTATTGGTATTTTATTAATAGCTTTGAACGATCTAGATCAATTATTTGGAAATCTATTCACTTTGATATGTGCAACCGGATATGCAATGCATATAGTTATGGTCGAAAGATATGTAAAAGATATGAGTATTTCAAAATTGATGTTTGTACAGTCTATTTCGGGAGCGATATTTTGTATTCCATTCCTAAATTTTAGTAACTTAGGTTTAAGTACAAATTTTATTTATCAAATTATATTCTTGGGTTTTGTTGTCAATTTTTGTGCTTTTTATTTACAATTATTTGGACAAAAAAGTATTAATGCCTCAACTGCTTCTCTACTGTTTGGACTGGAGGGTGTTTTTGCACTTCTCATAGGTGTATTTTTTGTTGGTGAAATATTAAATTTTTTAAATTGGACTGGAGTGTTAATTATTCTTTTTTCGATTTTTTACGTGATCAAAGAATAGTTTGTTCTTTATTGATATTGTTTAAGTATTTCATAATTACTCTTAAGACAGCAACTAAAAAGAAGAATGTAATAATTAGTATTATTAATATTCTTGGACCCTCAAGAAATGGTATTTCGCAATTAACTAAATCATTGCAAAGACCAAAACCATCACCCCCGTTTGCTAGATTAAATATGATAAGAAGTGGATATGCCAGAATGACAACCAACGATACTAAAATAAGAAAAACTACTAGTCTTAATAAAAACATGTTTAAATTATCTTAATATATTATTTGAAATGAAAGTTAAATTAATAAGTTATTCAAAACCAACTGAAGCTATAGAAGATTCAGGAATCGATGATGCTCAAGAACTTGTTGCTTTTTGTGCAAGAGTGTCAAATCCATCAAACCAATTGAACACTGAAACTAGCGAAAAATTAATAAAATATCTTATTCAAAATGCTCATTGGTCTCCATTAGAAATGGTAAGTGCTTGTTTAGAAATTGAAACTACCAGGGATATTGCGAGACAGATTCTTCGTCATAGATCTTTTAGTTTTCAAGAATTTAGTCAAAGATATGCAAATCCTGTAGAGGATTTAGAATTTGTAATCCGAGAAGCTAGATTACAAGACCCTAAAAATAGACAAAATTCTATAGAAACTGAAGACCAAAAGATAATAGAAGAATGGGAAAATTTACAAAGAGAATTAATTAATAATGCTTCTAAAGCATACAATTGGGCAATTGAAAATGGAATAGCAAAGGAACAAGCAAGATCCGTATTACCTGAGGGAAATACCGTAAGTCGAATTTATATGAATGGAACCTTAAGGAGTTGGATCCATTATATACAACTAAGAGAATCTAATGGTACGCAAAAAGAGCATATGGAAATTGCAAATGCATGCGCAACAGTAATAAATAAAATCTTTCCTATGGGTAAAAATTTAGTTTAACTATCCAATTTATATTTGAATATTAAATATTCATCTGTAACTTCAAATTCCGAATCTGAAATAATCATATAATCTTGATAATCTAACTCAGCCTGTTTTATGAATTGCATTCTTTCATCGCCTCCAACTGGTGGCATGGGCCTATCTTTTACAGCATCTGCTCTTTGCTTAAATCTTTTTATAAATTCTTCTACGTTAAAAGACATAAATAAATAATAACTATTTTGTAAGTAAAGTGTTTATTTCGTTTTTGAGCTGTTGAGTTTTTTTAATTTTAATTGACTTTAGCTCTAGTAATTTGATCCCTTCTGGAGAATTTACTTCTAATTCAACTTTAGAATTTCCGGGATATTTTTGTAAAAGCTCTTTAAGAAGTAAAAGATTTTGTTTATCTAAAGTTTCTTCTTCAACTGATATCCTCATTGGAGTTGTGTCCATATCATTCAACATCTTTGATGGTTCTATTAAAATTAAATCTCTAGCTCTTATAATATTTTCCGATCCTCCTACATAGCTACCTGTAACTTTTAAATAATTCTCACCATCAATTTCATTATTAAATTTTTCAACAAGCTTGTTAAACACAAGAACTCCTACCGTTCCACTTGTATCTTGTATATCAAATTGAATCCAAGCGTTTCCTCTTCTTGAGACTCTTTTTTGTACATTTGAAAATAAACCAGAAATAACAACATTTACTTCTTCTTCTTCTCCAAATTCTAGTAATTCAATAATTGAGTGAGAAGACTCTGATCTCAACACTTCACCATATCCATCTAGTGGATCCTCACTTACAAAAAAACCGAGCATTTCTCTTTCTCTATCTAGGTACTCTTTTTTATCCCATTCAACATTTTGAATTAATGTCTCTTTATTACTCTGATCTTCAAAATCAAACAGTGATCCTTGTGCATTATTTTTATTCTGTTTAATGTCTTTTGCATCTTCAATCAAATCTGGAATTTTTTCAAAAATTCCTTTTCTTGGGAATCCAAATTTATCAAAAGCACCACCTTGTACCAATGCTTCAATTCCTCGTTTATTTAATGATCTAGATTCAATACGTGAAAGGAAATTTTCAATACTTTCATAATTTGAATTTTCTCTTTCTAATATAATTTTTTGTGCTGTGATATCCCCAACATTTCTAATTGCGGATAAACCAAATAATATCTCTCCATTATTTACTGAAAAGTCTTCTGAGCTTAAATTAATATCCGGAGTATTTACTTTAACATTCATCTCTCTCGCTTCTGATAGAAATATTGCAGTTCTATCTTTATCCCTTTTTACAGCTGTTAAACAGGCTGAAAGATACTCAGCTGGGTAATTTGCTTTCAAAAAAGCTGTTTGATATGCCAAAAGTGCATAAGGTACTGAATGACTTTTATTAAAACCATAACCTGCAAAATATGCAATCTGTTCAAAAAGCTCATCCGAAAATTGCTCTGAATATCCATTTTGTAAAGCACCCTCTGTAAATTTATTTCTTTGTTGCTCCATAACTTTAGGGATTTTCTTTCCCATTGCTTTTCGCAAATCATCAGCTTCATCAAGTTCAAACCCTGAAATCCTTTGTGCAATTTGCATAACCTGCTCTTGATATAGAATTACTCCGTAAGTTTCTTCAAGTATTTCTTCAAGATCAGAATGGAGAAATTCTATTTCCTTTCTGCCTGTTGCCCTTTCTGCAAATTCTGTATGCATTCCAGCTCCAAGCGGTCCAGGCCTTATAAGAGCTACTAACGCGACTAAATCCTCGAATCTTTTTGGTTTTAGACTTCTTGCAATAGATTGAGCAACTCTACTCTCTAGCTGAAAAACACCCGTCATTTTTCCCTCAGAAAATAATTGAAAGGTGGGCTCGTCATCAAGAGGTAAATTATCAATATCTAATTTTTTGTCATTTATAAGCTCTATTGTTCTATCAATAATTGATAAGTTTCTTAGTCCTAGAAAATCCATCTTTAATAAGCCAAGCTTTTCAACGGTATGCATTTCATATTGCGTAACAAGCTCTGCCCCTTCACCTTTTTGTTGAATTGGCAAAAAATTCGTAATTTTTTCTGGAGAGATAACTACTGCCGCAGCATGAATACCATCTTGTCTTCTCAATCCCTCTAGGCCCAGAGCGATATCAATTATTTTCTTAACTTCTTGATTTTCTTTATATTCTTTACGTAATTCAGATGATGCTGAGTAAAACTCTTTACTGTAGCCATTTTGTGTTGTTTCATTTGAGTCTAGACATTCGCCTAAAGTTGCAGATACTCCAAGTATCATTGGAGGCATCAGCTTTGCTACTTTATCTCCAGAAGAGAAAGGTAAGCCTAGTACTCTAGCGGCGTCCCTGATTGCCTGCTTTGCTTTGATTGTTGCAAAGGTGATTATATGTGCAACTCTATCATCTCCATACTTTTTTGATACGTATTCAATCACGTCATTTCTATATCGTTCATCAAAGTCCATATCTATATCTGGCAACTCTTTTCTTCCTTTGTTTAAAAATCTTTCAAATAAAAGGCCGTACTTTAATGGTTCAATCCCAGTGATTCCTAAGCAATATGAGACGATTGATCCTGCAGCCGATCCCCTTCCTGCTCCAGTTCTTATACCTTTGGACTTTGCATAATTTATCAAGTCTCCAACAATTAAAAAGTAAGAAGCAAATCCCATCGATTCTATCACCTCTAACTCGTAATCAATTCTCTCTTTAATTTCTGTGGTTAATTTATCGTAAAGATTGTTAGCACCAACATATACCTGTTCCTTTAAAAATTCGTCAATGCTTTTGTCTTTATCCTCCATTGGAAAATCTGGCAGATAGTAAGTATTTTTTCCAAACTCATAGTTTGCTCTGTCGAGTATTTTCAATGTGTTGTTGCATGCGTCTGGATAATCTTTATCGGGAAACAAAGTCCGCATTTCCTTCGAAGATTTTAAATAATATCCCCCTCCATCGAACTTAAATCTATTTTCATCATCTAAAGTTGCATTTGTTTGCACACATAATAAAGCATCATGTGCTGATGCTCCATCTTGTCGAACATAATGTGAATCATTAGTTGCAACTAAGGGTGCAGATAATTCTTGTGAAATTTTCAAAAGATCAGGAAGGATATCATCTTGCTGTTTTATCCCATGTTTATGAAGCTCAATAAAAAAATTCCCATTACCAAAAATTGATTGATAAAATTCTGCTTTTTTTAATGCATCGTCATAACTTCTTGTTTGACCCTGATTTCCCTCTTCTACTGATGCATCTGGAGCCAACAATTGTGCAATCTCTCCACCAAGACAACCTGATAATGCAATTATTCCCTCACTATATTTTTCCAATAATTCATAATCGATTCTAGGTTTGTAATAATAACCTTCGGTAAATGCCCTACTTGCCATTTCTACAAGGTTCCAATATCCAACAGTATTTTCAGCTAATAAAGTAAGATGATATCTTTTGTTGTTAGCTCTATCAGGTCTTTCAAAGCGACTATCAGCTATTACATAGGCTTCATATCCAATGACTGGTTTTAAATCTTTTTTGATAGCTAAATCATGAAATTCGAGTGCACCATATAAATTACCATGGTCAGTAATTGCCGCTCCGGGTTGTTCCAGCTCAAGTATTCGATTTAAAAAAGGCTCAATTTTTGCTGCACCATCAAGCATTGAATATTCTGTATGAGCATGAAGATGAGCAAATGATTTTTCCATAAATACATTTTAAATGATTTAATCAAATTAAACATTTTGGAAAGTATTAAAAAAATTTGGTTCATCACATTCAAATTCATATTCATGTCCTAAAAATTTAAATTTTAACTTTTTAGAATGGAGACAAATCTGATTTTCATTTAATGTTGGTACTTTTTTTGCTCCGTACAATATATCATTTACTATCGGGTTGCCTATAAACTCCATCTGTGACCTAATTTGATGATTTCTTCCAGTTATTAATTCAATTTTTAATTTACTGTATTCATTGTTTTCGATAATTACTTCAAAATATGACCTTGAAAATTTACCTTCACTTGAAACTTGTCTTTTAATCCTATTTTTACTTGAGCGAGCTAATGGAACTTCAATTGTTCCGGATTGGGTTCTTAATTTTCCTTCAACCACACATATATATTCTTTATATACATTTCGATTTTTAAACAAGGATTGTAAGTCTTTAAAACTTTCTTCATTTAATGCACATACAATTAAACCTGATGTTTGTTTGTCTAATCTATGGACAATGCCCTCTCTACCAGGGATACCCCACTCTTGAACTGAAGGTTCAATCTTTATTATTTGATCTCGAATTGTAAAGTTAGTATCGACTTTATCTGGATGGGTCAAAATCCCATTTGGTTTATTAAAAATAACAAAATTTTCATCTTGAAATACTGTCTTAATCTTTAAAATTTTTAAGCTCCGAAATTATCAAAAGTCCTATTCCAACACTAATAAATGAATCAGCAAAATTAAATGATGGTATAAATAATAGTTCTATAAAATCTGTGACTTTTCCGTTATTACCATTTAATAAATTTACAAGTCTTTCTCCTAAATTTCCAAAAGCACCACCCAAAACAAAAATAAAAGCATACTCTTCAATTTTATTTTTAAAATCATTTTTGAACTGATAAATTAACCAAATTAGTACTCCGAAAGATAGAAGAAATGTAAATTCTGCTTTATCTCTTAAAATACCAAATGCAATACCGGTATTAAAGTTCAAATCAAGTTCTAAAATATTTTCAATTACTACAACATCATCAATATCATAAAACCTAATCAAAGCTTTTGTAATATTGTCAAATATCCCTAAAACAATTGATATGGCAAACGGTGTTTTGTTTGATTTAAGAATCGATAAGAGCTGCACAGTCTTTACAATATGTCGAGTACGGAAGTGCTTCAAGTCTTGCAACTGGAATTGGTTTAGAACAACTTTCACAAATACCATATTTTTTCTTTTTGATAAGGACTAGCGCGTGCTCTATTTGGTTAAGTAAATGTTTTGTGTTTTCATCTAATGTAAGTTCTTTTTCAAGCTCAAAAGCCATTGATCCACCATCAGCAGAGGAAGGATCTGGACTTCTTTCAGCTGAAGCTTCTGAAAGTCTTATTCTTTCTCTCTCTTCCTGATGTCTAACTAATAAACTCTTTAATTGCTCTTGCTCGGCAAGAAGCCTCTTCTTGAATTTATTAACAGTATTTTGTGAAAGTTTTCTTGTCATTTTTTTAGTTATTAATGAATGTATATTAGTAATAAATAAATTAAAAAAAAGAATTTTTAAATTATTTAAAAATAAAAGTCTTTTACTAAATAAACATTAAAATTCTAAGGATATGTTCAAAAGGATTGAAAATAATATAGATCTAGCTAAAAATGAGAATAAGATCTCAGATTACTGGCTTGAAATTGATGCTTTCCAAAAATCGTTAGATATTAGAAAGAGTTCTAAAATTTTTAGATTTTATGATGGTCCACCATTCCCAACAGGAAGTCCTCACTACGGTAATTTATTAGCAGGAGTGATAAAAGATATCGTTCCAAGGTACTGGACTATGAGAGGATACTTTGTAGAGAGACGATTTGGATGGGATGTCCATGGCTTACCAATAGAAATGGAAGTTCAAAAGCAACTTGGTTTAGAAGATCCTCAAGATATCGTTGAGTATGGTGTTGCTAAATTTAATGAGGCTTGTAGAAGTCAGGTTCAAACAAACACCGAAAATTGGGAAAAAATCACACGAAAAATTGGAAGATGGGTTGATTTTGAAAATGACTACAAAACTATGGATATTGGTTTTATGGAAAGTGTTTGGTGGGTTTTCAAAGAACTATTTGATAAAGATCTTATATACAAGGATTATAAAGTCTTACCTTACTCATGGGCAGCAGCAACACCTCTATCAAATTTTGAAGCAAATATGGACTATAGGGATGTTGAAGATCCCTCAATATTTTTTAAGCTGAAAGCTAGAGAAGATTTTAACAAAATTAAAAAAGATGACTACTTCCTTGTTTGGACAACTACTCCATGGTGTATTCCCGGTAACCTAGCAATTGCAGTTGGAAAAGATATTGAGTACACAAGAGTAGAAATCGAAGGAAAATTCTATTGGATTGCAACGGATAGGTTGCATGAATTAGATGATTATGATTTAGAAACGGATACGTCTTCATTAGGTCAAGATTTAATTGGTGCAGAATACGTTCCTGCCTACACAGAATTTGAAGAAGAAAATATCGGTAAAGCATTTAGATTAATTCATAGTGATGACACAAACACAGATTCAGGATCTGGATTAGTTTCACAAGCTCCAGCGTATGGGGAAAGCGATTTTTATTCTTTAAAAAATGCTGGCATCTCTGTAATTGTTGATCCAGTTACTTTGGCAGGAAAGTTTGATCAAACTATAAAAGGCTTGGAAGACATGTATGTTAAAGATGCTGACAATAAAATAATAGAGCAACTGAATGAACGAGATTTATTATTTAGTTCAAAAAGAGAAATGCATTCTTATCCTTTTTGCTGGAGAACAGGTACTCCTCTGATTTACAAAGCAATACCTACCTGGTTTGTTAACGTTGAAAAAATTAGTGCACGAATGGTTGAGCTAAACGAAGAAACACACTGGGTTCCTGGTTTTATTGGTGAAAAACGATTTTCTAATTGGCTTGCAGACGCTAGGGATTGGGCAATAAGTAGAAACCGATATTGGGGTAGCTGTATACCAATATGGATAAATGATGATGATCCAGAAGACATCATTTGTATAGGCTCTATTGAAGAACTAGAAAAGTTATCAGGGGTAAAAGCCAATGACCTACATAAGCATTTTATGGATGATATTAAAATTGAAATAAATAATAAAACTTACACACGAACACCTGAAGTATTAGATTGTTGGTTTGAATCGGGCTCAATGCCTTATGGTCAACAACATTATCCATTTGAAAATTCAAAAGATTTTATGGAAGGTTTTCCAGCGGATTTTATAGCTGAAGGATTAGATCAAACCCGTGGTTGGTTTTATACGCTGACTGTTCTATCAGTTGCTCTTTTTGACTCAGTAGCGTTCAAGAACTGTATTACAACAGGAATGATCCTTGCCGAGGATGGAAGAAAAATGAGTAAAAGTTTAAAGAACTATCCAGACCCGGAAGAACTACTTAATAATTATGGTGGAGATAGTCTTAGAGCTTACTTGATAAATTCACCTGTTGTTAGGGGTGAACCACTCAAATTTTCTGAAGAAGGTGTGAAACTAGTTACTCGTAACGTTATTCTTCCTCTGTGGAATAGCTTTTCATTTTTTTCTAACTATGCCAATGCAGACAATATCAGTAAAGAAGATTTGGATCGGGCTTCACCTGTTAGGGAAAGAACACTAATGGACCAATGGATTATTTCAAGCCTTCAATCTTTAATCAAAACAGTTAATGAAAAAATGGAGAACTACTACCTCTACGAGGTAATTCCACCACTCATAGATTTTATCGATGAACTTACTAATTGGTATGTAAGAACTAATCGTAAGAGATTCTGGAAGGAAAAAGATTCCAATGATATTGATAAATTAAATGCTTTTAAAACATTGCATGAAGTTTTATTAGAATTCTCAAAAACTATGGCTCCTGTCTTACCATTTATTTGTGAAGAAATATATCAAGGATTAACAAATGAAGAAAACAAAAGCATACACTTAGAAAATTATCCAGAAGCTGATCCAAACATAATTAATCAAGAATTGGAGGAACAAATCCAAATTGCAAAAGACATTATTAGAACCGCAAGAAATATCAGACTAAATTTAAATTTACCAAATAAACAACCTCTTAAAACTTTGTCTGTTATCACGAACAACGAACTTTTAATTAAAAACATAGAAGTAGTAAAAGGGATTATTTTAGATGAGCTTAATATAAAAACCATCGAATATGTGAAGAGTGTTGATAAGTGGTACAAATTTGAATGTAAACCTAATTTCGCTGTTTTGGGACCAAGATTAGGTAGTGAGATTGGTAACTTTACGAAATATTTACAATCATTAAATCAAAGTGAAATAAAAGAAATTATTAATGAAGGAAAATTAAAGTATGATAAATTTGATATTCTTTTGTCAGAAATAGAATTAAGACTTGTTAAAGAAAATACGGCGAATAGCCATGAAATAGTTGATGAATTTAGTATTAATTTAGATACAAACATAAGTGATGAATTATATTTTGAGAGAATATCAAGGGAAATTGTTTCAATTGTTCAAAATCAAAGAAAAGAAATGAAATTTGATATTACTGACAGGATTCAATTAGAAATAGTTACAAATGACACTAGAGCAATTAAAAGTGTAGAATTGTTCAAAGATTATATTTCCAAAGAAACTCTTGCTACTGAATTCAAAGTTTCGAATATTCAAGGTTCAGATGATCTTCTTGATTTTAAATTAAATACAAATATTAGAAAAAACTAACAAACAAATCTGAGTATTACTGGTTGTATAAAGTTAATACCTAAAATCAATATTATTGGTGATAGGTCAATTCCAGCCATACCAATACGCAATGGACTTATTCTTGACCTTATTGGTTCTAATAATCTTCCATAAAACCTGTCTAGTACCATTTTTATTTGTCCGATTGGATGATCACTAGGGACTTGTATCCAACTTAATATAATCCATAAAAAAAGCGAATAACTTAAGAGGCGAAATCCCAACAGAAATAAACTACACATTTATTTTATATAAGCCAAGAGTTTGTAGCCTTTCTCTTTCATCAGAAGGTAAAGACATATTTGATGGAATGATTAAATAGACTCCATCCTTATGAATAATTCTCATTTTGGCATCACTAATAAATGCAATTCCTGTGATAAAATCAACAATTCTCTGTCTAACATTTTGATCACTTATATCTCTTATATCTACGGCCACAATATATCCCTCTTTTATTGGTGGGCCAATAAGATGACTGTCATTAAATGACTTTAACACTTTTATTTCAACTTCATCTTTGGGTTGGTGTATTTTCAAATCACCTGTGTAATCATCATTAGAAAACCTGTTTTCAGACGATGGCCTTACCGTCCTAGTATTATCAGTAACAATTTCTTCTTCTAAGTAATCTGGTTGTTTTAAACCAATTGATATTAAAAATTTTTCAAACATTATTTAAAAATCTTACTTCCTACTCGTATTATTGTAGCACCATAATCTAAAGCAATTTTGTAGTCATTTGACATTCCCATTGATAGAAAGCCATTGTATTCTTTAAAATTGCGTATAAGACGTTCATTAATTTTACTCATTTTAAAAAATGATTCAGTAGGATCATTTTCAATACTTGGAATACACATTATTCCATTTGGGAAAAAATTAAAGCTTTCAAATTTATTGAAGAAACCATCGACCTCATTAGTTTTTATTCCACTCTTTTTTGGATCATCGTCAATATTGATCTGAACATACGTCTCATGGTCGTTAAAATTTTGATTTATCAATTCAATTTCTTTAGTTCTGGAAATTGTATGGATGCTTTTACAGTTTTTCATAATCTCTTTAATTTTTCTTGATTGCAACGGTGCTATAAAGTGTAAATTACAATCTATTAAAAATTTCTTATGTTCAAGTATTTCACTCAATCGATTTTCACCAAAATCTCTAAAGCCACGATCATATACTTTTAAAATATCCTTAGAATTTTGATCTTTAATAACTGGCAAAAGCTTCGCATCGTATTTATCTACAGTTTGAATTATTTTATTTAATTCATTTAAATCCATACTAAAGTTCCTTGCCTTGAGGATGTTTTGTCTCTCCTGTATGAATTATAGGATTCATTGTGTATGGTACATTCACTAGAAATTTCTATTTGCGTATTATTTTGCAAACAATAATTATAAATTTCTCTACTTAAATCCAAATATAATTTTTTATCTTTTGTCATTGTATAGTTTGGAAACTTAACTTGTAAATCATTTTTAATTTCATAACAACAATTTTTAGCATGGGGACCAATGAAAACTTTCAATTGATTTTTATCAAAATGTTCTAATGCTTTATAAAAAATTTTATTTTCCAATCCTTTCCACCCTATATGTATAGCTCCAATTTTACTGTTGTCGATAAGCACTACAGGCATGCAATCAGCTGTAAAAACGACTAACTTTAAATTCTTCACACTTGTAATTAGGCCATCTGCATTGTAAATACCTTCTTTTTCAACTTCTATAACATTATTACTATGAGTTTGTTTCATAGATGCAACATTTGAATAGTCTAAAGTTACTTTTGCTTGATATTTGTTTTGAAAAGTTAAGTTAGGTATATTTTGTACGCTACTCATCCTCTGATGAAATCAGGGAGATTATCTCCACCGTTTTCATCAAATTCAGAAGATACTCTTCTGTTTGGTCTCTGACCAAAACCTGCTGCAACAACTGTTACTTCTACAGCGTCTCCTAAAGAATCATCAACAAGGTGTCCGAATATGATTTCGGCATTATCATCTGCTCTTTCCGTAATTACTCTTGCAGCTTCATTTACTTCTTGAAGTTTTAGATCTTCAGATCCAGCAATTGTAATTAGAACACCCTCAGCTCCGTCCATATTAGCTTCCAATAAAGGTGATGATATAGCTGCCTGTGCGGCATTAGGGGCTCTTTGTTCACCAGTTGATCTTCCAATTCCTAGTACGGCATTACCAGCATCTTTTAATATTGTTTTTACATCTGCAAAGTCAACATTTATAACTCCTGTTTGTGTAATTAAACCTGTAATACCTCTAACACCATTTGCAAGTATCTCATCAGATTTAAGATAAGCCTCACTTATTTTGATATCCTTATCGCTAATTTGTAAGAGTCTATCATTAGGTATAACAATCAATGTATCAACAACGTCTCTAAGTGCTTGTATTCCTTCTTCAGCTTGAACTGATCTTCTTCTACCTTCAAAGCCAAATGGTCTTGTAACAACACCTACAGTCAAAGCTCCCATCTCATGGGCAATATTTGCTAATATTGGTGATGCACCTGTTCCAGTTCCACCACCTTCACCAGCAGCTATGAATACCATATCAGAACCTTTTAATGCTTCTCTAATAAGCTCTTCAGAATCTACTGCTGCTTGTCTTCCTACTTCTGGATTTGCACCAGCACCAAGACCTCTTGTTGATTTTCGACCAAGGTCTAGTTTTAAATCTGCTTTTGAACCAAGTAAGCTTTGCGCATCTGTATTACAAGCTACAAAATCAACACCCTTAATATTCATCTTGACCATTCTATTAACAGCGTTGGTTCCACCTCCTCCAACTCCAACAACTTTTATAACAGCTGCGTAATTTCTAGGTCTAGTATTCAAATTAACTCCTTTTTGCTTAGAACTTCTCTTAACTGCAGTTTTTTTAGACTTAGTTTTAGTTGCAGTTTTTTTAGACTTAGGTTTGGTTGCCCTAACTTTAGATTTTGTTTGTTTTTTTGTTGCCATAATTTTTCCTTACGTTGTAGAGTATCAATAATTTAAATATATCCAAAACTTTTTTTTAAATTTATCTATATCTAAAGTTTAGATTTAGATATTAACAATTCAGTATAGTTTCGATGTCTTCATTACTTGAGTCAATGATGGTCACTTCTCCATCGCAGGTACCTTCTTCTAGTATGTACCCGACAACAGATCCTTTTTTTGAAAGATCGACTGGACGACCAAGATTAAGTAATGTATTTTTATAGGATCCAGTAAGCTCACTTCCGTCATATAGTATCTTTAAATCTTGAATTGATAAATCGTACTTTTTTACTGTTAAGACCAAAGAGATTATCTCACTGTAAAATCCATCTGGTGTTGGTCCATTTGTAATTGTTAAACGTGGCAATTGACTATTTGATTCTGCGAGCTCCGTGTATAAATTTTTATATAAGATTACTTCTTTTGGGTTTGTATCTCTTAGATCACTTATTACGATAATTTTTTCATGAATAACAATATCTATAAATACAAGATTTGGAAGTTGTTTACTAATTACTAAGCTTTCAACATTTAAATTGTCTTCGTAAAATTGACCAAAATCTGATTCATCAATGAACCAAATTGATTTACCTTGAACGAAGCTAAAAGAATTGAAGTTTAAGTTAATATTTTCTTCATAATTAATATTGGTAACTTTATATTTTGATGAAAACATTAATAAAAATATAATCAAAGTTAAAAGAAAAAAAAACGAAAATATTGAGAAAGTTTTGAATGATCTTTGTTCTAAATTTAATAACTCATTCATTTTGTAAAGTCACCAATAAAAATTATCTCCTCTTCTAAAGTGATTCCAAATTTTGTTGACACTTTATCTTTTACATATTGAACAAGTTTAAATAATGATGCAGCTTTTGCACCCTTTTCAGCTATAAAGAAATTAGCATGCTTCTCACTGACACGAACACCATCAATTTCATAGCCTTTAAGACCTGCATTATCAATTAATTCACCTGCATAATAATCACTAGTATTTTTAAACACACTACCCGCATTATAAATAGCTGCTGGTTGTGATTTTTTTCTTTTATCGTTAAAAGCCGATAGATTTTTATCAATTATTTTTTTATCACCTTTTTTAACTGTAAGTGTTGCACTTAAAATTATTTTGTTATCAAGATTTTTTGATTTTCTATAAGAAAACTCTAACTCTTCCTTTTTTAAAATTTCAATTTCGAATGTTTCCAAGTTAAAACATCTTAGGTCCTTTAGTAACTCAGAAAATTCCCATCCATAAGCACCGGCATTCATTTTTATTGCCCCTCCAACTGTTCCGGGAATGCCAATCATAAACTCACCATTTGATAGCGAATTCTCTTTAAAGAATCTTGAAAGTTTTGGTAAGAAAACTGACGAACCTACTTTTATTTCAAAATTATCTGTTAACGTCAATTTCTCAAATTTAGGAGTAAGAACATTTCCATAAAATTCTTTATCAGAAAATGCTACATTAGATCCTTTTCCTAAAATAACATTTTGTTTTCCTTTAATAACATTTTCTAAATCATATAGCTCTTCTTCTGTTTCAATATTTATAAAGTTTTTACATAATCCACCAAACCTATACGTGGTTACATCTGATAAATTTACACTATTAATATTCATTTAAATATTGTAATATTTTTGGACCAAGTAAGGTAATATCACCAGCTCCTAGTGTTAATACAATGTCTCCATTTTGTACTTTCTTGGATAAGTACTCAGGTACATACCTGATCGACTTTAGATACTTTATACTCTCCTCTTCAAAGTTTTTACTAGATACTCCTGGTATTGGAGTCTCACCAGCCGGATATATATCAGTTACTATTGCATAATCTGCTAGTTTTAATGAATCTTTAAATGAATTAAAATACTCCTTTGTTCTTGTATACCTATGAGGTTGAAATACAACATAAAGTCTACTCTCAGTTTGCTGCTTTAATGCAGTTATAGTTGCTTCCATTTCTGTAGGATGGTGGCCATAATCATCGTAAATTAATACACCTTTAGATATACCGATTAGTTCTACCCTTCTTTTTACACCTGCAAATGATTCAATTGCGTTCAAAGAATCTTTAATTTCAATACCATTAAGTAAAGCTAATATAATTGCACCTAACATATTTGATTTAAAGTGATCACCAATAATGTCAGACTTGATTTCATATTTGTTATTTTCGTATATAAAATTTCCAGGACTTTGTACTTTAAAGTCAGCTGATATATCTTTACCGTAACTTACTGAGTTTTTTAACTCCTTCATAGATTTAATATTTAGATCATCATTATTAACAACTAAATTATCTGTTACATTTGCCATGACTTTGTAGAAAGCATCTTTATAATTATCAAGATTTTTAAAATAGTCTAGGTGGTCACTATCAACATTTAAAACTAATAAATCAGATATCTTAATTTTTTCAAAAGTGTTAAATGCCTCATCAGTTTCTAAAATAAGTGGCTGATCAGGATCACCATAGTGTCCACCAATTCCATTAAAGGTTGTAATCCCACCAAATAAATAAGAAACATTTAAGTTATTAAAATGAAATATGTGTGAAAGCAAAGCAGTTGTGGAAGTCTTGCCGTGTGTTCCTGTTATTCCAATTATCTTACAATTTTCAGATAAATTTTTTAAATACTCTGGTCTTGATATAACGTTTTCTTTATCATAAAAATTCTTATATCTTTTAGACTCAATTGGGATAGCGCTTGAGTAAATATAAAGACTGTCAGGTCTATATTTTATTTCATCTAATGTGTGTACGACTCTTATTCCATCCTGGTTTAATAGATTTGTTACGTATGATTTTCTTTGATCGTAACCAGTGATATTATCACCTTTTTGTTTTAGATATTTAGCTATTGAGCTCATACCGGAACCCCCAACACCTAAAATGTAAATATTCTTATAACTCATTTCTCAATTTCATCAATGATTTTATTAACAATGAAATCATTTCCTCTTTTTATGACATTATTTTTAGAGAATTCTTCAAATAAACTATGATCAAGTTGTTCTAATTTCTTAAATTTATATTCTAAACTTTCATAATTTGAACAAAGTTTAGCAAATTTTGACTTAACTAAATATTCTGCGTTCATTAACTGGTGGGTAGATGTTGTGCCATGCATGTATGGAATAAGTAGTAAAGGAATGTTTAATAATACGGCTTCTAACACTCCTCCACCCGCTCTAGAGACTTGAAGGTCAATTGATGAATAAAAATCGCTCATATTTTTAATAAATTCTATTTGTTCATAGTTTTCGAATTTTTTTGAATTGTCAAAATTATTTGGTCCAACTATGTGGATTATTTTTATATTTTTCAAAGTGTTGTTGGTTAGATATTTATATATTATGGAGTTAATTTCTTCCGAACCTTGGCTTCCACCTTGTACTCCGATTATTATTTCTTTATTATTTATTGATTTGTTATTTTGAATTTTTTTGTCAACAACTGGTCCAGGGTTTTCTAAATTTGTTCGGTTTATATTTATTGTGTTTGGATAGGAAGTAAATTTATCACTTTTAAAATAAGAAGCAATTTTATTACCAAGTCCAGCATAAATATTTTGTTCTTGGATAAAGAATTTTACTTTATGTCTCCAGCTCAAATACCCAGCCAAAGGTGCGATATATGATCCAGTAGTAAAAAAGATTCCGCAATTCTTTATATCTATTTTTTTTTCAATAAGTCGGACAGATTTTATTACTTTTAGGATATTTAGTATATAACCAATCATGCCTGTCTTTGATCTGTAAATATTTATTGAATGAACATCGATATATCTATCTTTAAAATATTGAGATCCTCTTATATCTGTCACTACCTCTATTTTTCTTTTTTCTATACCTCTTTGAAGTAAGTCATCAATTAAATTAATTACTGGTAATACATGTCCCCCGGTACCAACACAAAAAAAGACTATTTTATTTTGGTTCATAATTTTGAATATCCAATTGCTAAACCGCTAAATAAAGCCACCATGGCACTACTACCATAAGAAATAAAAGGTAAGACAATACCTGTAATAGGTAGTAACCCAACCGCACCACCGAGATTAATAACTACTTGTATCAAGACCCATGCTCCTAATCCAGAAAATATGAGTTTTTTAAATTCACTTTCTATTGATATTGCCATTCCAAACAATGAAATAATCAAAAGACCGAGAACAATTATAAATATTATTAATCCAACAAATCCGTACTCCTCACCAATAATGGATGCAATAAAATCAGTATGAGAATTAGGAAGCATTCCCCACCTAGCACGAGACGTTCCAGGTCCTAGGCCAAACATCCCTCCAGAACTTATGGCTATTCTACTTTGATTTAATTGAAAACAATCACCTAATAAATCTATACCCTTATCACAGTCTTTATTTATCCAGGTTAAAATTCTATTCCATCGATAGTTTCCAGAAATTGCAAGAAAATATAATGGAACGATAGATAAAGACAAAATACCAACAGGAAACTTTAAATTAATTTTTGAAAATAAAATTTGTGCTAAAACTATTCCAAATATAGTTAGCGTTGTTCCATAATCGGGTTGAAGATAAATAAAAAGGCAACACATTAAAGGTAGGAACATTGCTCTTTTTAAATAGAATAAATCACTATATTTTGAATCAAGGTTTGATAATTGATAGGCTATCCACAAAATTATTAATGGTTTAGCTATTTCACTTGGTTGAAAATTGATTAATCCTAAGTCAACCCATCTTCGACTTCCGCCTCTAACTATTCCATAAGTTAAAACAAAAAAAAGTGACATAGTGACAAATACAATTGAAAGATTTATTAATTTTTCCTGAATTGAAATATTTATTTTTTTTCCAACATTAAATATTACGATCCCAATTAAAACAGCTGCTATATGTCTTTTAATAAAGTAAAAATTATCGTTATATTGATTCATTCCCTGTACAGATGAAGCTGAAATATTTACTAAAACACCGAAAGTTACAAGAAACCAGATAGAGAATAGATTTAATCTTTGGAAAAATAAATAAGAAAACTTCAATTTTGTCCACCTTCAATATTTTTCACTATTGATTTAAAAAATTTTCCCCTTTCAATATAATTTTCAAAATCATTAAAACTTGAACCTCCACACGAAAACAAAACGTTTTCAAACCTTTGAAAATCTTTTTTCACAATTTCCTCTAATTCAAATATTGATTCAATAACTTCTACTTCACAATCAAATAAATTTTGCTCCAGATTCATATCCTTAGGAATAATCACTTTTTTTATTTCATTTGATAATTGAAGTTCACTTGAAGGGATATTTTTCGTAATTCCATGCATAATAAGTAATGCGTTTTTAACTCTTTGACTTGCTGATGATACAGAGTGAAAATTTGTAGATTTAGAGTCATTTATAAACCTTGTTCCTTTGATATTGACAACTTTTTCAAAACGATGTTCAGTGGTTAATTTATTTTTTAAAAATTTAAATGCCTCTTCTATATCAAGATTTAATTTATCAATGATTTTAATGAATGCAATAGAAGTATCGATTGGGTAATTTGATGATTTTAAATCAAACTTTTTAGTTATATCTCTATTTGATTTTTCTTCTGATGGAATTCCTATTATATTTTCAAGTTTGAGTGAAGATACTGTATTTGTTCCAATAATAAGATTATTTTTTGATTCCAAGAACGACAATAATTTCATTTTTGAATTTTTATATTCTTCGAAGTCTTTATGCCAATCAAGATGATCTGAATGAAAATTTAAAAACACACCAAAGTCTACTTTCAGATTTTTTGAATAAAAAAGTTGAAAGCTTGACAATTCAACAATTGCATAAATTTTTTCATTTAATTTAAATTCAAGTGGTGAAACACCAACATTTCCGCATGCAATAGATTCAATTCCATTTGCATTTAAAAAGTCTGCTAATAAATTAACAAATGTTGTCTTACCATTTGTGCCAGTAACGCCTATAAAGGTACCTTTGAATTCATTAGAGAATAAATCAATATCAGTTATTACCTTATGTTCAGGAAATTCTTTAAGTAATTTATGATCTGGTTTTATTCCGGGAGAGACAACTATTTCATCAACTTGCTCTAATTGTGATTCTTTAAACACATGTTCTTCGTTAATATCTTTTAGTAAATCTAGATTATCGTCATGAATCAAATACTCTTTGTATATAGTGTCTAAATATTTTTTGACAGATTGACCTGTCTTACCGTAGCCAAGAATTAAAGACTTCACTTAATTTCCAAACAATACCCAGTCTCCATAAAATAGACCAAGCCCCATTACAATAAAAATTCCGTTAATTATCCAAAACCTAACAATAATTGTTGTCTCTGCCCAATTGCTCATTTCGAAATGATGATGAATTGGTGTCATTTTAAAAATTCTTTTTTGTTTCAATTTGTAAGAAGATACCTGAAGAATCACAGATAAGGCCTCAAATATATAAAGAAAACAAAAAAAGAAAATTAGGCCATCTGCACCCAATGATATTAAAATTATTGGAAACATAGCACCAATAAAATGAGACCCTACATCTCCCATAATTATTTTTGCAGGATTTGTATTCCACCATAAAAAACCAAGAGTAGAGCCAGCTAAAGCAGATATGAGTGTGGATAGCTCAAGGCCAACCATTTCACTATTCATAAAATTTATGTAATAGTCTGGATGTCTAAAAATCCAAAAAGAAATAATTAAAATCCCTCCAAAAGAAACTGTGGATGAACCTGCAACAAGACCATCTAGACCATCTGTAAGGTTTGTTGAATTAGTAATACCTACAATTAGAAAGACTATAAGAATCCACTTAAAAAATCCAGCTTCAAAACCAAAACCGCTAAAAAAATAAAATGTTGATGAATAGTCAAGATTGTAAAAATATAAACTTACGAAAGAACCTACTAAAATTTGTAAAAATATTTTGTTTCTAGCTCTTAGGCCTAAATTTCTATTTTTTCTAACTTTCAAAAAATCATCTATTAACCCAACTGAAGCCATAAGTGTGCCAAATAAAAGTAGACTTAAAATTACTGAATTAATTGGTACCAATTCAATTTTAAATCCTTGACCAATTGTCCAAAAATTTATATGAGACAAAATGTAACCGGCATAAGTTCCTAAAATTATAAAAACACCACCCATTGTTGGCGTACCTTTTTTATGGTCATGAAAAACTACTTCTTCTTGTATTGGTTGACCAATATTTCTTGATTTAAAATAGTTGACTCCTATGGATGTTGACAAAATTACGAATAAGAAAGAAATTGCACCAGATACAATTATCGCAATCAAATTAAGCCTCCAATGGTCTCAATAATGAAATCGTAATCATTAAAAGGAATTTGTGAATTATTTACTTCTTGATACATTTCATGCCCTTTACCTAATACTAATAAAACTGAGTTGTCCTTGAGTTCATTAATTCCAGAAGTTATTGCCTCTTTCCTATCAAGAATTACGTTAGTTTTAGATAAATTACATCCCACTAAAATATCATTTGATATTTGGATAGGATCTTCATTTCTTGGATTATCGTTAGTAACTATTACACTATCTGCTAATTGGGAAGCAGCTCCCATAAGTTTTCTTTTATCTTTATCTCTATTTCCACCAGCCCCAAACAAAACAACAACCTTTGAAAAATAAGGATCCACATATTTAATAATTTGTGAAATTGATTCAGGAGTGTGTGCGTAATCTACAATTATTTTATTTGTTTTGAAATTAATCAAATCAAATCTTCCTTTTGGGTTTTTCAGATTTGAAATATTTTCTATGATTTGGTCTATATCTTTTATTTTTGAATAGTATGCCATAGAAAAAGCAAGTAAAAAATTTAGATAAAAATTTGGACCAACGATATCTAATTTCAAATCGTATATTTTTTTATTAATTTTTATTTTCAAACTAGTTTTTGGATAGGTCTTTTTTTCTAATATTTGCAAATTAGCTTGAGTGTCTGAGCTTATTTTAAAAGATGGTAATGATGAATTTTGAGCAACTTTATTACCCCATTCATTATCTATATATACATACTTATCTGAAAGCTGGTTTGAAAATAACTTTAATTTTGAATTAAAGTAATTTTCAATAGTTGTATGGTAATCAAAATGATCTTGAGATAGATTTGTAAAACCTGAAGTATTAAATCTAATGCCGTTAAATCTATCTTGTTCTAAAGCATGTGATGAAGCTTCAAGAATTATATTATTGTATTTTTTAAAATCTGACCTACCGAGTAATTTAAGAATATTAAACAATTTAGGTGAGGTTAAGTGTTTTTCATTTGTTATTTCAGAAAATAATTCGTCTTCATTAGTTCCAATAAATAAACTCTCCGGTCCAAGTAATTCTTTAAGATAAGATCCTGTTGTTGTTTTCCCATTTGTTCCAGTAATGCCAAGGAACTTTTTTGATTCATAGCCATTACAAAGGTAATTGTATGAATCAAGAAAAACTTCATTATAATTTTTTGCCTTAATTACTTTTTGATCATTTGAACTGCAATTTAAAGATGTAATGACTAGCTTCGCTTTCTTCTTTAAGGACTCATCCACATATTTGTCTAACATACCTTTATCGTCATGATTAATAAATAGTACTGAACCTTCCTCAACATCTAATGAACTGTTTACAAAATTTTTAATATCAATTTCAGTAAATTTTAATTCTGACAAATTAAGTTCACTCATTCTATTTATCCGGTACTAGGTTTCTTACAATATTCTTAAATATTGGTGCAGCTGTAGAACCACCTGTTACATACTCTGAAATCGGGGAGCCTAGTGCACCCCATAAAATTACTGATCCAACTATTGGTCCTTCATTAGTCTCTATAAATCCAGTGAATGATGTATTAAATCGTTTATCTGAGTATCCAATTCCCTCCAGATATGTCCGGCTAGTTCCTGTTTTACCACCTATTACATAACCACTCATTCTTAAAGACTTACCTGTTCCATTGTCTCCCTCAACTACGTTAATAAGTAATTTTTTCAATCTGTCAGACAAATCATTAGAAATGATCGATTTTTGATTTACATTCTTATCTAAATTTCTCAATAATGATAGTTGAATATCTTTACCACCATTTGCAATTATGCTGTATCCCTTTACCATTTGGTATTGAGTTGTGTTTATGGAATAACCAATTGAGAGAGAACTAAGACAGGTTTTACATGTGTTATATTCTGTAAATGATCCTTTAGATTCTCCAGATAGCTCAACACCTGTTCTTAAACCAAACCCAAATTTTTTCAAAAATTCCTCAACATTATCAATATTAGAATTATTAACAATTTTTATAGTTCCAACATTAGAAGATCTTTCTATGATTTCTTCAACAGTAAGATATAGTGGTTCATGCTTTAAGAAATCTTTAAAGCAACCTTTAAAGCCCTCATAATTATCATCACATGATCCATCAATAATTTCTATCTCATCTTCAACTAAGTATGAATTATTCTCATCAACAATATCAGATTCAATTAAAGATCCTATGGTGAAAATTTTAAGTGCTGAACCAGGTTCGTAGTTTGCTCTTGCACTTATTAGATCAATATTAAAATATTCATTATCTAAAGATGATGCCTCAGAAGAAATAAGAACTTCGCCTGTCAAAGAATTTGCAAAAACAACTGAACACTTAAAAGCTCCTGTATCGACTAATGCATCATTGCAGAGATTTTCAGTTAAATATTGTAATTCAGAGTCGATAGCAAGTACTAAATCTTCTCCATGTTTTGGTTGGATTGTCTTAATCTCACCTTGTGGAATTATTGCTCCATTTGGTGCTGATTCATACCTTAACTCACCATTTTGTCCCTGAAGATAATTATCAAAATATAATTCAAGTCCCTCTATTCCATTTCCATCTGGATCAACTAGTCCTATTAAATTAGATGTTGATTCATCATAAACATTTCTTTTATTTGATTGCTCTAAATGTATGCCTTTATAATTCCAAGACTTAATTTTTTGACCAGTTTCAAAATCAACATTGCGTTTAAGATAAAAAAAGCCAGAATTTTCTGTAATTTTTTTTAAAATTTTACTCTCATCAATTCCTAATATTGGAGACAATACTTTTATAAAGCCTAAATCGTTTATCTCGTTTGATTTAATCGCTACATTATAAGACTGGATGCTGCTGGCTAGAACATTAAAATGTTTATCAAATATTGTTCCCCTTTTTGCTTCTAGAACCTCTACCCTTTCTCTATAAGATAAAGCTTGATCTTGAAAATGATCAGATTCGATAAATTGTAAAGAATATACTTTTTGAATAAATAGAAATGAACCAAACAATACGAAAGAAAATATCGTTAAGAATAAAAAATTTAACTTCAATCTATTTTTATTTAATCTCATCTACTAAAACCCATTACAGTAGGATTCATTTCTTCAACGTCATTAAGTTTGTATGGGGTTTCAAGATCTAAGTTCAAGTTATTAACCCTAAGCCTGACATATGATTTCAATTTGGATAAATTTTCAATATTTTCAAACGAGTATTTCTTAATATATTCAACATTTATATTTGCTTTAGAGCGTTCGAGTTCTACAATTTCAGCATTAATTGATGAGAGTTCTTTCGAAATTTCATTTATTTTTATATTTATAAAAAGTGACAGAATAATTGATATTGATAAAAGTGAATATATTAAACGAAAAATATATTTTTTTTTCATAATTTAATCACATACCTTAATGTTGCAGATTTTGCCCTTGAATTAGTTTCTATTTCTTCATTGCTGGGATAATATTTTTTTTTGTTTGGAAACTTAAAACTTTTTACATTATTACAAACACATATTGCAATTGAAGGATCACAAATACAACCAACGGTTAATTCATTCATAAAATTCTTAACAATTTTATCTTCAAGAGAATGATAAGAAATACAAATTATCACACCATTTTTTGAAACTACATCTTTTATACTGTTTAATGATTTTCTTAACTCTTCCAACTCGTCATTAACTTGAATTCTGATAGCTTGAAAAATTCTTCGAATACTCTTCTCAATATAAATTGGATTCTGTTTTGGTAAAGCATCTTTAATGAGTTTTACCAAATCTTTTGTTTTGTAAACTGGTCGATTGTCTACAATTTTTTTTGCAATTGAAATAGAATATCTATCCTCTCCATAATTTTGGAAAACTAGCTTTAAATCTTCATAAGAAAATGAGTTAAGTATAGTTTCAGCTGTTAAAGATTCTTGTTGATTCATTCTCATATCTAAATCAGAATTAATTGAATATGAAAATCCTCTAGATGGTGTATCTATTTGATGGCTTGAAACTCCAAGATCATAAAGAATTCCACTTATTGGAGTAAGTGAATTTTCATCTAAATAATCGTAAATTTTTGAAAAGTTTAATTGAACTACATTATGGTTCTTCTTTTTACTTGCGACCGAATCAAAATCTCGATCAAATCCAATCGCTGTGAATTTTTTTTCTCCATCAATAAATTCAAAATGAGATCCATCACCATAAGTTGCATCAATAAAATAACCTTCCGGAACATCTTTTAATAAAGAAGAGATTTCTTCTTTCATAACGCCAACATGTGGCATGTACCCAACCCTGTTATTGTTCATACCCAGCTCTCTAGAACTGGCACCAATTGGAAAGTTGGGCGGAGTAAGGGTGTTCCAATTTAGTTGTCTAGAGAGCTGGCTATGAACTATCCTTTCACTTCGTTAATATTTGCAAATTCATGATCTGCTTCATTTTGAATTTTTTTCCAGGCTTTTGAAGACCAAATTTCAATAGTGTTTCCAGTACCTGTAACAGTGACGTCGCCATTAATTGGAATACTGCTGTAATCTCTTAAGTTTTCAGGAATTTGAATTCTTCCAGCTGAATCAAGCTTTGAGTCAACAGCACCACTAAATATAGCTCTTCTTAATTGACGTGATGATTTTTCAGTTACAGGAAGATCAGCCATTCTTTCTGAGAGGAGTGACCAACTCTTCTTTGTAAGTATTTGTAGACAGTTGTCTTGTCCCTTGGTGACTACACAGCCCTGTTGGAGCTCTCTTCTAAACTTCGATGGAATAACTACTCTACCCTTCGAGTCCATTGTGTGTTGATACTCACCAAGGAACACTTTTATCCGCCTTTCGTGCCTTGAACCACTTTGTGTCATTATATGACACTATATGACACTTTGCAACACAATTTAAAAAAAATTTTTTAAGCTGAAATAAGAAATTCTTTCCATTCTGGATCAGGGTTAGAACCAATAATTGTTTTTATCCAGAAATTACCTTTTGGTACTGAAGGAAAATCGACTAGTTTAAGAATTGTTTGGTTCAAATATTTGTCTGCTTTGATTAAATTACATTTCTTACAACAAGCAACAACGTTTTGCCATTCATGTTCCCCACCTTTAGATTTTGGAATAATATGATCAATTGACTCGGCTTGACTGCCGCAATATTGACATACATATTTATCTCTAATAAAAATATTTTCACGATTTAAAGCAACCCTTCTAGCGTAAGGAGCTTTTACGTAATAATTCAACGCTGCAACTTTTGGAATTGTAATTGTTGATGATTCTGATCGGAGTTCAAGATTGGATTTTTTTATTACATTAATTTTATTGGAAAGTAATAAAGAAATGGATCTCTTGGCAGATGCAATTGATAAAGGCTGATAGGTAGCGTTAAGAATCAAAGTTCTGTGATTCCCAAAATTGTTCATATTAAGATTTTATAATAAATAAATTTATTACGCTTGCAACTGCTGGGATTGTATATCATCTTCAACTCTTGTTAATAAATTAAGAAATCTTTCCTTATCAAGCTCAAACTTTGAAAGATCTTCTTCTACTTCTTTAGCGACAAAGTCTATTGTCTCAAAAAAAGCTAGTTGTCCATGTTTAAGAGCATCTAAAACTTTATTTTCTTCAATTGTGTAAATTGTTTCTCCGTCGGAACTAAGTTTAGTTTTTGATAATTGATCTTGAAGATCACCATTTCTTGACAAATATCTCCAAGCTCTTCTAACTCTTTGGATACTCATGCCATTATCTAGTAGTGTTTTGATTACTTTTAATGAAACAATATCTCTAAATGAATATAATTTCGGCACTCCTGGTTTACCATGTGAAGACTGAATACTCGGTGATACTAGTTTTACTTTATCCCAGTAACGAAGTTGATGAGACGTACACCCAGAAAGATAGCATGCTTGTTTTGATGTAAATGCGTCTTTTTTCAATCCCTTACTCCTTAATTAAACTCAGACGTATTATTAAATTTAATTTATACTATTTGTTTTGTCTAGAAGTATCTTTGTTTCTTACAAGCTTATAGATCTGCTTAAAATTCCATTCTTGAATATTCTCAGCATTTAATAAAGACCTTGTGTTTGTAACAAAAACATATCCGGACAAAGCCATTAATACAAATCCGACAACTGCAAATACAGCTTGAATTGTATAAGTTCCAATCATTGTGAAAAAACCAAGAATAAAAGTAATAAAAGATATTGAAATTCTTGCTCTTGAGAAGTTCGACAAAGTCAGATTTTCAACAGCTTTTTCTAATTTAGGGTCATCTTTTGTAAGACCCATCTCAATCTCTTTTAAAATTTCTTCTTCTTTTTTATTCAAACCCATATAGAGATTTTAATATATTCTGAAACTACTCTGTAATTAAGATGAATATATTTTTAAGACATGGAGAAGTAAAAAATCCAAAAAATATTTTATATTATGATATTCCAGGTTATGAGCTATCTGCTACAGGTAAGGAACAAGCAGCTAAAGCTGCAAAGTATATATATGAAAATTTTGATATAAGGAAAATAATAACTTCTCCCCTCCTTAGGGCGAGACAGACGTCTGAAATTGTAAATACAAAATTAAAAAAGCAAATTTTAATTTCTAACAAAATTACGGAGTGGGCAGGTTTAGTTAACTGGAAGGGATATACCTTTGATGAAATAACTAGTACTGAAGAATACAAAATATACAATCAAGATCCTGTAATAATAAAATCCAGTGAATCTTTTCTAGAAACCTTTAAAAGAGTTAATGAGCTTTATGAATTACATGAACATACACTTTTTGTGACTCATCAAGATACTATTCGATCGTTTATGTTTTATAAATTAGGTTCTCAAGTTTTTAATGAAGATAAGCCAGGTCATTGTGATTTACAGTATATTGTGGATCAAGAATTAAAAATATATACTACCTCTGCCTAGGTAAGTATATTATATAAAATTATCAAAAAAATTCCAAAAAATGAACAAAAGCTAAGAACTCCAATCAACGGTTCTATTGTTTTCAATAATCTTGAATTAACTATTTTGAGATAATATGAAACAATAAATTTACTCCCAAAAAATGAGAGAAAACCTGCAACTATAAAATATACAAAGCTAAATAACGATAACCATGGATTTACAAAATTCATCTTATATTACAATAATCTTGGATATGATATTTAGTAAAAAATTTAAGTTTATTGTTTACTTCACAGTCATTCTTCTATCAATCTACATTGGATATATATTAGGAATCACATTTTGCTCCGAGAATTGCCAATTAACTATTCTTTTAAATATTTCAATAACAATTTTTGTAATGGTTGGTGGAGTATTTACATTAGTTCGCTTGTCAGAAAAGTCTATTACAGAATGGAATAATGATAATTATTATGAAAAAGATTGAATCGCTTTTATGACTTTTTTAATGTCTTTCTGGCTATTATCTTTGTGAAAAACGAAACGTACAACTTTTTCTCTTAAATAGCCAGCTTTTATATTTTCTTTCAGTAAATTTTCCAAAAATTTATCAGACTTTATTACACTATCAAAATGCAATAGGAGCATATTTGTCCCCTTGTAAGTTGTAGAGTTTAAACCATCAACTTTATTTACTTTCAATTTTATTACATCAAAAACTTCTTTTGCTTTTTTGTGATCATCCAATAATTTATTACGATTTTCTAATGCAAATTTTGCAGCTGATGCGATTACTCCTACCTGCCTCATACCACCACCTATTTTTTTTCTATATTCCCTTGAGTCTTCTATGAACTTTTTTGATCCAAGAAGAATTGATCCTATAGGCGCACCTAAACCTTTGGAAAAACAAAAAGTTAAACTATCACAAAAATCCCCATAGTTGGTTTTTTCTTCCTCTAAGATTGCGTGCCATATTCTTGCTCCGTCAATATGTAGTTTCAAATTTTTTTTGGAAGTAAAAGTATATAATTTTTCGATAAACTCAAAAGGAATTATTGAACCTCCAGAAGATAGATGAGTATTTTCTATTGCTACAGTGCTTATTTTTGGTTTATGATACAAAGACTTACTAATCTGCTTTTCTAAATCTTCAAAGTTAAAAACTCCGTCATCATGCTCAACGTTCCTAAACTGAATTCTTGATAAAAAAGATGCTGCACCATGTTCATAGTTTTTTATATGAGAATCTGAAGTAGTTAAAACTTCCTCTCCAGGATTTGTATGGTTTAATAATGAAATTTGATTACCCATTAAGCCTGAAGTGACAAATAATCCATCTTCAAATCCTAATAAATCTGCAGTGAACTCTTCTAGCTCGTTTACAGTTGGATCCTCTTTATACTCATCATCTCCGACATCCGCATGCATAATTGTTTCAAGCATCTCTTTTGATGGCTTTGTTACAGTATCGGATCTAATATCAATCATTTTCTAATTCAAGCAGTGTTTCTGTATCTCATCAATTTGTTTATCAAATGATTTAGATTCACTCAAAACATAAATAATTTCAAAACCAAGACCTATATCAACATCTTTTTCTGTGAATTTAAAGTTTTTTGTGCAATAACTTACCCTGAAGTTTTTATTGTAAGTATTTTCAAAAATTTTTATCTTATCAATTAATTTATCAATGCTTCCCTGCCATTGATTAATTCCCAAAGAATATTTTAATGAGAGATCCTTTAACGCATTAGAACTACCACCAATTATTAAATTTATATTGTTTTTAAGATATCTACTATCCTTGATTATTTCTTTTATTACTTGCTCGATGTTATTTTGGTATAAAATGTCTTGTTTTTCATACTTTTGGTCACCAATTCCTATTCCTAAATTAAAATTGGGAATTTCAAGAAATGGCAAGAGGTATTTATTAAAAAGAATTGGTCTTCTTCTTTTTCTAATATTCAAAACCATTGTGCCAATATCAAAATTTCTTTCATAACTATTTAGGTTAGATATTGCCTCCCTTAGTTTGTATACAGGTGAATCTCTTTTTTCTGGATTTACGTTGTGGTCAAATACATAAACTGACTTAATATCTAATTCATTAAGTTTTTCAATTTTTCTTTTATGATCGTCTTGAAAAAATGAACCATTTAAAAGGATCGATTTATTATTCACTATTTAAAGCTAGCAATGCTGAGCCTAATAATCCTGCATCTGCCCTTGATTTACTCAATATAATCTCAGGAAATGCTCTAGAAGGAAATTCAAAATTTAGTTTTATATATTCTTTTATTAGTAAAAGAAAATCATAAGGATTTTGAGTCATGCTTCCTCCAATAACAAACAATTCATTATCAAATAATTCAAATAAGGAAACTAAACCTCTTGATGTATATTTAATTATTTTTTCTCTTTCAAGTTTTTCGTTATCTTCAAGATTAATAGATTGATCAAACAATAGAGATCCAACTTTCTTTTCTTTAAATCTTTTCGAGAGTTCAGAATTTTTATTTTGTTGATATAAATCATTACATTTACTCGTCCATGCTTTTGCTGAAATTATATCTTCTAAATTAGAATTTTCTTTAATTAAGATGTGTCCAATTTCGCCTGCATTTCCTCCCCCTTTATAAATTTTTGAATCAGTGATAATACCTCCGCCAATACCTGTACCGAATGTAAGCATTATGACGTTTTTATATTTATCACTCAAATTTAAAACAAACTCTGAATAAGCAGCTAAATTTCCATCATTTTCAATATAGAATTTTTTTTCATTAAAAAATTCGAGCTTTTTAAAATCGATTGAGAATTTCATATTTGTACCATATCTAAATACATAGTTATCCCTATCAATAAATCCAGGCATGCCAAAGGAAACCTTATCACATTTATCTTTTCTTGCTTTATGAATTTCTTCTATTAATGAAATAAAAGATTCTTCATTTTTTGGTGTATCTTCGGTAAATTTTTCCTGTATTTCTAAATCTTTTTTTACAAGTCCGGCTTTAATTGTTGTTCCACCAACGTCAAAAGATAAAATATTCATAACTTTAAAGAGTCTAATTCTAAATAATTACTGTTGGAGCGGAAATAACCAACATTGATACATTGAGTAGAACCGATTTTCCACACATATGCTTTTGGTTGATGGACATCACCAAATATAGAAAATTTTGGCTGTTTATCCTCTATAAATTTTTTTAATACTTTCCAGCCTTGTTCTTTTTTATTTGTTATAACGTCAGTAATTAATTCATCAACATAAGGAGGTGCGTGTGTACAAATTATATCTATATCACCTAAGTTCTCTAATTTTAATTCAAAAGCTTCCTCTGTAATTTCTCCCCTTGCATTTATAGGAGTAGGAACTCCTCCCCCAGCAAATCCAATTTTTATTTCTTTGTGACTCAGAACTTGACCATCAATATTTGTGATATTTTTTGTTTTGGTTTCTTCAAGAATATCAATTGAATCAACATTTCCAGGTATTAAATAAACTTCAAAATTTTTTAATTTATCAAAAACCTCAACATACTGCCTTTGTATTGAGTCTTGTATTTGTTGTTGCTTTAATTTTTTATCTTCCGAAAATAATTGTTCCCACATTTTTTTTCTCTTAGAAAAATCATGTTTTTTTCTAAGTTCGATTAGCTCTTGAACATTTTCTTCACCAAAAACATCTTTGGCTATTCCATCTCCATTTCGATAATCGATCCAATTAATTAAATCACCTAAAATTACAATTGGACCTTTATCTCGTGGTAAATTATCTAGAGAATCTAATCCGTGATGTATGTCTGAAATAAATATCATTCTTTATTTATGATGTAACGGCCCCTGTATCAGCTCCTGAAACTAATTTTGAATACTTATTAAGTACACCTGATTTATATCTAGGTTCAGGAAGTTTATACGATTTTAATCTTTTGTTAATTTCTGATTTTGAAATATTAAGATTCAATTCTCTTTTAATTAAATTTAAATTAATTACATCACCATTTTGACAAATTGATATTGGTCCTAAATCAAAACTTTCGGGAGTTACATGTCCTATACATAAACCAGTGGTACCACCTGAAAATCTTCCGTCCGTAATAAGTAATACCTCTTTACCAAGTCCAGCACCTTTAATTGCCGCAGTTATCTGAAGCATCTCTCTCATTCCAGGTCCACCTTTTGGTCCTTCATTTCTAATGACAACTACATCGCCTTTATTAATTTCATTTTTAAATAAAGCATCTATGGCATCTTGTTCACTATCAAAAACGTTTGCGGGACCAGAAAATTCATCAATCTCTATACCAGCAGTTTTTACAACTGACCCATTGGGTGAAAGTGAACCCTTTAGGATGGCAATTCCACCTTCACTTGATATTGGATTATCAGGAAAAGATACTACATCTTGGTTTGTAGGTATTTTTATATTTTCCAAATTCTCACCCACTGTTTTTCCTGTCACGGTTATACAGTTGGGGTCAATAAGTTTATTTTCAAGAAGAATTTTAGAAACTACAGGTACTCCTCCTATTCTATCTAAATCAACCATATGGTAATTTCCAAATGGTTTCATGTCAGCCAGATGTGGCACTGTTTTGCCTAATTCATTAAAAGTATCCAAGCTAAGATCGACTTTTGCTTCATAAGCTATAGCCAAAAGATGTAAAACTGCATTTGTACTTCCTCCTAGTGCCAAAACAGTTGTAATAGCATTTTGAAAAGCTTGTGATGTCATAATATCTCTCGGTTTGATATCTTTTTTTAATAGGTGATTCAGCTGTAGTCCTGATTCTTTTGCAGCATTTCTTAATCTTGAATCTTCTGCTGGAATGGATGCAGTACCAGGTAGACTCATTCCAATTGCTTCACCAACTGAGGCCATAGTATTTGCAGTAAACATTCCTGCACAAGAGCCTTGTCCTGGACATGCATTACATTCTATTTCATATAATTCTTCTTCTGTGATTATCCCTTTTTCAAAAGCTCCTATTCCCTCAAAAACGTCAACTATTGAAATATCTTTACCTTTATAGCTCCCGGGAAGACTACTGCCCCCATACAAAAAAATAGCTGGTCTATTAACTCTTGCCGATGCCATCAACATGCCGGGTAATGACTTATCACATCCAGCTATTGTGACCATTCCATCAAATCTTTCTGCGTGCATGACTAGTTCAACTGAATCAGCAATTACTTCTCGAGAGACTAAAGAGGCTCTCATCCCCTCATGCCCCATGGATATTCCATCTGATACGGCTATAGTTGAAAAAATAAGACCTGCTGAATCTTCACCATTAACTCCTTCTTTTGCAAAGTTTGATAATTCAGGACCTGTTAAGTTGCAAGGTGTTACTTCGTTGCCAGCAGAGACAATGCCAACTTGAAATTTGTTAAAGTCGTCGTCTTTTAAACCTACTGCTCTTAACATTGCTCTAGCAGCAGATTTTTCTACACCTTGTGTTACATCATCTGAAAATTTAGCCATAAATAAAGAATAGATATACTTTACTATAAAATCACTTAATTAAACGTTCGAATTCAGAAAGTACTTCTTTTGAATTTTCTGATTTGTAGAAATTGTTCTTGTTAATAGTGTTTAACTTATCAACTCTCCACAACGCCCAAACAGAATAAAGTCTTATAATTTCACTGCTTGCATCTAGTAGTCGTTCGAATAATTTGTAACTATCCGATCTAGGATTATTTGCCAATGCTATTATTGCATTTCGTTTGAGATAATCTGCATTTCTTTTTGGTACGTAAAACCATGAAAATTTAGAAATTAAGTTTTCATTGTCCATATTTATGATTTCATTTAGATCAACTTCATTTGAACTTTTTAAATTAATAAACTTATTTTGTCCTGGTGGACAGGACAAGAGACAATCATCACAACCATAAAATCTATTAGCAATTTTTATTCTCATTTCATGAGGAATTATTTTTGGAGATTGTAACCAATATGATATGCATTTCGTGGAATCAATTTGGTATTCATTATCAAGTGCCCCTGTAGGACAAGAGATCTGACATAAATTGCAAGTACCACAAGAATATGTTTTTTCATCGAATGGCTTAAATTCTTTTTCTACATATAAATTTCCAATCAATTGCCAGGGACCTATGCCAGGAGCTAACATCATTGAACTTTTACCTTGCCATCCCAAACCAGATTTTTGAAAAAATAATCTATCGTAATGGTTCGGGCTATCAATGAATTCTTGAGTCTTCAAATTTAATTTATCAAAATGTAATTTTAATTGATCTATAAAATGTTTAATTGGTAAGTAGTAATCTTCAATGGCAAATCTAGCTATTGAACCATTACCAAGGGATGATGCAATATTTGTCTTATAATTCTCTCCGTAATTGTAACTTACAATAATACATGATTTTGCCCATTTAAATTTATCACCCAATCCAGAATAATCAGGGTTAGAAAAAGTAAATTTCATATCAGCATGCTTTTTTTTATTCTTAATGTTTTTTATTTCGGTAGATTTATTTTCTAAGGATGGAAGGCTAACTGCTGAAAGGTTAATATATTCAGGAATTTCAATACCGCTCTTATTAAGATAATTTATTACATTTATGTCTTTCATTTTTATCAGCTTTAACTATAGTTATTCGTAATGAATATAAAAGTAAATTTCATTTCTTTACTAGTATTAGTGCTTATGTAGCGCTCATTAGCTAGTATTGAGCGCCTCCCCAAAATTAGGGAGGTTTTTTTTTGGGAAAGATATGAGTGAAGAAAAATTAACTGGTGCCGAGCTTGTTGTAAGAAGTTTAGAATATATGAACATCTCAACCATTTTTGGTTTGCCTGGTGGTGCAATATTACCAGCCTATGATCCCTTATATGATAGTCCAATTAGACATATCTTAGCTAGACATGAACAAGGCTCCGGGCATATGGCCGAAGGCTATGCTCAAGCAACAGGTGAACTTGGAGTTGTAATTGCTACGTCTGGACCTGGGGCGACAAATCTCATTACTCCACTTACAAATGCCTTGATGGACTCAACTCCATTATTGGCTATAACCGGTCAAGTTGCTTCTGAAGCAATTGGTAATGATGCATTTCAAGAGGCTTATACAGTAGGTTTAACGATGGCAGCTACAAAGCATAATTATTTAATTACAAGCGCAGAAGAGATCCCACAAGTTTTGTTAGAAGCAAAACATATAGCAACTACAGGAAGACCTGGACCTGTCCTTGTTGATATTCCTAAAGATATTCTAAATCAAAAAGTTGAATGGATTGAACCTAAGTTAATTGATATGCCTGGATACAAACCCACTTTAGAACCAAATCCGAAAATGATAGCTCAAGCCGCCGAATTAATAAGAAAATCAAATAAACCTATTCTTTATGTAGGTGGGGGTATAATTCATTCCAAAGCAAATCAAGAACTTTTTGAACTTGCAACAAAATTCAAAATACCAGTTGTAACTACTTTAATGGGTAGAGGAGCATTTCCAGATGGTAATGAACTGTGTTTTGAAATGCCAGGAATGCATGGAAATTATACCGCTACAACGTCAATTCAAAAATCAGACCTTCTAATAGCTATCGGAGTAAGGTTTGATGATAGAGTAACTGCAAACCCCAAGTTCTTTGCTCAGAATGCGAAAGTAATACATGCTGATATAGATCCTGCGGAAATCGGAAAAATAAGAGAACCTGAAGTTCCAATCGTTGGAGATGCAAAAAGTGTAATTATTGGACTTACTCAACAATTGGAGGGATCCGAATTAAACACTTCGGAGTGGATTGACGAGCTAAATCAAATGAAAAAAGATTATCCCCTTTCATATAATCAAGAAGAAAAAGGTCCATTAAAGGTTCCTTTTGTTTTGGAAGAACTCCAAAAACTCTCAGAAGAAGACGCAATTGTAGTTTCTGGAGTAGGACAACATCAAATGTGGATTTCTCAACATTGGAACTTTACCTCACCCAATACTTGGTT
The DNA here is from genome assembly GCA_902626065.1 of uncultured Candidatus Actinomarina sp. Lineage (GTDB taxonomy): Bacteria > Actinomycetota > Acidimicrobiia > Actinomarinales > Actinomarinaceae > Actinomarina. The sequence continues at coordinate 118,392 of CACODT010000001.1, forward strand.
AAATTCGGGAGGACTTGGCACCATGGGATATTCATTACCTGCCGCTATAGGTGCAAAAGCTGCATACCCAGATCGTCAAATATTAGCTTTAGATGGCGATGGTTGTTTTCAAATGACATGTCAAGAATTGATAACCGCTTCAACAGAAAACATTCCTATAAAAATTGTTGTTTTTAATAATGGAAATCACGGGATGGTTAGACAATGGCAAAAAATATTTTATAAAAATAGATTTTCAGCATCTGAACTAACTCACCACACTCCTGACTATGTTGCATTAGCAGAATCTATGGGTGCTACCGGATTAAGGATGGTTGAAAAATCTGACGTTAAAAAAGTATTCCAAAAAATGTTAGAAATTGATGACAAGCCAGTATTAGTTGAATGTATTGTCGATCCAGAAGATATGGTATTCCCAATGGTTCCTGCAGGTGGAAGTAATGATGTCGTAATATTGAATGAGGATGATTTAAAAAAAATATGAGTGAAAGAATTTTAAGTGTTCTTGTCGAAGATAAACCAGGTGTGTTAGCTAGAGTTGCATCAACAATATCTAGAAGAGGATTTAATATCAATTCACTAGCAGTTGGGCCAACAAATATTGAAGGTAGATCAAAAATGACAATTGTTACAGAATTAGAGTCTGTTGAACAAGTCAAAAAACAATTAAACAAACTAATAAATGTAATAAAGATTGTTGAGCTAGATCCAGAAAACACAATTGAGTCAGAAGTACTTTTATTGAAGGTATCTATTAATAAAGATACTCAAACTTCAGTAATTGAGAAAGCCTCTCTATCAGGCGCAAGGTCTGTAGATGTTGGACAGGATTACGCTGTATTTGAAATGACAGGATCTTCAAAAGATTTAGATAAATTAGAAAACTTATTGAAACCATTTGGAATTATAGAAATGATAAGAGGTGGCAGAATAGCCATTCAAACTAAATTATAGGAGGAATATTGTCAACCAAAATAATATATGATGACTCAATCGACGTTGAATTAATTAAGTCAAAAAAAGTAAGTGTTATAGGATTTGGAAGTCAAGGCCATGCACATTCTTTGAATCTACATGATTCAGGTGTAGATATAACTGTGGGATTAAGGAAAGATTCAACTTCATTCGAAAGAGCAAAAAAAATGGGTCTAAAAGTAGATACTCTTGAAAATGCAACAAAACAAGCCGATGTTGTCATGTTGCTACTTCCCGATCAACTTATGGCAGACGTTTACGAAAAAGACATCGCACCACATATGAAAGACAATGCGACATTATTTTTTGCTCATGGGTTCAACATACATTTTGGAGAAATAATACCAAGAGAAGATATATCTATTGCCATGATTGCCCCAAAAGGACCTGGTCATTTATTAAGAAGAACTTATGAAGAAGGTTCTGGTATGCCATGCTTAGTGGCTGTTGAAAAAGATTTAAATGGGGATACAAAAGATTTGGCTTTATCTTATGCCTCTGCAATCGGTGGAGGTAGAGCTGGAGTCTTAAACACGACATTTAAAGAAGAGACTGAAACTGATTTATTTGGTGAACAAGTCGTTTTATGTGGAGGGCTAACTGAATTGATAAGAAATGGATTTGAAACATTAGTTGAAGCAGGATATCAGCCAGAAAGTGCTTATTTTGAAACATTACACGAAGTTAAATTAATCGTTGATCTTATGTATGAGGGTGGATTTGAGTGGATGAGACATTCTATTTCCGACACAGCTGAATATGGAGATTTTTCAAGAGGTTCAAGAATAATTACAAATGAAACGAAAAAAGAAATGAAAAAAGTTCTAGAAGAAATTCAATCGGGAGCTTTTGCAAAAGAATGGATGTCACAAGCTCGTGAAGGGTCACCATACCTCAAACAGGAGCGTGAAAAAGCATCAAAACATCAACTTGAAAATATTGGTAAAGAATTAAGGGATATGATGCCATTTTTAAATGCAAAGGATATCAAAAAGGATATATGAGTTCAGACCAACTAGTAATTTTTGATACCACTTTGAGAGATGGTGAGCAGAGTCCAGGAATTGCATTAACACCCTCCGAAAAGCTTCTGATAGCACAACAGCTTGAAAAATTAAAAGTTGATGTAATAGAAGCTGGATTTGCAGCCTCATCCCCTGGTGATTGGGATGGTGTCAATCTAATTGCACAAAATATCAAAAATTCAAAAATCGCCTCTTTAGCAAGATGTGTTCAAGAAGACATAGAGCAAGCCCACGAAGCGATTAAAGTTGCAAAGGAATCAAGGATACATGTTTTCACCTCTACTTCAGATATTCACATGGAACACATGCTCAGAAAGACAAAAGAAGAAGTTCTTAAAGATGCAAAAGAATCTGTAAAATTCGCAAAAAAGTTGTGTGATGATGTTGAGTTTTCCGCTCAAGATGCAACTAGAACAGATCATGATTTTCTTATAGAAATTCTTAAGGTTGCTGTTGAAGAAGGGGCGACTACTATCAACGTTCCAGACACCGTTGGGTATGCAACACCGAATGACTACTTGGAGCTCTTAACAAAAGTATTTAATGATGTAAGGGGAAGAAACGAAGATGTTATTATTTCAACTCATTGCCACAACGATCTTGGATTGGCAGTAGCAAATTCTTTAACTGCAATAAACGCAGGTGCAAGACAAATAGAAGGTGCAATTAATGGAATAGGAGAAAGAGCAGGAAATACATCAACTGAAGAAATTATTATGGCTGTAAAAACAAGACAAGACCAGTACGGAGTTAATATCAATGCTGAAACTACAGAAATCTCAGAAACATCAAGACTCGTCTCAAAGCTAACAGGATATCCTGTTCAATATAATAAAGCCGTTGTCGGAAGAAATGCATTTAGTCACGAATCAGGAATACATCAACATGGATATTTAAGAAATACTATGACTTATGAAATAATGACTCCAGACTCAGTTGGACAAGAATCAAAAATTGTTCTTGGAAAGCATTCAGGACGAGCTGGCTTTAAAGATGCGATAAAAAAATTAAATATTGATTTAGATGAGGAGACATTTAATTTAAGTTTTGATAAGTTTAAAAAATTAGCCGATAGAAAAGGCGAGATTGTGGAAAATGAGCTCAGAGCAATTATTGGCCAAGTAGAAATTAATGAAGCACCCGTTAAGTTGGTATCTGTAGCTGTTAACAGTAAAGATCAATTTGCTTCAGCAAAAATAACACTAAGTGTAAATGGTGAAAACAAAACACAAGAAGCCGAGGGCGATGGTATGATTCACGCTGCATTTAAAGCTGTAAAAGAAATTTTAAAATCTGAAGCAGTTTTGATTGACTACAGAGTAGAGAGTATTACTAAAGGAGCAGATGCTACTGCCGAAATTGTAACTATCATTAATGATGGTCACAATCTGAAACAAGGAAGGTCAGTGTCAACTGATGTTGTTCAAGGATCGGTTGAGTCATTCTTGAATGCATTAAATAAATAATATGAAAAAATATAAAATATCAATTATCGGTGGAGATGGCACAGGTCCAGAAGTTGTTAAAGAGACAATAAAAATCTTAGATCACACAAAGTCAAAATTTGATGTTGATTTTAATTTTGTCGAAAATGATCTTGGTGGAGATAGATTTTTAAAAACTAGTCACCTGGTTACTAAATCCGATCTTAATGAACTTGGTGAGAGTGATGCAATCTTACTTGGTGCAATAGGTCATCCGGATGTAAAACCTGGAATTCTAGAACAAGGAATTCTTTTAAAATTAAGAAAAGAATTTGATCAATACATAAACCTCAGACCCGTTGTCTTGTACCCCGGTGTTGAAACCCCGTTAGCTAACAAGACACCTGAAGATATAAATTTTGTTGTAGTTAGAGAGAATACAGAAGGTCTTTATGCTGGAGCTGGTGGTTTTATTCATTATGGAACAGAAAAAGAAGTTGCTACCCAAGAATCAATAAATACTAGAAGTGCTATTCAACGATGCATTGAGTATGCATTTGAGTTTACAAGTAAAAATAATAGAAAAAAAATAACTCTGTGTGCTAAAACAAATGTCCTTACATATGCGCACGACTTATGGGAAAGAGTATTTTATGAAGTTGCAGAAAAATATCCCGATATAGAAACGGATTATGGACACGTTGATGCAGTTTGTATGTGGATGGTTAAAAATCCTGAATGGTTTGATGTTATCGTCACTGATAACATGTTTGGAGATATCATTACCGACCTTGGTGCAATGATTCAAGGTGGAATGGGGATTGCTGCTGGAGGAAATATAAATCCTAATGGTGTATCGATGTTTGAACCTATTGGAGGATCTGCTCCTAAATATACTGGTAAAAATGTCATTAACCCACTGGCATGTATTGCTGCAGCATCAATGATGCTAAATAACCTTGGTGAGGAAGAGTACGCTAAAGAATTAGAAAATGCAATTATTAAAACTGCACAAAAACTTGATTCCCTCTCTGCCGGAAAAATGGGTATGAGCACATCCGAAGTTGGTGATATGGTTAAAGATCTTGCCTTAACTAATGGAAAGTGAAAAAACTTATCTTCAAAATCTAATATTGAACCGAAAAGTTGTAAGGAATTACGTTGAGTCTGATAAAACATTTCCTGCTCTTAAAGAAATTCCAAAATTAACAATAAAAATACCTACGGCAGGATTTTCTAGGGGTATAGAAATAATTTCTATTACAAGTAAAACTAACATTAATAAATTGGCATATTTTGCAAATGAAGAAAGTTATTTAAAAAAAGGATTTGGTAAATGGATATCAAACTCCAAAGCAATTTTTTTGATATTGATAAATCAAGAAGCATATCATGAAAGATACGAAAAAATGGATAAACAAAATGAAACAAATTCAACTAGTTGGAGTGTTCCCTATTGGTATGTGGATGCAGGAGCAGCAATGATGAATTGTATGTTATTAATTGATGAAACTGGTCTAAAAAGTGGCTTTCTTGGCTCACACAATATGGCTATAAGTGAAATTAAATCTTTACTCAAAATTCCAGAAAATATTGAGATATTAGGATTTGTGACTGCTGGGGTTGAGGACACTACGAACCGAAACAATAAACAAAAAACTAGTCAAAAAAAACTTATACATGAAGAAATTTATGAAAAGTAAAGATATATCCTCTCTTGCAAATCCAGAGCTTAAGTTTTTGCTTTCTTTAAGAAAAAATAAAATAAGAAAAAAAGAAGAGAAGTCATTGGCTGAAGGATATAGAGAAAATATACAATTAATTAAATCAAACTATGCAATCGATACACTTTATATTTGTGACGATCTCTTCATGGGTGAAAATAATTTTGAACTAGTTGATAAATTTAAAAATAAAAACATTCGAATAATTAAATTATCTAAAAAAGTTTTTGCAGCATTATCGTATCGTGATAAGTCAGATGGAATTATTTCACTATTTAAAACTAAAGACTTGAGCTTAATAGATAATCCCCTATCTGGTCCAATACTAATCGCTGATAAAATTGAAAAACCTGGGAACCTTGGAACAATGATTCGAACGGCTAGATCTTTCAATATTAAAAATATAATCGCTTCCGATAGCGTAACAGATATTTACAATCCCAATGTTATTAGATCGTCAATCGGACATATTTTTAATATAAATATATATTCAGAAAAATCAAAAAAGATTGTTCCTTTTCTAAAAAATTTAAATTACCAGATTATTTCATTAGATCCATCTTCAGACAAAAGTATTAATTCTTTTAAACCAAATAGAAATTATGCACTTGTGATTGGATCAGAACAATATGGTATTTCTGAAATATGGAAGAAAAATTCAAATGAAATTTTAAAAATAGATTCAGGAGCACATGTTGATTCATTGAATGCCTCAAGCGCAGCTGCAATAGCTATGTGGGAAATATATAAAAATTATGAATGATACATTATGTATTTTGGATATTGAAACAACTGGGTTCGAACCTAACAATTCGGAAATATTAGAAATTTATATTTTAAAAGTAAAAGATTATCAAATAATTGACGAATTTTATAGTTTATTTAAACCAAATAACAAAATTGAAAATTCACATATACATGGCATAACTGATGAAAAGGTCAAAAATGCACCTATCTTTTCAGATATGAGTCAAAAAATTACAAGCTTTGTTGAAAATTCAATATTAGTTGGGCACAATATAAATCACTTTGATTTGAAATTTTTAAATCATTATTTGCATGATCCTCTTAAAAATAAAACAATTGACACTGTTAACCTAAGTAGAAAAAAATTAGGAAAAATAATTAAAAATCATAAGTTACTAACAATTGCAAAATATTTTAAAGTTTCTTTACCAACACATTCTGCAAAAGATGATGTAATGACTACATTTGAAATTTATAAAAAACTATCGTCAATAGAATAAGCTAGTGTCAAAAACATTTTTTAAAGCAAGTAATTTAAGTTTGGGATATTCCAATCAAATTGTCCTAAAGGATTTGAAATTTGAATTAAATCATGACCAAAACTATCAGATCGTTGGAAAGAATGGTGCAGGAAAATCAACATTATTGAACTATATATCTTTTAATTTTGATGGAACTGATTTTAATTCAAAAGTAGCACGAAAAGATGTATTAATAAATCAAATCTCTTCAACTAAAACTTTATTAAGTGACCTCACGCTATTAGAAAACATTAATTACTTTTCAACAAATTCTGATTTAACAGAAGAAAATAAAGTCAAAGTTTTACAAAAATATTTACCGTCAAATTATTTAAATGAGAAAATAAAAAATTTTTCAAATGGAATGATTAGAAGAGCTGAACTTTCAATAATTGAAATCAAAAATCCAATAGTTTTTTGTATTGATGAACCACTTAATTTTCTTGATTATGAGGGAGTAAAGTTATTTGAAGAATTAATTAGATACAGATCAATTAATCAAAACTGTAACATTTTATCATCTCAGGAATATGTAGATATTGATGATTTCAATTATGAGGTAATTAACTTAGATGAATATTAATAAAGATATTTTAAAAAAAGAAATATTAATAGAACTTAAAAATAGTTCATCACTTTTTTTAATCACACCAACAATGTCAGTTCTTATAATTGTATTTCCAATACTTATTGAAAATAGATTTGCAGTTGATGGAGATTTGTTTATTATCTCACACTTATTATTTCTTATAATTTTTGCAACTCTTTTTGCAATAAGAAAACCGATTATTCTTGAAAATTTAATTAAAGAATTAAATTTTGGAAATTATTTAAGAATAGAATTTTTTAATAGTAAATCTCTTGCAGAGTTTCTTATATTTCTTCCACAAATTTTTATCCTAAATATCTTGTTTTCAGCCTTTACAAATTCAAGTGTTAATGTTTCAATATTTTACTTTATTTTATCCATTATATTTTTTGCATTAAATGCATCGATGATCAACATAATTTTTCAAATATTTACAAGCTTTAATAATAGATTCGTTCAATTTATTTTGATTGTCCCAATATATCTTGCTCTTTCCTTTTTTATTGGTCCTCTATGGCTAGGGATAGGCCAAGAAATAGCTAATATTTACTTATTGATGTATTTAGGAATAACTATTTTTATTTATGCAATTACGAATTACTATTTAGAAAGGGGTAGATAAAATGATGCTTTACGGACCACTTTTAGTTTGGGTATTAGTAAGCGCCTTTGGGCCTTATGATATAGTTCAAGGACCATCGTCCAAACTTCTTTACGTTCATGTTCCTACGGTATGGATAGCATATCTTGCTTACACACTCACTTTTGTTTATTCATTACTTTATGTTATTAAAAAAAATCCAAAATACGATTCTAGAGCTGAAGCTAATGCAAAATCTGGAGTTATATTTACTGCTTCCACACTTGTAGCAGGCTCAGTTTGGGGTAAATTTACATGGGGAACATGGTGGGTTTGGGGAGATGCAAGATTAAATCTTACAGCTATTTTATTGCTTGTTTATCTTGGTTATTTAGCTTCTAGAAGGTTTACGGATGATTTAGGTAAAACAGCTCGAAACTCATCATTTATTGGTATTTTTGGTGTAATTCAAATACCAATTTTACATTTTAGCGTTATTTGGTGGCGCTCAGTTCATCAACAAGCCTCAATATTGAGTCAAGAAACTGTTTCCAGTGGTGATGCTCCGATGTCACCTGATATACTCACAACACTTTTAGTAAGTGTTGTTTTAGTGACATTGGTGCATGTATTTCTTGCAAAAAAATTTAGAATTACGGCTGATCAAATATGGGATGATTATCTAAATCCTAAATCAAGGGCTAAAATTTAAATAATAAGTGAAAAAAAATATAGTTCTTATCCTTTTAGGGATTGTAATAATTGTTTTTGCAAGTATCAGAATTGCGTCAACTAATACAATTTATTATTACACCACAACAGAAGCCGATTACTTTTCTAAAACGTCAGATGAAAGGATAAAACTAGGTGGCTTTGTTGTGAGTGATTCTGTCAAAAAAGGAGAACTAGGAGTTACAGAATTTTTAATCACTGATGGGAATGTAATAATGACAATAATCTTCGACGGGTTTATACCAGAGTTATTTCAAGATGACATGGGTGTGATATTGGATGGCTATTTTGAAAATGGTATCTTTTACTCTGATGATATGTTGGTGAAACATGATAATCAATATGTCTCCGACGATGGAGAAGTATATGATGTAGAAAATTACAAAAAATGATATCATCTATTGGTATTGTTTTGAGTTGGATTGGCTTTGTAAATTTAGCAACGCTAATTTTTTCAAAAAAGAAAAATTTATTTCAAACACTTGTTCGTGTAAATCTATACATACATTTTTTATTATTCTGTTTACTGGAAATTGGACTTTTTTTAGATGATTTCTCTATTTATTACATTGCGAATCATTCAGCAACATCAACACCTCCTCTGTACAAATTTGCTTCTCTCTGGGGTTCATTGGATGGTTCTATTCTTTTATGGAATTTTGTATTAAGTATCTATTTTTATTTATATGTGAAATATTATCGAGCTACAACAGAACTCTATGACATAAAAATTTTTGCATTTATAATTTTATTCTTTAACGGATTTACGATTTTTAGTTCTTCTCCATTTGCAGGTTGTATTCAACTCGCATCGCTTGGTTGTCAAGATTTTACATTATTACCTTTTCAAGATTTAGTTATTTCTGATGCTGGAAGAGGCCCAAACCCTCTTCTACAAAATCACCCTTTAATGGCAATCCATCCACCTGTTTTATATCTTGGTTATGTTGGTTTGGTTCTTCCTTTTGTTGTGGCAACTAGTGAACTTTTTAATAAATATAAAGATGAAAATTGGATAAAAATTGCTGAAAAGGCAACATATTTTCCATGGGTATTTTTAACAGCTGGTATATCACTCGGTGCAGCTTGGTCCTATGAGGTACTTGGATGGGGAGGATATTGGGCTTGGGATCCAGTTGAAAATGTCTCATTTATTCCCTGGTTACTGGCAACTGCTTTTCTTCATTCCTCTAAAACTCAGATCAAAGAACGCACATTAATTAATTGGAATTATGTACTTGCATGCTTAATGTTCCTGTCTGTAATTTTTGGAACATTTATAACAAGATCTGGGGTTTTAATTTCTGTTCATGCTTTTTCAAATGGAAATATTGGAACATACTTATTAATTGGATTGTTAGCATTTACCTCTTTATTTATTTTCATTGGAATAAATAATGTTGAATATTTTAAAAGTTCAAAAAAAGTAAAAAACTTATTTGGAAGATCAGGATTTTTTGTAGCAAATAATATTATTTTATCTGCTTCTGCCTTAATTGTTTTAATTGGAACCGTATACCCTATTTTTTATGAATCATTTTTTGAAAGACAACTTACAATGGGTAGATCTTTTTATGACATACTGGTAGGTCCATTGCTATTAATTCTTGTATATCTAATGACCTTTTCAACAAAAGTGACAAAAGTAAATTTAAATCTTAAAAAATGGATTATTCAAAATCAAAATGAAATAAATATCACGCTAGTGATATCCATAATTTCTACAGTATATTTTAAAGCATCTTACAAATTTGTATTCGCAATATTTGGATCAGTTTTATTAAGCGTAATAATATTAAAAAATATAATTACAAGACTAAAAAGAACAAAGTTGCAAGGGACATATTGGACAGGACAGGTTTCACATTTAGGTATTGGAATTTTTACGATTGGACTAATTCTCAATGTTACACAAAGTTTTTCAAATGAATTAATCATCTCAGCAGGCGATACAGTAAATTTTGGAGACAAAAACTTTACAATTTTAAGTCCATATGAAGAAATTAAACAAGAAAAAAATGTAATAAATCTTCCAATAGAATTTGATAGTAAAGAAAAGAATGCATCATTGAATATTTTTAAAAATTCTTCTCAACAAGCAATTAGTTCACCTGCAGTTTTTAGAAGTATTGAAAGTGATACATACATAACGATCAAAGTCATAGACGATGATAAATTTAAATTAATATTTAGAGAAAATTATGGAATCTTTATTCTTTGGCTTGGATTAGCGACAAGTTCAGCATCATTTCTTACAAGGGTCAAAAAATGAAAAAGTATATGACACTTTTTTTATTTCTAATTTTGCTAATTTTACCAATTATTGTTTATGAAGATAAAGATTCGAGATATGAAAAATTAAGTAAAAGTTTACTATGCCCGGTTTGTCAGGGTGAGACTTTGTATGATTCACCATCTGAATATGCTGATGATATGAGATCAGTTTTGAAAGAACAGATTGATAATGGTTTAAGTGATGAACAAATAATGGATTATTGGACAGCAAGATTTGGTGAAAGAATAAATACAAATCCTCAAGATACAAATTTACTATTGATAATTCTTCCTATAATATTTTCTTTTGTTTTTGGATATCTTTTTTATAGGAAGGTAAGAAATGAATAAATGGTTAATATCCTTATTTTCATTATTGATATTTATGGGTATATTGTTCATTAATCTTCAAGAAAATTCAGAATTTAATGATGAATTTAATACTAATTTGGCAAATGTAACAAATGAAGAAATGGAAGCTGTCATAGAGCAAAATCCAGACATTCATCCAATGAGAATGGCTCTAGCAAACAGGTACTTCGATGAGGTCAATTATTCTGAAGCACTTCCCCACTTTATGTATATTGCAGAAAATAGTGCGGAGAATGAACTTAAAAGTTTTGCGTTGGCACAAATAGGTTGGATGGTTTTTGAATCAAATAATGTTGAAGTTGCTACAACGTATATAAATGAATCGTTGAGAATAAATAGCGATTCTCTTGTGGCTAGATCTTATTTAGGAATTATTTATATCCAAAATCCTGAAACCAAAAATGAAGGTCTTGAAATATTGAATTCAGTTATCCAATCAAATAAATTAAACAAGGAAGATAGAGACTTTATAAATGAAATACTTGAAAATTATGAGAATTAAAATAATTTTAGTTTTTTTACTCTGCTTTTCCTTTTGCTCTAATATTCAAGAAGAATCTCAAGAAAATATACAAATATTTAATTTAAATCTTAATTCACTAACTGATGGAATCGATCTTCAACTCAATCCAGAATTTCTAGTTATTAACTACTGGGCATCCTGGTGTTTAGAATGTATTGAAGAACACGAACTTCTAATTACTCTAGCGGAAACACAGAAATTAGAAAATAAAGTCATAATGGTAAGTTTTCAAGACAATGACGAAAATGCTATTGAATTCTTAAATAATTATGGTTACGGAAAAATAATTTATGCAATCGATGATAAAAGTAAACTGGCAATTGATTCGGGCGTTTTTGGAGTGCCAGAAACACATATTATTGTTGATGGTGAAATTGTACAAAAATTTATTGGGCCTTTAAACCTCTCAAATATTGAGGAAATTATAAATAATTATCCATAAGAAAAACAATTGATACTATTCTTAAAATGTGAGGTGGATAATCGCGATTAATCGAGGAAAGTCCGGACTCCGAAGAGCAGAGAGCTGGGTAACTCCCAGGCAAGAAATTGACGGAAAGTGCAACAGAAAACAAACCGCCTACATATGTAGGTAAGGGTGAAAAGGTAGTGTAAGAGACTACCAGTAATTTAAGAGATTAAATTAGCTTGTAAACCCCTCTCGGAGCAATACCAAAAAGCAATTAGCTTGCTCGGCAAAAAATTGTGGGTAGGTAGCTAGATATATTTGGTAACAAATATACAAGATGGATGATTATCTTACACAATGTGTAAACAGAATCCGGCTTACAGCCTTACTAAAACATGGGTGCCTCTTTATTGAGGCACCCACCTAAAAATTCAATGTTATTAATCTACAAAGATGACTAAATTTTCTTATTTTCTTGGGTCTGAACAATGGCAACCTGAAACTCTATTAAAGCATGCTCAACTAGCTAAAAAAGCGGGATTTGATATGGTAACAATCTCAGAGCATTTTCATCCTTGGGTGGATGATTATTCTGCCTCAAATTTTACTTGGACAACACTTGGAGCACTTGCCAAAGATCTCAACAATATGGATTTAGGAACAGGTGTTACAACTCCTTTGTGGAGAATTCACCCTGGTGTAATTGCACAGGCATCAGCGACAGTCGATAGATTAACAAATTCTACTTTTCACCTTGGTGTTGGTACTGGTGAGAATATTAATGAAGGACCACTAGGTTACAATTTTCCAAAGTATGATGAAAGAGCTAATCGAATGAAAGAAGCTCTAACAATTATAAAAAGACTACTTTCAGGAGAAAAATTAACGTTTGAAGGAGAATATTATACAACTAATTCTGCAAAGTTATACTCCCCTCCTCTTAAAGAAGTGCCTATCTGGTTGGCGGCTGGAGGACCTAAATCATCTATGTTAGCTGCAGAGTATGCAGATGGACTCATGATAAGTGTAAAGAATCCTGATGAAGCATATGAAAAAGTAATCAACCCCTCAGTGCAAAAATCAGAAGAACTTGGAAAATCAAAATTAAGAGTTCATACTTATAGGTGGACAATGTTTGCAGATAACGATGAAGATGCTTGGGAGTCACTAAAGTCCTGGAGAGGTCTTAGAGCACCAAATAGATTACAAGAATTAGATCCAATGGTTTTAAGACAAACAGCAGATTCATTAGAGCGTGAAGAGTTAATGTCAAAATTCTCTAGAGCAGGAACAGTTGATGAGCTTTTAGATATTTACAAACCACTTGTAGATGATTTTGAATCAGAAATTGTGACGATTCAAATATCATCAATTGATCAAGAAGGAACTATTGAGCTCCTAGGTAAAGAACTTTTACCAAAGTTAAAGAAATAAAATTTGTTTAAATTATTTTTTATTGGATTAGTTGGTGGCTTGCTCTCAGGTTTGTTAGGCGTTGGTGGTGGAGTTATATTCGTTCCTCTCTTAACTTATATGACAAACAAAAATTTTAAAATTAATACTGGAATTTCATCTATGGCTATTATTTTTGTTGCGTCTGCAAGTGGTTTTACATATATTCTTAATGGAATTTCTTTAACTTTTAATATTTTTTATTTGGTAGTTGGTGGAATTATTGGTGGATATGTTGGAAGCAAGATAACAGCTAAAATTCAAACAAAATCTCTTGAAAGAATATTTTCCATATTACTAATAATTGTTGCAATTCGAATGTTTTTGAACACAAGTTTTCAATCAGCTTTTAATGAGAATCCAATATTTTATATTTTTATTGGTTTAGTAACTGGAATCTTGTCGGGATTATTAGGTATAGGTGGAGGTATTGTAAGGATACCTTTATTAATTATTTTTGGTGGACTAGAGAATATAGTTGCACAAGGATTTTCACTTGTAGCTACTATTCCTACAGCTATGACAGCCGCCGTAACAAAGCTTAGAGGTAGTCCTGAATTAATCAAAGAAGGGACATATATTGGTATTTTTGGAATTATTGGATCGATTATAGGGGCAAATACTGCTTTTTTACTCAGCCAAGATATTTTAAATACTATCTTTGCAATATTTCTTTTGTTAGTGAGTTTAAATCTTTATTTAAAAAAAGATTAAATTAAACCCTCCCTAAAAAAAATATCTGCTTTTTCAACTGTATTAATTTTTGAATATAGATATGAAAAGCCTGCAACTTCCTGAAGTAATAAAATTAGAAAGCCCCTAGAAGTTGTTTCAACTGATTCAAAAGGAAGTGGAAAAAATAAAATATGCTGATTCAACCACATAAAATCTAAAAACTGATGAAGAAAAATACCTATTGAAATTAGTAAAAAGTTATTTCTAAAAGCCGTCTTTCTTCGGGTTAATATCATTGTAATAACCAGTATCGTGATACTGAATATCAATGTGTGACCAGGTTGATTAAAAGCAATCTTTAAACCAACAAAGTTAAATAAAAAATCAACAAAATCTGGAAATAGTGCTCCTCCGACTAAATATCTTAGATCAGCACCATAATCTTTGTAAACATATCTAAAAATAAATATTGAGAATCCAACATGCCAAAATAACATACTAAGAATCCAAAGCTAAGTTAGCTAATTCGTCTGCACGTTTATTATTTTCTCGGTATACATGATTAATACTTATAAATTCAAGCTTTTCAATATGCTCTAAAACTTTATCTCTTAAGGGCTTTAAATTATTAGATTTTACTTTATAGTTTCCATTTACTTGCTCCACAACTAGTTTGGAATCTAGAAATACTTCAAGATTCAAATAATTATTTTTTACACAATAATCAAGTGCACTTTCTAATGCTAAATATTCTGCCTCATTGTTACTTGCAACTCCAATGGCTTTTGATATTGTAAAAATTTCTCTTTCCTCAGATTCTATACTTACACCAATTGCGGCCTCACCAGGATTAGAACGAGATGCTCCATCACAAAATACTTTATATTTCATATAACTACACCGTCACAATAACTACATTGTTGAAACTTTGATTCTAAAATTTGTTCAATTTCAGCAGATGTTAACTCTACCCCACAACAACCACATTGGTTTTCATTTCGATATGCCGCTACAACTTCTAAACCTCTTTTTTTTAAATTATCATAGAGAACTTTTAATTCATCAGGAAAAGTTGAGATAAATTCAAGTTTTTCTTTTTCCAGAACTGGTATTTGACTATCAATTTTATCCCATTCATCTTTAACAATTTTTGATAAATTAATTAATTGATTTTTAATATCTTCCAAAGAATTTTCATGATCATTCATAATCAGTAATTGATCTGAATTTTTTTCTTTTAAATTTTGTACTTGTAATTTTAATTTATCAACTTGTATTTTTAGTGACTCTTTTTGATTTGAATAATTCAATGTTTCACTAGGATCTAAAGATGTTCCTGATAATTTTTCCCGAATATCATTTATTTGAAGTTCTAAAGACGTGACCTTTTTTTCGTTATCTTCTTTAATTGTGAAAAATTCGCTTAATTCTTTTTTATCTTCATTAATTTTTTCCGATAAATTTTTATATTCTAACTCCAATGTTTTTAGATTAAGTACATTTTCACTGTTACTTTTAGACTCAATAAGTTTATAAATTTTATTATCTAAATCTTGCAGTTCAACTAAGTTACTTAATAAAAAAGGCTCATTCATAATATTTTCTGTAAATGTAATTTAATTTCAAATCTAATTCTTTTTCTAATTTTTTGACAAATTTTTTCATACCTGGAATTTCAGTAGATATATGGCCAACCTGTATAAGTCCTAATCTAGCCTCATCAGCTTTTAATAAATATCTATGTGATATATCTCCAGTAATAAATACATCAACTGAATTAATTATTTCATCAATGAACTGAGTACCAGATCCAGGTAACAAGGCAATTTTTTGAATTTCTTTAATATCATCAAAATATTCGTTAGTTCGGATAATTTTTGTATTAAGTTTATTTTCGACATATTTTTTGAAATCAAATGGAGATAATTTCTTAATGGTACCCTTGCGTCCAGCTCCAAAATTGTCTACTGAGTTCGCAAATATGGATACATCAGACATATTAAACAATTCAACTAATGTATCTGCATTGCCTTCTTTGCAAACATCTTGTGCCGTATGTATTGAAATTACATTAATAGACGAATCAATAAAACGCTCGGTTATTCGATCAGGAATATGGGTTTCGATCTCATCTTCATTGATTATACGCTTGTATGGTGGTGGATGGTAAGTAACTACAGTATCAACATTATTATCTTTGCAATAATCAAGTAACGATTCTTCAAGCTCATGGCCTATTATAAAGTTTCCTACTTTATTACTTTCATCCCCGATTACAAGGCCTACGCTATCGTCTTCAAAGGCATGATCAAGAGGTGTTAATTTATTTACATGTTTAAGAAGAGTAGAAATATTCACTTAATTTATAGTAATAACGATTTTTATAAAGTTTTTGCAGTTTTCCTATTATGATAATTTGCCCAAATAACTAGAAATGTTGGAAGAATCATAAGTGATGCAATTAAGGCAAAGCCAATAGAAACCAAAATTACAGTTCCCATTTGTTGAAAGGGAACTAAAGATGAGGTTGTTAAAATACCAAATCCAGCCATAGTTGTAAATGCACTTCCAAATAATGAACCGCCAGTAGTTTTTAGTGTTGTCCTGATTGCTTCAACTGGCTCGATACCTGAAGAAATTGTTTCTCTAAATCTATTTGTCACATGAATTACAAATGGAACACCTATACCAATTGCCAATCCAGATAATGTAGAGGTCACAGGGTTAAGTGGTATGTCTAATAAATACATACCCATATAAGTTCCCAACACAATGGCTGCCACTGGAAGTACTGTTATAACACCAAGGAAAGGCCTTCTCATATCTATTAAATAATAAAGAACTAAAAATATCATTGAAGCTAAAATTGCAAAAGCCAAAGATTGAAATTGTGAAGAGTTAATTAGCTCATTAACACTTTCTGTAACTATATTATCTGATGTAACACCTACAAATACTCCAAGATCCGAAAGTGGCTCAAAAGCAGTATATAGATCATCTCTTATTTGAGCAGCTCCAGATGTTCCTGCAGAGGTTGTAATTCTAACTTGCATAGCTGAAATTAAATCATTTTCATTTACGTATAAGCTGGTACTAAATGTGTCTTCGTCTGTGTCAAGTAGATATGTATATAAACCATCTACATCACCCGCAGCACTCACCTTTAACGCATCTAATCCTTGTGCGCTCATTATTTGAACACCATAAGCACCTAACTGACCAATCAAAGCCATATCAGGCATTGGTGGGGGTGCTTGAGGATTTGCTGAAGGCGGAACTAACATTGCTCCAAGAGATCCTACAACTGATTCAGCAGCTGCATTTCCACCAAAAACCAATACATTTTCAACATCTGATAGATTGTTTAATGAGTCGATTAAGGCATTATGAATTTCAGGTGTGGCAACATTATCTGATTCAATTAATACACTTGTAGTTTCTCCAAATCCTCCACCAAATTCATCTTGTAAAGTATTGAAAGTTTTAACCGTTGGACTGTCTGAAGGTAAGAAATCTGTAAAATTGAAGACTGTTGAAATGTTTGTAAAGCTATAGTAACCATATCCCCCAATTCCTAAAATTAAAGCTATTGCGATTACTTTAAGTCGTTTTGGTATTATTGAAGTTGCTTCAGACAATCTATTAAATAATTTCTCCCCAGAAGAAGCAAATGCATCTGTATCAATTGTATTTTTTCTTTCTAATCTTTTATCTAGCAATGTTCTTATTGCTGGAACAAGTGTCATTACCAAAATAAATGCATAAAAAATACCTAGTGCGGTTGTTATTCCAAAATCTTGGAGTTGAGTTAGTGGTGAAACTATATTTGTCAAAAAACCAACCATCGTACCTAATGTTGCAAGTGTTAAAGCAATTCCCACAGAACTTAATGTTTTAGAGGCAGATGTATTTACAGAGTTTTTTAAACCTAGTTCTTCTCTATACCTTCCAGTAAAGTGGATTGCATAATCAACACCTAAACCTAGGATTATGATTGTTGAAATTTGCGAAAGTTGATTTGGTGCTCCAATAATATCTAAATAACCAGGACCAAGTACAACACCAATTCCTTGCATCCATAATATAGCTAACATTATTGCAGCTAAGCTATTAAATATATCTGCAAATGTTCTTCTAGAAGATTTGAAAAAACCAAATGTTTTTGTCGGCTTTATAAAGAAAATAAATGCAAGAACTAAAAAGATAATACCAAAAGCTGCTCCAAAAAGCTGTGCTACTTCCTCTAAAAAGTCGTCTTGTTCATCACCAAAAAGCAATGCTAAAGAAAATCCAGCAATATCAATATTTTCAAAGTTATCACTTAACTCAAGCAATTCTTTATTTAATTCATTCTCGAGTCTTGGTTGAACTTCAAAAGCTCCTTCAAATCCAAATTCACCTTGTATTAATGCTGAGTTAATAGTTATTATGCCTAATCCTGCACTTGCAGTTACAGCTTCTTCGTCATATGAGCTGGATAAAAGAGCAGATGCAAACTGTTGAAACTCTGGCGGCATTTGTGCAGATGTAGCTTTGTAAAGTTGTTTAAATTGTTCATCTGTCAAACTACTTACATCTAGCATTGGATTAAATGCTTTAGCAACATCTATCGGAGCAAAAAAGCCTTGAACCAATCCTTGGTTAGGATCGTTTACAAGATAATCATATAACTCACTATCTCTAATAACTTCAATTGCAGCAGTGTAAGTCTCATAACCTTCGACAGTAAGAACATCTTCTCCTTCAAAGACAAGTTGTAGAACACTCTGAGTTCCTGATCCTCCAAAATAATCCGAAAGCTTACCTTGAGCCTCAATTTCTGGGGTATCAATTTCTCCCCCAAATCCCGTATCCAATTCCTCTGCTTGAGTTGTCATATATCCAAAAAATCCGGTAATCCCCAAAATTACAACAATTGTTAAAACAGGAAACTTTGTTGCTGCAGATGAAAAGAAGTTAGTTAATAATTTCATAAAAGACTCTTAATTTGCATTATTAAATATTAAACAACGTAAAGATTTACTTGTAATTTAAACATTAAAAGTTTGTTAAAGCTTTTCTAATAACTAATTTATAATAATGACGTGAAAAAGTTGGGCCTTTTTTTTATAACAATATTTATATCATTTCAAACTTCGGCTTTTGCTCATGAAGGTGAAAATGAATTAGAAAACAATAAAACGTTTAATGGCATTGAAAACTATGATGTAATTTCTATTTCTCAACCTGGAGTTCTTTACTATAGTGTTACCAATCAAATTTTAGAGTCTGTTAAAAATCTAGGAAGTAAGGTTACATTTATTGGAAGGGCTAATATTGGTTTACAAAAAGTGCTAGATAATAACAATATTGAAACTTTAACGACTGACCCTGATTATCTTTATAGTCTTTCCACAAAAACTATTGAAAGCAAATATGCAGATTTATTTTACACAGACGAAGTTAGTAATTTACTCAAAGAAAATAAAATAATAGTATCTGAACTGACTGCCCAACAATATTCATTAAATGCTGGTGATAAATTGGTTTTAGTTGGAATGAATGAAGTTATTTCTGAATTAGAGATAGGTAAAATAATACCTGATTCAGAAATTGGATGGTTCGAAGCTCTAGTAAGTAAAAAAATAGGTTACGAATTAGGAATCAATAGAAATATACAAGCGATAATTTGGGATACAAAGGTTACAGAGAATCATTTTGTAGAACTCTATAAAAATATCAAATATAAACAACTTAGAATAACTTTTAGGGATTCTAAGCCAAATAAAAACTGGGTTTTACCTACTGCATTAATCAAAAATTATTTTGGTGATTTTCAAATTAAAGAAAGAGATGGAACTTGGATAATTGTTGAACCAAAGTGGAGAAATGAAAATATTGAAAGAAAAGAGATGCCAGTAATTGGTCGAGCTACTTGTAACAAAATTATGTGGAAGCCTCTCTTGGGTGCACTTAATCAAGTAATTGAGGAAGGTTTGCAAGATACATTGTCTAGAGAAGAATTCCAAAAATCAGGTGGCTGTTATGCACCAAGACGAATTAATAGATTTAATGCCGGAGGTGCCATATCAAGACATGCTTGGGGTATAGCAATTGACATAAATGTTAATTCTGGATATCACCCAAGAGTTGTTGAAATTTTTAATTTATGGGGATTTGCATGGGGAGGAACGTGGACGTCTCCAGATGAAATGCATTTTGAACTAAGAGATCTGTCACCCAGTATTTCTCAAGCCAGCAGCTAATCCATTTACTGAAAGAAGTAAAGAAGTTTTTTCATAATCTGTTAATTCATTCTTCTGTAATTTTTGCAGTAAGAACACCTGAATGAGTGATAAAGGATCAAGATAAGTATCTCTAATTGCTAAAGTATTTTTTAAAATTTTATTTGAATCAAGTAACTCTTTTGACTTTGTAATACGTTTTATAGCATTTTCAACTTTCAATGATTCTTCAACAATATTCTCATATATGTAAGTAATTTCTTTTTCAACAAGATTTTCTGTATAAAACCGTGAGATATTTAAATCTGTTTTAGCTATTGTCATTTCAATATTGCTTAACAAATTTTGAAAAAATGAAGATGAGTTGTAAATTTTTCTAACTTCATTTATTCCAAATTTATTTATTAATTCTTCTAGAGCTGAACCTGAACCATACCAACCTGTAATTGTTTGTCGAGTTTGTGCCCAGCCAAAAACCCAAGGTATTGCTCTATAGTTTTTTACAGAACTTACTCTAGATCTTTTAGAAGGTCTTGATCCAATATTTAATACAGATAATAGATTTACTGGCGTTACAGATTCAAAATAGTAAATCAAATTTTCATCATTAATCAAAGATTTATATTTTTGAGAAGATAATTTAGAAAGCTTATCAAGAAAAGAATGTTCATATTTAATTTCATGACTCTTTGTTTTATTGGCTTTAAAGAATGCAAATAAACCAAGTTTTAAATTTTCTATCGCAAGATTTACTGTTGAATACTTATCAGATATGACCTCTCCTTGTTCAGTGTATCTTATTTTATTTTTGATTGTTCCTTTGGGTTGCGACAAAATTGAGTTATATGTAGGTCCGCCTCCCCTACTTATAGTTCCACCTCTACCATGGAAAAATGAAATATTTATATTATGTTTCTGACCGGTACTAAATAAGGCAATTTGTGATTTATATACTGACCATTGCGAAGACACAATCCCACCATCTTTATTTGAATCTGAGTAACCAAGCATTATCTCCTGATTGTTGTTGAAATTTATTAAATGGTTTTTATATTCTTTATTGTCAAAAAGATTTGAAATTATATTATGAGATTCTTCTATATCATCAATTTCCTCAAATAAAGGAACGAGCATCGGTATATCAGATTTATTTTTAATTAATTTTTTACAAAATTTAAATAAATTTAATAAATCATTTTCGTTTTTAGTCATTGATAAAATTATTGAACCTATTACAGTGTCGCCATATATTTTTTTCCATTCTGGTATCCGTTTAATAAGATTGGTAAATTCGGAATATTCTTTTTTAAATTTTTCTTTAAATCTAAGGACATCTGCATTTTCTCTTATATCCATTTCAACGCCATGGAATTTGAATTGATTTACATAATCAATAAAAGTTCTTAAATCTAAAGATGGAGAATTATTCTTAAAACATTTATTTACTTCGGTCTCAAATAAATTTAAATCATCCTGAAATTCACTAAAAGAATTATATCCTTTTTTGTTCTTCTGAAAATTGTCAAGTCTATGAAAAACTAGTGAAAGAAATATTCTAAATGGCTCATCAAAATTTATTTTGGTATAGTGACGATATTCTTTATCTAAAACATTTGAATATTCTTTAATCTTTGACTTAAGTAATTGAGGCTCATCTGCATATAAAGTTGAGATACTAAAACTCTCTGATAAATTTATAATTTTTTCTTTATAAATTTGAATAATTTGATTTGAATAAATTTTTAAAGCTTCTTCAGTAACTTTTAATGTAACAAATGGGTTTCCATCTCTATCTCCACCTATCCAAGTACCCAGCCTTATTATATCTTTCTGAACTATATTATTTTCAGTGAATGTCTTATTAATTTCATCGTAAACATCTGTATACAAATTGTTTAGATAATATAAAAGAGTTTTTACCTCATCAATAGGATTTGGTTTAGTAGACCTAACTTCTCTGGTGTACCAAAGTTGGGTTATTAAATTATTTAATTCATTTAAATCACTTGATTTATTTTCAAAAATGATATTTCCAATTTTGTAGAGCTTTTTTAAAGTTGATTGTCTTGCACTCTCAGTAGGGTGTGCAGTAAAGACTGGTGAGAATGTAAGACTTTCCTTATTTTTATGCAAATCATTTTTATCGATTTTATACTCAAATTTTTCTCTAAATACTTGCTCTGAAATATTCGAAAGATAAAAAAATAATGTGAATGATTTAGTTAGGATTAAAAGTTCATTTTCATCTAAGGTCTTTAATCTTTCGTAAATTAAATTTAAAAATTTAGAATTTTTTGATGATCTATATTTTTTTGAATTTACTCTTATTTCTTCAACTAATTCATACTTACTTTTACCAGCCTGTTGTTTAATTACGTTACCTAATTCACTTCCAAGAATATTTATAGTTTGTGATAAAGTGCTGAATTCTGGTTTAATTTTAGATTCTTTCTGCATCATCTATAAATTCGCTACCAGTTGCATCAAAAATTGGTACATTTATTTTTGAAAAATTAATGGATGAAAATTCTGAATGTGGAGTATGCATTAATAACATATCATATTCTTCAAAATTTTTCTGAGAAGTTTCCTTATTAACTTGCTCATTATCAACTATCAAAGAATCAACAAATGGATCATAAAATGATATTTCAACACCCCTAGACTTAAAGTTTTCAATTATATCTAGAGCAGGAGATTCTCTGGTGTCACTTATGTCTTTTTTGTATGCAACTCCAAAGATTAAAATTCTTGAATTCTTCATTGGTTTCTCTAACACATTCATTCTTTCAATTATTCGGTTCACAACATAAGCTGGCATAGAATTGTTGATTTCCTGAGCTAGTTCAACAAATCTTACAGGTTTTCCTATTTGTCTTGTTTTAAATGACAAATATTTTGGATCTATTGGTATGCAATGGCCGCCTACGCCAGGTCCAGGTCTAAAAGATTCAAATCCGAATGGTTTTGTTTTTGCTGCCTCGACAACTTCCCAGATATCAATTTCTAGCATATTGCATAATATCGCTAGCTCATTAATAAGGGCGATATTGACCTGTCTATAAGTATTTTCGAGAAGTTTAACCATTTCAGCTTCTTTAGTTCCAGATACAACAACAACGGTATCAATTATTTTTTCATAAAAAGATTTAATTTTTGATAATGAATCATCATTAATTCCACTTACTACTTTTGGAGTATTTTTAAAATTCCATTTTTTATTTCCTGGATCAATTCTCTCGGGTGAATATCCAAAATAGATATCCACACCTGGTTTTAGATCTGATATGTTTTGAATTTCAGGTATCAATACCTCTAAAGTTGTACCTGGATAAGTCGTTGACTCTAGAATAATAATTTGTCCTTTAACAACATTTTTTGCTATTTCTTGAGCCGCACTAATTACATAGCTTAAGTCAGGTTTGAAATCTGTAAGTGGAGTTGGAACACTTATCACAATATGTTCACAATCTCTTAACAAATTTGAGTCGTCTGAAAATATAAGACCTGATTCAATTGATGAATTTAATGTTTCATCACTTACATCTTCAATTGGTGATATACCTTGATTTAGTTCTGAAACTTTTTCAGAATTTATATCATATCCAAAAACTTTTAGACCAGCATCTACCGAATACACTGCCAATGGAAGACCAACGTATCCAAGTCCAATTATTCCTAAATCATATTTAAATTTGCTCATACAACTCTTTATAGATTCTTTCAGATGTTTTACCATCCCAGAATTTAATTTCTGTACCATTTGAAAGTTTACTCTGGATACTAGTATTTATTTCATAAATTATTTTTTCTGTCTCTATACCAATTACTTTATTTGTACCCTCAGAGACAGTTATTGGTCTCTCAGTTTCATTTCTTAATGTAAGACACTTAACATTTAAATGTGTTGTTTCTTCTTGAAGTCCACCAGAATCAGTCAAAACTAAATCAGAACTACTAACAAGACCAAGAAAATCAATATATGAGAGTGGATTTAAAATATATATATTTTCATGCTCCACATCATTATCATTTATATATTTCTTTAATCTTGGATGAGCTGGTAGAACAATTTGGTATTCATTACTAAATTCTTTTAGTCCCTCAAATATTTTTGCTAAATTTTCATCGGACAGGTTTGATGGCCTATGTATGGTGACAACAAAATATTTGCCAATGATGTTTAATTTTTCTTTAATTTGATCAGAAGATTGTAATATTTTTTCTAAATTTTTTTCAAGTGTATCAATCATAATATTTCCAACGTTACCAATATATTTTGCCGACAAATTTTCAGAATTTAGATTATCTACAGCATCATCTGATGGAGCAAATAAATAGTCGCTGATGGAATCTACCATTATTCTGTTTCGTTCTTCTGGCATATCCATATTTCGTGATCTCAATCCAGATTCAACATGAAATAACTCCATTTTTTTATTTTTCGTTGATATAGCAGCGGCAAGTGTTGATGTAACATCGCCAAATACACCTACATACTTTGATTTATTTGTGTCAAATAATGTATCTAATTTATCAACAATATAAGTAGTTTGTTTGTTCATGTTTGTTGTTGGAGTATCAAGATATATATCTGGTTCACGAATATTTAAATCTTCAAAAATATTGGATGACATACTTTTATCTTTATGTTGTCCCGTATGAATAAAAAGAGTATTTATTTTATTTTCTTCAAAATATTCAAGTAAAGGTGCAGCTTTAATAAAGTTTGGTCTAGTACCAACAACTAATATTGCGTCATAATTTTTTATCACTACTTTATGATTTTAGTCATAGTATTAATGCTTAATGAACAACTATTATTGAATTGGTGAAAAAAATAGTATTAAATGCTTGCGGTGTAAAGTCTCTAGGTGGATTGAAACTTTTCCTTGAGTCTTTTGATTTTTTTTCAAAGACTGATTCAAAAATCTTTGTTTTGTACTCGGAGGTAGAATTTTACAAAGATTTAAATAATCAATTTTATGAAAATCCAAGGGTAAAGTTTTACAAAACAACAAACAAAAGATATCTTCATCCATTTTTAAATTATTATTTACCTAAAAAAATCCTTGAGGAGATTAATAGTTCAGATGCAATTGTTCATTTTGGCAATTTCGGGTTCAAGACACTAAATAAGTCATTCGTACTCATTCAAAATATTCTTCCACTCGTAAAAAAAGGTATTAGAAACTCAATTCTTAAAGTACTAATAAATAGAAGTATGAAATTATCAAATTTTATACTGATTCAGCTAAATCATTTAAAAGAAGATATAGATAAAAAATTTCATTCAAAAATTATACAAATCGGTGAAACAACAAGTTCTGAGGTTGAAATATCAAATAAAAGTGGAAACATAGTTTTTTTTGGAAGTGATGTTGCAAATAAAAATTATAATTTTATGAAAAATGTTTTGAGTCAATTACCAAATAAAAAAAAGGTTACAGTTATAAACCCACCGAGGGATATGAAAAGTTTTAATATTGTAAACACAGAAACTCACGATGAAACTTTAAAAGTATTGTCAAATAATGAAATTTATTTTCATGCTAGTGAGCACGAAACAGTAGGTTTACCACTTTATGAAGCACAAAACCTTGGTTTAAAAGTTGTTGCACCAATAAGTTCATATACTCAGTACTTCAGTCCAGAAAGTGTCTTTCTGTATAATATCAATGATCCCGACGATGCTTTGAAAAAACTTGAAGATGCTCAGTCTTCAAGTATTGGAAAAATTGATACTTTAAATTATTCAGAGAACTGGAAAATAGTGTTAGATAACCTCTAAATTCTTAATAATTGACTCAGCCGTATAGTTATTAATAAATTTATTTTTATCAAATTTTTCAATTTTATTAAACATTTCTTTAATTAATATTGAAAGATTTTCTACTTCAACACTTTTATTTATAGTTATTAAGTTATCAAATTCATCACTTACTTTAATGACAGGATCGTTATCAATTTCTGTGAAATGGATGATCGGCTTTCCTGTTGCTAAATATTCAACAACTTTACTTGGAATTTGATTTGGATTTTTATTTCCAATAGAGAGTAAACAATGTGCTGAGTTTACCATTAATTTCTGTGCTTCTTCTCTTGATACTTGAGAATAAAAATTGTGTTTATCTACATTTAAGTCACATGACTTTATTATTTTTTCAGAATCCTCGTTTACAAACCATGAAAATTCCATTTCATTATTTTTTTTGACTAGTTCTAAGAATGAATTTGGGGACCTCACACCTTTTGTGAATATTCCAAAATAAGAAATTTTTATTGGTTTAGATGAATAATCGTAAGATAAAGCACTATTTAAGAGATCATTGTCAAAATTACTTATAGGATTTGCGACTATTAATTTATCACTTGGTATACCAAAAAAATGCTTATGATTATTTAATGCATCTTGGTGGGTAAATAAAATATTATCAGCAAGAGAGTAAAATTTTTTTTCATATCGTTTATTTAAACCTGAATAAAGAAATCGATTATTTTCTGGCGCATCAACCTTTAAAGAAAATGGATCACCAATATCCATTATCCAATGTTTTTTAACTTTTTTATTTATAAAGTAAGCCGCTATATGAGAAGAAAAAGGCAAACTAACAGAAATTATGATATCGTAATCCTTCGAAATTTTATTTCTATTTTTATAAATTTGATAAAGCCAAAACATTGAATAATCAGGCCAAGCAAGATAATTGATAAAAAATCGATATATTTTTTTCAAAACTCCATAAAATGTTTTTTTAATTGCATCTCCGGAAGCAACTTGTTTTGATTTTTCTCTTAGATTTGAAACTATATTTATATTATTTTTATTTCCAAAATATATTATTTCAACATTATTTGTATCAAAATCTGGATACATCCCAGTTAAAATACTTACATTATGTCCGTTGTCTATAAGTTCGTCTACCAATAATTTCCATCGGGTTGTTCGGGGACTTACATGTGGTAAGTATTGATGCGTAACAATTAATATTTTTTTATACTTTTTCATTTTTAAACTCTAAAAGCATTAAGCCTAATGAAATTGCGAACATTGTACTTAATTCCTCAGCCTGAAAAAAATACATTAGCAAGATGACAACTAAATTTGAAAAAATGTAAAATGAATATTCATTTCCGTTGTTATAAAGTTTTTTCAAAACGTTAAATAAAAATATCAGAAACCATATTAACCCAATAATTCCACCTGAAAAATAAAGATTTATATACAAATTATTAAATGAAACAATCTGCCCTGGATTTCTATAAACAATTTCTTCATCTACATTTTTCTTTGTTAAATCATCAAAAGTTGGAGAGAAATTTAAATTAGCAATCCCCAATCCTTGTCCAAATATTTGAATATTTTCACTAGAAATATATTGATTTAGTATAGATATATTTTCAAAACCATCTAACCCTCCCCTTGTGATCAGGGTGAGTCTCTCGAATACACTTTTTACTACACTCTCTGAATTTTTAGCTTCATCTAATTTATCGTCATATATTGAACAGTTACATTTATCAGGAGACTCTGGTGGACACATTGAAGGGTCTAATGCTGGAAATTTATAACCAAGACTATTACCTACAAAACTCGAAAACAATAAAAATATTATTGGAATAATAAATAGAAGGTCAAAATTTTTATTTTTTAATGTCCATAAAACAGCTGCAAATAGGATTCCAAGAATTAAGCTAATTACTCCTGTTAAACTTCTCGATAAAATAATTGCAAGGATTGGTAATATTGACAAGCCATACCAAATAGCTCGTTTTCGTGCCAGATAAAAGTTTAACGGAATGATAGGTGCTAACCAAACTGCCAAGAAACTTGGCTCTCTGAAAGTTCCATAATTCCTAAGTATCGAGCATGCCCTCTTTATTGGTTGAGACCAACCTCCCGAACCAGGTCTATTTCTTGAAAAATCTTGAAAATCAAATATGTATGAAAAGTATGATATTAGTGACAAAAGTGAAACTGTAATGCCAATGAAAGATATAAATTTTATAATCGTATCTCGTTCGAAGTAATTACTTAAAGTGTAAACAAACCAAATAACAGCAATAAATCCAAGAAGCTTAAGTAGTCTAAGTGAAATGTATTGAGTGAATGAAGAAGTAGCAAACTCAGGTAGATCGGGGCTGTAAGATACAGCTCTAATTAAAGTGACAGAGGTAAAATATAAAAGTAACACTCTCAATGAATCAAATTGATTAAATTGGATTTCAAAACCAAAAAAATAATATATTACGTAAATAAATATAAAAATAGAAACTCCTATCCAAGGCAAAGGTATTGAAAATAAACTAAAAGCATCGAGGCTTTCAAAGAAAATACCAATTAAAAAAAGATAGAAAAGTGGTGTAATTTTTTTTGTATTCAATTTATACGTTTGTATCCTTTCGAGAATTTAAATTTAAATCCCTCATTCAATTCTCCCCAGTTTTCATAGGGGTTTAAATCCGTATCATTAGAAAAATCACTTATTAGTATATTTCCATTTTCTATTACTATTTTTCTATAAATTTTATTTCCATTAAAAACTGCACTACCTAAAAAATTATTTTTGTCTAAAAATAACAATTTACCATCTTCCATATAGTTAAGCTTAAAACAATCAAATTCTGATTCCTTTGGAAATTTTATATCCGCATTTGGACCCCAATGGAATTTCATTGATCTAAATTCATTCCTTGTTTTTATATCGTCTGTATATGTTCCCGTACCTGGATCTCTTGCTATCCATTTGCCTTCAGTAAAACACTCAATTGAAAGTTGATCGTAATGAGCATGTCCACCAACACCATTTTGTCCTATTTGGCCACATCTGACACTAAAGTATTCTGAACCATCATTATTGCGCCATATAAAAATACCAAAATCGGGAAATGTATAAAGATTGAAATCATTTTGAAATATTTTAATTAAAGGATGATCAACCTTTGAAAAATTAGTTAAATCTATAGGATCATTTTTTAGATTGGGCACTTCGATCGAATTTTTATTTTCAAAATTAAAGAAATGATCAATGAGATTTATTAACCAATCCATTTTTAAAGGATCATCTTCATCATGATAAAAGTAGAAAAGTCTCCCTGAATCATTATCACCAATCTGAGAAAGTTCTCCATTAACCATTAGCAAATTTAGTAATCTTCTATTTGAAAATACTAACTTTTCAATTAATTCTATTAGTGATGAATCAGGTTCAATTTTATCTAAAGAAAGTTTTAAGATGATTAAAGCTTCAGTTACAAATGCAGAATAATGGGATGATCCTTCAAAATTAGTTCCATCTTTATAGAACTGTCTATTTAATTCTTTATTAAGTTCATTCAAATAATATGTAGTGTCATCTTCGTAACCATCAAATTTATAAGTTGCTAGTGTCAAAATTATTGAACATAATTCAATTAAATAATGATTTCCGACAACATTTCCATCATCTTCAAGATTTTTGGTTATATATTGATAATGTTGACTAATAAATGTATCAATTAAGTCTTTATTATTGCCAAGAATCTTTGAATCTAAATCATTGTTATCTAAAAAATTTCGATGAAAAATTAGATTTATATTTCTGATTGCTACATCCATTGGACTATTCCAGTAAATTAATGGAAATTTGTTTACATCAAAATTTTCGTGCAAATTTTTCTCTTTGTTCAAGATAGATAATAAATCTAATTTTTGTAAAATTTGTAGCCTAGAGGCTTCATAAGGAACTTTAACATCACCTTTGTTGAAATAAGCAGGAATAAATTTATTGTGTGATTGGAAATCATATTCACTAAAAATATCTTTTGATGTTACTAAATCGTCAGTTTCCTTTCCAAAAATTTTTTTAGAATAATTGATATGGTCATTTGTATTTGATAATAGGTAGGAAGCCAACAACTGATGGTATTTCGGATTGGAGTACTCAAAAGATTTAAAATTTGTGGGAACAACTATATTTTTTGCAAATAAGTTTCTTAGATTGAATCTTATTCTTTGTAAAAAGAGTTTAAACATAAGATTTCCTAAAACTATAAGAAGTGAACATTGAAATAATCATTTGTGATGAAATAATCGACAAAATTGCCGGATTGGAAATACTTAAATTATGAAGTGCAAAATAAACTATATAAGAAATTATTGATCCTGAAATAATAATTTTTGTTATGTTAACTTCAAAACCTAGAGCTCTTGAAAAAATAATATTGATTCTAGACCAAACCATTAAAGGTAATGAAAAAAGAATTAAAGAAGTTTGAAAAGAAACGTCTCTGAACTCTTCGCCAAGAAGTGATACAAGAATATTTCCTGCAGTATCTCTTAACAAGTAAAACGTAACTGGAATAATAAATGAAAAAAAGAAAACTTTCTTTAGACGATCTCTTATGTTTTGAATTTCGTCTTTGTCTTTTGCTTTTGACAATTCTGGGAATAATATATCAAGGCTTGCTGCTAAAAGTTGAAAAATAATTTCTAATATTCTTCTGGACCATGCCAAGACACCCAAAGCTGGACCAAAATAGAATAGACCTAACAAAACTATATCTAACTCAGAAATCAAAGCACTGGAGAATGTTGTAAGAACCATTCTTCTTCCCGAATTATTCAGCTCTTTCCTTGTCGACTTATCTTGATCGGAATCTCTTTTTTTCTCGGTTTTAGGGATGTAGTAATGAGCGACTAGAAAAAATAGAAATAATATAGCCGATTGATACAGTACAACCCATATTATTTCTAGACTGCTAATCACAATAATCCAAGCACCAAATCCATAAAGGATTGTTCTAACGATTATCTGCTTGGAAGTAATTACAAAATTGCCGTCTGCTTGAAAATATGCCATTGCAATATGAATCATTTCGTTAAAAACAAAACCTATAAGAAAAATTGCTGTTATTGGGTAATCTCTGCCAAATAAAATTGTTAATGGAAAAATTGTTGCCAAGGCTAATGCAAGATTTCTTAAAACCAGAAAATATGAGTTAGCAAAAAGAGAATTTTTGAAACCAACATTTTGAGCTCTTAGCTTTGTAACAACTAATGCAAGAGATAATACGGTTGCTGTTCCAATTAATACAGAAAGACTTTTTGAAGCTGCATATTCCCCATATATTTCTGCTCCATACTCTCTACTTATTATTGTGATTAAAAAAAAATTAACTCCTAAAAGAGTTAATTGCATTAGAGATATGTAAATTGTATTTTCTTTCCAATTTTTTATCAATTCGCAACCCTTGCTAAATGCCAATTTGAAAGATTAATTAAATACCACTTTTTTTGGTAGTCATTTCCATTAAGGATATGATTTAATTCTCTTTCATTAAATAAATTTACTAGAGAATTGAACTGTTGCACAGATTCATAGAATTTTTCCTCATCTTTCTTAATCCACTCACCTATTGGAGCCCTAAATCCTTGTTTTTTTCTATTTATGATTTGATCAGGTAAATATTTCATTGCAACCTTTTTGAGAAGGCTTTTTGTATTAGTTAAGTCAATAAGTAATTCTTCCGGCAAGGAAAGTACATATTCTACTAATTTATGATCAAGAAAAGGCACCCTAGCCTCAACAGCAGATTGCATTACAAGCTTATCCATTCTCATAAGTAAAAGTTCCGGAAGCCTTATCTTTAAATCAATTAAAGTCATCCACTTAGAAATTTTTGAATTTTTGTTAGAAAAATAATCTTTCCATTTATTGTCAGCATAAAATATTAGATCAGAATGATTTGGTAAACCATCTTCTATCAAGCTATCTAATTCCTTTAAATTAAAACCCAAAGCTCCACCTGCAAATGAAGTTCTATTAAATAGAATATTGCTAAGCAGATTTAATCTATGATTCTTAAAACTTGAGTATTTTTTTGTAGATTTTAAAAAGGGCTTAAAAAATTTATTCAATTTGAGATATCTATTCCAATGATCATATCCATAAAATAATTCATCTGCACCTTCCCCGACTTGAACAACTTTAATTTTGCTGTTGTTAGTTTTCTTACCTAGGAAATAAAGTGGAATTCCAACTTCATCGCCAACTAAGTCGTCTTGATAGAAGGAATAATTATCAAGAAGCTCTTGGAATTCTTGATAA
Organism: uncultured Candidatus Actinomarina sp.; assembly: GCA_902626065.1. Taxonomy (GTDB): domain Bacteria; phylum Actinomycetota; class Acidimicrobiia; order Actinomarinales; family Actinomarinaceae; genus Actinomarina. The sequence goes on from CACODT010000001.1 coordinate 150,727, forward strand.
GAAATATTCTCCTCAATTAATTCTATGTCATTATTGCTTGCCGCAAATTTTGCTTCGTTTAACTCTCCCTCATATCCGGGGAAATGGTCTTTAAAATCTATGTTGAAACCTTTCAGTCCAGCTTTTTCATTTTGTTTCATGAGCTTGCCAATCAAGGATGAGTCAAGCCCTCCAGATAGAAATAGTCCTACTTCAACGTCACTTACTTTCCTGTACTCAACAGATTCATTTAATAATCTATCTATATTTTCAATTGCTTCTTCTTCCGAGATATCATTATTAACTTCAATATCAAATGGATCCCAATACTGATTAGATTTTATTGAATTGTCTGAAAAAAACTCTATATACTCACCAGGTTGTACTTTTGATATGTTTAAATTTCCTGTTCTATTCATTGGAACACAAAGATGCCTTAGATATGCAATATAAGACTCAATATCAGGTTCAAATGGAATTAAATTAGATTGTTCTATAGTCTTTAATTCTGAAGAAAATATAAACCAATCATCATTCCTAGCAAAGTATAGAGGTTTGATTCCGATTCTATCTCTAGCTAAAAAAATAGAGCTCGTCTTTGCATCATGAATAGCAAAGGCAAATTGACCTCTTAATTTTTTTAAAATTTCAGATTTATATTCAATATATCCTTTAAGTAATACCTCTGTATCGCCTTCCGTAGAAAATTTAACACCTTTACTCTGTAATTCAGTTCTAATTTCTTTGAAATTATAGATTTCACCGTTAAATACAACTGTATATCTTTTATCGTCATCCTGATAAGGTTGGTTTGATCTTGAGTCTAAATCGATAATTGAAAGCCTGCTGTGAATAAAACATGCTGATTCTGAAATATAATTAATGGAAGAGTGATCGGGTCCCCTGTGTTCTAGGGAGACTTTCATATTATTTGCAATATTTTGGTCGATTTTAGAATTGTTAGTGCTAACAATTCCACCAATTCCACACATTTCTCTAACTCTAATGTTATATTTTTTATTCAAGTAAATTAATTTGAATAGTTTAGAGTAAATATTGTATGAAAATAATTTTTGACATTACAATCATGGTTTTTCTCATTCCAGTTTTTTTATTCTTTTTTCCTATCATTTACCTGTTGATAATTATTACAGATGGTTATCCAGCAATATATGTTCAGGAAAGAGTTGGTAAAAACGGTAAAATTTTTAAATTATTTAAATTCAGGACTATGGATGAAAGCTCAGATGAGGATCTACACGAAGAGCATTATAAAAAATTAGCTGATAAAGAAAAAATTGAGCCATCTTTAGAGCCTGGAAATCCTATACGAATTGAAAACGATGACAGAATAACAAAAATTGGTCTTTTTCTAAGAAAGACTTCCTTAGATGAATTGCCTAACGTAATAAATGTTCTAAAAGGAGAAATGTCAACTGTCGGTCCAAGACCATTAGTTGTTTATGAATCAAAATTACTTGGTGATTATCAAAAAAAGAGACATTCAGTAAAACCTGGAATTACTGGTCTTGCTCAAGTCCAGGGAAGATTAGATTTAAGCCTACAAGAGAGGCTTTATTGGGATATTGAATATGTTGAAAGATACAACATTTTCCTTGATTTCAAAATACTATTTCAAACAATTATCTCTGTTATATCAAGAAAAGGGGCAAATTAGATTAAGGAGTAATAGTCCTCAACTACCTTTGATTTATTTAAAATATTTTTATTTAGATTGTTTATATTTTTTTGATATTTCAAAAGTAGTGATTGATCATTAAGTTTATCAAATATTTTTTTCATCGAAGTCTCATCATATGGATCAATGGTAAAACCTAATTCATATTTCTCTATAAACTTTGAAACAGCAGAATCACTGTTAGCAAAACACAATAAAATTTTATTCATTGAAAGATAGTCAAAAGTTTTACCAGGAAAACCTTCTACTGTAATTTCTTTGTCTAACGAAATAAGTCCAACAGGAATCTCTTTCGTTTTATCGTATAATTCGTTTCTTGGTAAATGCTCAAAAACATTTAATTGATCACTTTCTAAATCTTTAATAGAATCAAATTCTTCACCTGCTCCAAAAAATTTTAATTTCCAATTCTTCTCTTCAATAGAATTAAACGTATCGATAAATCTTTTAATATTTTGGGGTTTACCCATATTACCGGCATACAAAATTGTTTTTTTATCTAGATTTGGATTTTCATTTGATATTTCATAGGGAGAAAAGTGATAAATTGATTTTATGTCTTTATCTTTTAATCCACGATTGTTAATAAGAAATGCTTTTAATTCTGATGAGTTTACAACCAAATTGTCAGCAAGTTTCATGGCGTATGTATCGATTTTTTTAAAAATGTTAAATAAAATTCCAGAATTTGTTTTCAATGTTTTGTTAGCGATTTCAGGATAAAGTTCCCAGCATGAGTATGTAACTTTAATCTTTAGAAATTTCTTTATATAAATTACAACTAAGTTCATAGTTGGTGGATAACTAAATATAAAAATATGAGAGTAATTTTTTTTGTTCTTAGATAAAAATTTAATTGTTTGATAGTGAAACATTATCCATTGAAAAAACCTAGTTGCTTTGTTAAAACTCCTGCTTGCTGAACTTATATGTGTTATGTTTATGTCTTTATATGATGATGTGTAATATTTATCTGAAGTTAGATTCTTACTATTTTCGATATTGTATTGTGGTGAGCTTGCCAATATCTCAACATCAACACCAAGCTCTTTAAATCCATCTGCAATTTCAGCAACTAACATTCCTGTTGAGACGTTATCTGGAGGTATTGTTAAAGAGTGAAATAAAATTTTTTTCATTCTTTAAATGAATTTGAAATATCAAATGGATAATTTTCTTTATTGTGTTTATGAAAACTGTTTGATTCTGATAATTCTACAAGGTCGTCAACAATATTATCAGATGCTTTCCCATCACCGAATGGTTGAGCCCATTTTGTATCAACCAACTTCATAGCCTTATCTAAGTAACTTTGAAAGTCACTTATCTTATCAGATGGATCAAATTTTATAGAAGCGTTAACATCATATACCTCTGGACGCTCTGTTGAGTATCTCATTTGAATAGAAGGTACATTCATAATGCATGCCTCTTCAACTACTGTACCTGAGTCACTCATTACAAAGGTTGAGTTCTTAAGAAGATACATAAATTCAAGATATCCTAAGGGGTCAATCATCAAAACGTTCGAATTGAGTTTTAGATCATATGATTTAAGCATTTCTTGAGTTTTGTATCCTGCAGGAAATACTATTTTCATATCAGAAGAATTAAATAGATTTACAATATTTTTAAGAGAATCGTTGTTTAATATATTCTCTCTCCTATGAGATGTTGCTAATAAGAATTCGTTTTTTCCAATAAAATTTAAAACATTATTTTCTAAGCTTTCATGTCCCGAATCAAAAATATTTTGATTTTCTTGAATAATATCAACTATGGGGTTCCCAGTTACTTTTATTATATCTTCAGAAATTCCCTCATTTAGACCTTGCGTCTTGTATGAATCAAGATAAGCATATATCCTGTCTGACAAGTGATCTATAGTTTTTCTGTATTTTTCTTCAGGCATTCTCCAATCGTATGAACGCATACATCCTTCAATATGAACAATTGGGATATTGTGCTGTGCTGCTCCAATACTACCCATGACCGTATTTGTATCACCAAGAAAAACAACAGCTTGATACTTATTGTTTTCTAAGTGATTGAATGTATTTTTAATTACTGAAGAAACTGTTGATGCATCGTTAGTAGTATCTATTTCAAATTCAACATCAGGTTTTGGAACATTAAGTTGTTTAAAGAAAACATCTTTCATATTCTCGGAATAATGCTGGCCAGACCATATGAAATCATAAGTTATATTTTTATTTTCAGACAAAAGTCTGATAATTTTACTTGCCCTTATAACATCAGGTCTAATTCCTAGAATGATTCCAAGGTCTTTCATACAAATTCCAATATCTTTTTAGTTCCTTCATATTCAGCTAATTCAGATATATTGTCTCTTATAGATGGAATTTCTTTGTACCCACCTAATGCCCAAAGTTCTTGGTTAGCTTTTGAATCCAATGTCTTTAATGTTCTATCAACTTTGTTGTCTGATAAAACATTATTTATTTCTATATCTTTTGTGAAATATTCTTTAAAAAGATTTAACAGCTCATACTTGTTAACTTTGTTACTTGGCACTAGGTGTTGCAATTTAATTTGAGTTTGTTCTTTCTTTGTAATACCTAATACAATTTTTGCAAAGTTTAATGTTGTTATGCCATTCCATACATGATCTGTAAATCCGTTAACTTCTGATTCATCTGTCCTTAAAAACCAGTTAAGAAGTGACCTTCCACTCCCAGTTTCAGGTCCAACAATACTCGAACGCAGCAAGGTTTTATTATTACTAGAAACCTCTCCAACAATTTTGGTTTTACCATACACATCTGTGGCATCTGTCATAGATGTTTCAATATATTCTCCTTCTAATCCAGAAAATACACAATCTGTTCCAATTTGAATGTAGCTGAAATTAAAATCCAAACTTGCTTTCGCAATTGTTAATGGAAAAAAGGAGTTTATAGATATTGCATTGCTAATTGATTCTTTTGTTTCCGAGATGGTTGGCTTTATTGCTCCTATACAATTTATGACAAAACTAGGATTTGTTAATTTACATAAATCATCAAAGTTATCTTTGGTAGGATCAAAGTTAATCTTTTCACCGTTCAATTCACTTATAAATTTATTTTCAGAACGTGATGTAAAAAAAAGATTATCTTTGGAGAAATCAGAAAAAACCAAAGAAACCATTTTTCCTAACATACCTGTTGAGCCAAGTATAAGAAGGTTACTCAAACAGTTCACCTCCATTGCTTGTCCAAGGATCCCAATATTTTGAATCAAATCTGTAATCATCATTTAGAGAGTCTTCTAGAGTTGAAGAAGAAAAATACATTATTTTACTATTTTCTTCAAGGTTCATGGCTCCATTTGCATAACCCTCTGGAATGGATAATAAGTCTGAATTTATATCCATTTCGACCATTTCTGGAACAATTGTCTTATCTGGATTTTCCCAATCATCTATTTTTATTACACCGACCAAAAACTTGCCTGATAATACTTTGATAAGTTTTTTTTCATTTTTATGACCGTGCCATGCTCTCACAGTTCCTATTTTTGGATTTGTTACTGTATAAAATCTCTTGTAATCACTAAGGTTTAATTCATTAAAAAACTCAACATTTCCTCTGTGGTCTTCAGAAAACCCTCTTTCATATCTTTCTAGGTTCAAGATACACCAAACTTCTGCAAAAAGTTCTGATTTGAATACCTAGGATCTGTTATGTCCTTAATCCTGTTGTGAAAAATTAAATCATATATTTCATTAACTCCATTGATAAGCTCTATTGAAGCTTCAAATCCTGTTTCATCCAATAATTTTTGACTTGATACTTGATAGTTTCTAGCATCCTCAAAGCTCATGGGAGTCACTTCTACTTCAACATCTTTTACTTTATTTTCTATCTCTCTTGCTATATCGATGATTCTATAGTTCTTATGATGAAGATTGTAAATACCACTTGCATCAGTGTTTAGACAGTGACTTATTGCATTTGAAACGTCATTTACATGAAGTAGGGGCCTCCATTGCTCACCGCCATAAACACTAATTTTTTTATCTATAAGTGCTTTTGCTGTAAGAACATTTACTACTAAATCAAGACGTACTCTTGAGAATTCATCACTTATCCCAAATAAAGTTCCAAGCCTAAAAATTAACGCATTTGCATTTTGCAAATATTCTTCTGCTTTTAATTTAGATGATGCGTATTCAGATAATGGATTTGTATCGGAAGCCTCTGTTAAAACTCCATCTTGAGCCCCATATACCGAACAAGTCGACAAAAATATTATTCTTTTATCATAATTTTCAACAAGATTTTTCACACTTTCAGAATTAATTTCAAAGGTTAGGTCTGGATTAATGGTACACGCACCATCACCAACTAACGCTGCAAGCCAAACAACAACATCAAAGTTATTTAAAATACCATTTAATTTTGTTGTATCCCTTATGTCTCCAAGAATAAAATTTACTTTTTTTCGATAAGATGTTTCATAAATCAATGAATCGTAAACAGTAACTTCATGTTCCTGAGAAAGCTTATCAACGATTCCTCCTCCAACATATCCGGCACCACCTACAACTAAAATTTTCATCTTAAATATAGTATATGTTTGAGTTTTCTAATAAAACAGTATTTCAAAATGTAGAATTCTCCTTTTCATTAAGATACAGAAAGTAGCTAAAGTAAAAAAACCAAGATACAGAGTGATTTTGTAATAAATCACTTGATAAACTCAATAACAGAAATGCCATAATTGCCATAAGATTTGGTGAGTAGTTTGTTAAATCTCTTAATTTAAAAAGACTTAATATAAGATCCTTAAAAATTAATCCGTACAAAAACAGGCCCACAATCCCGTAATTTAAAAGTATGAATAAATATGAATTGTGAGGACCATAAGAAAAAGGATTATCATCAAAGTTTTTGGAATCGAGTACCTCATTTCCTTTTATTACGAAATTATCATACCCTCTTCCAAAAATATTATTGATAATTGAATCTTCTGAAACATATTGTAATGTTCCTGATTGCATTTCAACTCTATCTTGGATACCGCTGTTATCATCTTGAATGAATCTATCTATTAAACCAAAATTTACACATATCAATAAAGAGCCAATTAATAATAAAATAGTATTTAGTTTTTTATCTTGAAGCATGATTCTAAATAATATAAATAAAACCAAAACAATTAGAGAAAACCGTGAATATGTAAAGAAACATCCAACAATTGAGAATGGAATTATTACACGTAAATAACTACTTTCCATCCTGAACATTGAATATATTCCTGTTACAGTAATCAAATCAGCAAAACTGTTTGGCCCCCCCGCCTGAAATCCATTTGTTCTTCCTTTGATATATTCAATATCACTTAAATTAATTCCTATATTCCAAGTCTGATAGATGTCTTTGCCAAGATTTATCGAGAATAAATATGAAAGAATTGAAAACGAACTTAAAAACAGAAATATATAGAAAGGAAAAGTGTTTATATAATTTTTTTCACCTATAAGTGATATAAATATAAATAAAAAAAGATAAAATCCAAATCGCAGGATTTCAGAATGAAATAATACGCCATTCACAAAAAAATTTTGAATTATTAGATAAAAAATAAAAAATACAAAATACATGTAATTTTCAATTTTTAAGGAGACATTTTCAATATTAAAAAGAAGATACATTGCTAATGAAAAAAATAATAAAATTGGTAAGTCATCGGTATGAACAAATCCTGGAATAATGTCGAAGTGAGGAATTAATGAAATGAAAAATAAAACGTATAAAGGCGAAAAACTTTTAAGCCTATTTATTTTTAATCCCCATCATTTAAGATATTAACCAATAAATACTTATAAATAGTATTTAAATCTTTTTAAAGAATAATAATTAGTTTTGTTAGCATGTATTAAGTGGATAAAAAAGTAGTAGTTACAGGCTGTTCCGGCTTTATTGGTTTTCATCTATCAAATTCTCTATTAGAGGCAGATAAACAAGTAATAGGTATTGATTCTTTAAATTCAGCATATGATGTCAATCTAAAGCAAAAAAGACTTGAAAAATTGGATAAAAATAATAACTTTACATTTTTTAATAACAATTTAAGTCAAGAGGATAGTCTTAACGAAATAAAGAAATATGATATATCGACAATCTATCACATGGCAGCAAGAGCAGGAGTAAGACAAAGTTTTTTAGATCCACAAAGCTACATAGAGGATAATACATACGCAACTGCGAATGTTGCTAATTTCTGTAAAGAAATAGAGATTCCTGAATTAATTCTTGCATCAACATCATCAATTTATGGGGACAGTGGTGAAAATTTAATGGTTGAAGAGAAAGATGAAAAAATAAAACCCCCTTCTGTTTATGCAAGTACAAAATTGTCTGGGGAATCTTTATCAAAAATAATTCTTGAAGACACAAATACAAACTTAATAATTTCTAGATTTTTTACAGTATATGGACCCTATGGAAGGCCTGATATGTCGATTTTAAGATTTATTCATTGGATAATAAATGAAGAAAAAGTAAAAGTTTTTGGGAATGGAGAACAGCAAAGATCTTTTACATATATAAAAGATGTTGTCGATGCACTCAGAAGAATGTCGGGTTTAGAAAACTCACATACTTTCAATGTTGGATCAAATATTACAGTTTCACTAAACGAAGTTATAAAATTAATTGAGGAATTTTCAGGAAAAAATGCAAATATTGAAAACTTAGAACGTGCATATAAAGATCCTGACGTGGTTCGTCCAAATTTAGATAGAATAAATGAAGCAATTGGATGGGAGCCGACAACTAAAATACAGGAGGGTATTGAAAAAACAGTTTCATGGTATAAAGAAAATGAAGACTATCTGAAAGATCTGGTATATGTCAATGAATAAAGTAATCGTCACTGGAGGTGCAGGTTTCATTGGTTCGAACCTTGTAGAAAGGTTATTAAAGGATGGTGCTGAAGAAATACTTGTAATTGATGATTTTTCAACCGGAAAGAAGGAAAACCTTCATGATTCCTCAAAAGTACATCTCGTTGAATCAAAACTTGAGGATATTAATGATTTAGAAAGTCAATTTAAGGGGTATGATTTTTGCTTTCATCTAGCAGCTGGCGTAGGCGTTCAATACATAATGGATAATTTGAGTGATTCATTATTAACTAATATTCAAGGAACCCATATTGTCTTTGAAGCGTGCAAAGAAAACAACATACCTGTGTTAATAACTTCTACTTCAGAGATTTATGGAACCTCTAAAGAAGAAAGTTGGGATGAAGAAACAAAGAGTTTGATTGGGCCTACGACAAAACTTAGATGGTCATACGCTGTATCAAAAATGATTGATGAATTCTTAGCTCTATCTGAATTTGAAGCTGGTAATCTTAGACCAATAATAGTGAGGCTCTTCAATACGATAGGTCCAAATCAGGTTTCTGATTATGGAATGGTTGTACCAAGATTTGTGGAATCTGCATTAAAAGACGAGGATTTAGTTATCCATGGTGACGGATCTCAAACGAGATCATTTACCTGGGTTGGAGATGTGATTGATTACTTTGTGAAACTAGCTGAGTTAAAAAGTTTTGGAGAAATATATAACATTGGTCAAACCGAAGAAATATCGATAAAGAACTTAGCTCAACTAATAATTGATACATCGAATTCAAATTCAAAAATTAAGTTTTTAAGTCATAAAGATGTGTTTGGTGATAAGTTTGAAGATCCTACAAGGCGCACACCGAATATAGATAAAATTGTTAAAGCAACCGGAATTAAACCGGGGTACGATATCCAAACAATGATTAAAGAAATTGTGGAATTTAAAAGACAAGATTAATTAAATTATGAGGGTATTAGTGACTGTAGGAATATTTCCTCCAGATATTGGTGGACCTGCAACTTTTGTTCCAAAAATTGCAAAATATTTTCAAGATGAACTTAATTATGAAATTGAAATCTTAACTTTGTCTGATAATAAAAATTCAAATATAAACGATGATTTTAGTGTGAATCGAATTGATAGAAACTTACCAATAATATACCGTTGGTTAAAAACAATTTTTACTATTTATAAATTGGGGAAGAATAAAGACTTAATATTTGTAAATGGTCTTGGTACAGAAACCACAATTGCCAATATTTTTTTGAAAAAAAAGATAATAAGAAAAATTGTTGGTGACCCTGTCTGGGAAAGAGCATACAGCAAAGCAAAGATATCAGAAAGCTTTGATGAATTTCAAGTTAAAAATTATGGGTTTTCAATATCGCTCCAAAAGAAGGTGCGAAGCTTTAGCATTAAAAAATCTAATATTGTAGTAACACCATCTAAACACCTAAAAAATTTTATTCTAAATTTAGGATTTAAAAACAAAATTGAGATCATAAATAATGGTGTATTTATACCTGAGGAAAATACAAATATATTTACAAATGATCAAATTAATATAACTATTGTATCCAGGCTGGTATCGCATAAAAATATTAAAAAAATAATTAGAGCAATATCAGATTTAAATAATCCATTAATTTATTTAAATATTATCGGAGATGGGCCTGAGCTAGATCAACTTCAAAAAATTTCATTAGAATCAAATAACAAAGATAATATTATTTTTCATGGGAAACTAAATAGTGATGACATTAATCATATTTTTTTGAAAAGTGATATTTACATCCAAGCATCGAATTATGAGGGATTGCCACATTCCTTACTTGAGGCCATGAGTTATGGAATTCCAGTTCTGTGTACCCCTGTCGGAGAATGTAAAGAAATATTGGGAAATGAAGATAGAGGATATATATTAGATTTACCCGTATCTAAAAATAATATTAAATCAAAGATTAGTGAGATTATTGGCGAAAAAAATATTGCAAATAAAAAAGGTGAAAGAGGTAAAGATTTTATTAATGAAAAATATAACTTAACAAATTCTTTTAATCTTTATAAAAATCTTTTTACAAGACTACTTGAGGAAGAATATTAATGAAAAAAGTGCTTGTATTGAATATATCTACTGATTCCAAAAATACATCTCTGGGATTTGCAATATCTTGGTTAAATGCATTTGCAAAAAAATTTGATGAAGTTCATGTCATTAGCTTAAGTAAAGGAAGTGATGATGAACTAGAAAAAAATGTAGTTGTTTCCTCAGTAGATAATGAACTTGGAAGAATTTCAAAAATAATTAATCTTTATAAATTAATCAATAAGCTAACAAAATCAAATAAATATGAATTCTGCTTGTCTCATATGTCGTCATTAATGGTGATAATCTCCTCACCAATACTTAAAATAAGAAAAATTAAATCAATATTTTGGTACACACATAAAGGTCCTACTGATTTCGTAAAAAAAATATTTTTACTAAAAGCATCGATTTATTCTAACAAGATAATAACAGCATCAAAAAATTCATTTCCGTACAAAAGATTTTTCAACAATAAAAGAAAATTACACGTTATTGGCCATGCAATTAAATTCGATGAGTTTTTCAGAAAAATTAATAGTTTCGATGAAAAAAATTTTGTAATCATATCAAGAATTTCTAAATCAAAGAAAATTGACGAATCCATATCAGGGTTTCTCAATAGCGAAAAAGGATCTAGTCATAAATTATCAGTTATTGGAGGACCTCTATCATCTGAAGATGAAATATATTATCAAAACCTTAAATTAAAATATGCTTCACATGAAAATATAAGTTTTTTGGGAAGTATGCCTCATAAAAATTTAATAAATGAAATTTCTGATTTTAGTTTTCACATTAACAATACGGAAGAAGGCTTTTATGATAAATCTGTTCTTGAAACAATGTCACATGGACTTGTTAATTTTTATTCTAATTCAGACTATGACGATCTTTTACCAGAAGAATATCGAGATAAATTTAAATTTGATGGAACGCCTGAAAGCTTATCAAAAAAAATTACTGAAATTGGCAATTTAAAAATTGATGAAATCAATAAAATTATTAATTTTTCACAATCAAAATTAAAAAAGCAGTCTGTTAATAACCTTGTAGATAGAGTTCTAACAATTATTTAGATAATTGTTCTTCGACCCATGTAATAGTTTTTGCTAATCCTTCATCAAGATTTACTTTTGGCCCCCAATTTAACTTTGTTTTAGCTTTTGTGATATCAGGCTTACGCTGCTTTGGATCATCATTTGGAAGTTCTAAATATTTTATTTCAGACGTTGAATCTGTTAATTCAATAATCTTTTCTGCTAATTTTCCAACTGTCATTTCATTCGGATTACCGATATTGAAAACATCATATTCAGTTGAGTTCATTAAGGAGATAATTCCTGCAACAGTATCTTCTACGTATGAAAAACTTCTTGTTTGTGTACCATCTCCATATATCGTTATATTTTCATTTCTTAGTGCTTGTACAATAAAATTTGTTACTACTCTTCCATCATTTAATTGCATTCTTGGACCATATGTATTAAAAATTCTTACAATTTTAGTTTTAAGACCATAGGACCTTGAATAAGTTGCAACTGCTGCCTCTGCAAATCTCTTTGCTTCATCATACATACTTCTCTCACCATTTGGATTCACATTACCCCAATATTCTTCGTTCTGAGGACTGATCAATGGATCTCCATAAACTTCAGAGGTTGATGCGAGTAAGTATTCTGCACTATGTTTTTTAGCCAAACCCAATGTATTTATTGTGCCTACACTTCCAGCTTTGAGAGTATTGACTGGATGTTCGGTATATGCTTTTGGTGAAGCTGCACTGGCAAAATGTAAAACATAATCAACCTTATCTTCTATTTCTATATGATTTTGAACATCATGCTCAATAAACGAAAAATTTTTATTTTCCATTAAATTATTTATATTTTCAGTGGAACCTGTCAGTAAATTGTCTATAACGATAATTTTATGTCCATCATTAATTAGGTTTTCACATAGATAAGATCCTACAAATCCCGAACCACCAGTAATTACAATATTCATAGTGACCATGGAATATAAGTTTTAGAATTAGAATCTTCAATGATTCTATTTAACTTATCAAGTGTTAACTCTTTGACTGGGTACATTAAAACAAATAGATGAGGAGAATTCAGATTTTCAAGATAATCAAACTTAACTATGTCTTCACTATTTATTATTTCATCAAAAATAACCACATTTTCAATTGAACTTTTAAGATTTTTAAATATTTCTGTCGTTGGTGAGTTTCTTAAATCATCTGTGTCTTCTTTGAATGCTGCGCCAATAAGAACTACTCCTTCTAGTTTTTTCGTTTCATAAAGTTCTTTAATATTTTCTGAAGTCCAAATAGCATGAATATCGTTTGAATTTATAATATTTGAAATAAGTGGAAGATTTAATTTGTCATTATCATAAAAATTATTTACTTCTACAAGGTCTTTTGGAAAACATGAACCACCCCATGAAGGTGAGGGTCTAAAATAATGCTGTCCAATTCTTTTGTCTAGGCCAACACCTTTTAAAACATCATCTAAATTTCCCCCGGAGTATTCTATTAACCTTGTTGCTTCATTCACAAAAGATAATCTGAGTGGAAGATATGTGTTTGCAAGATATTTAATCAATTGAGAGCTAATTGAATCAGTTATAATAATCTCACAGTCAAAGCCACTATAAAGTTCTTTTAATTTGGTAAGTTTTTCACTGTCAGTCCCACCAAGAACAATCCTATCTGGCTTAAAGAAATCTTCAACAGCTGTACCCTCTCTCAAGAATTCTGGATTAAACGTTAATTTACTTGAATCCATTCCAACTTTCTCACAAACCTTTTCTATCTCGTATGGAGGAATTGTCGATTTTACAGTTATTACTAAGTCATTATTATTTACATTATTTATTTCTTTAATGGCAGATTCTAAAAACTTTGTATCTACAGAATTTGTTTCAATATTGTTTGGTGTTTGAACGCAGACAAAAACAATATCTATTTTATCCCATTCAATGCTTGCATAATCTGAAGAGAAAGACATTCTTTTAAATGTTTCATCATCATTGAAATATTCTTCAAGTCCAGGCTCGTAAAAGGTAATTTTTTTACTGGATAGATCTTTAATTTTATTCTCATCCAAATCAATAAAATTAATGATGTTGCCACGACTTGCCAATCCTACTCCAGTGACTAAGCCTACATATCCTGTACCTATTATGACAATGTTCATATTATGCAATGTTAACAATTTTAACACTTAAAATGTTATTAATGATTGTTTATTTAGCACATTGGGATTGGATACTAACTCAATCAAGAAAAGACATTGTTTCAAATATTGATGACTCAAAATTTATGGCAATTTGCCCAATTGATGGAAATAAAATAGAACTTGAAAATTATTATCATAAAACAGTTGATTGGAACCTAAATAGAAATAAAATTTTTGACATTTCGGGAATTAGAAGTCTTAGAAAAATCACAAAGTCTCTTAATTATGACGATATTGTACACGTTTATACTTTAAAATCTGGGTTGCTTTTTGCTTTTGCAAACCTTTTTAGAAATAATAAAACTAAAAATATATTGACTATTACTGGTTTAGGATATCTATTTAGCAACAACTTTAAAGCGAAGATTTTAAAAATATTGTTAAGCTTTTTTATTACACACCTGATAAATAAAAATTTTGATTTTTTGATGTATCAGAACAATGTAGATCAAAAAACATTTAATAATTATTCAAAATATATAGGTGAATCTTACATTATTCCAACTTCTGGAATATCTGTGAAGGAATTTAAGATAAAAAAAGAATATCGAAATTCAAATTTAAAAATAATCATGGCCACAAGGTTGATTAATGACAAAGGTGTATTTGAATATCTTGAGCTAGCTAATTTAATGAAAGATTCTGATTTTGAATTCTATCTAGCTGGAGATATTGACAAAGGAAATCCAGACTCATTAAGTAAATCTCAGCTAGATGAAATTAAAAATAATAAATCTATAAATTATTTAGGACATATTGATATAAGTAAAGAGCTTCACAATTACGATATAAATCTCGTTATGTCAAAGTATGAGGGATCTTCAAGAATACTTTTAGAGTCGTTGTACATAGGATTGATATGTATATCAAATAATATTCCAGGGACAACTGAGCTGAGCTCAAAATTTAATAATTCTTTCTTTGTAAATGACAACAACATACAAGAATTTAAAAGAAATCTTGATGAAATAATTAATCATGATGTTTTTTTAGATAGTACACAAAATGAATTTTTTGGAAATGGTGCTGATTTCAATAGAAAATTAATTAATGAAAACTATACATCTATCAAAATTGCAGCTGCATATAATAAAATTTATCAATATTTAAGAGGAGAGATCGAGAGCTACAAAAGTGAATTTGTCTAACTTTCAAGTCTCAATAACAAGTGCTGCAATAGCAACACTTTTATTATCCATACTCTTTAATTGGATAACTCTTCAAAGATCAAAAAACTTCGTACCAAGCAAAAGAAAAAATGAAGAAAGACTTTCTTCCAAATACGTTCCACCATTTGGAGGTATTGCATGTTCAATTGCATTTTTGATATCTACAAGACTTCTAGGGCAAGCAGAAAGTAATTTCTTATATATTGGTTTTTTTGCAGTAGCAATTTCAATTGTTGGCTTGCTTGACGATTTATATAATTTTAAATGGTATATCAAGTTTATTTTTCAAATAATCATTGTCTACATACCTCTATATAACCTGAATATTTTTATAAATTTTGAATCGCTGATTGGAATAGAATTTAATAATTCTTTAAATTATATAGTTTCAACAATTTGGATTATGTTGATAATGAATGCTATAAATTTTATAGATAATATGGATGGACTTGCCGTAGTTGTATCCTCAGCTATTTGCATTCAGATTGCAGTCTTAACAAATTATTTAAACCAATATAAGTTAACAGATATTTCAATTCTTTTACTTTGTGCAATTGGAGGCTTTTTATTTTTCAATTTCCCACCAGCAAAATTATATTTTGGAGATTCTGGTAGTTTATTTATCGGATTTTGCTTAGGATTTATGAGTATTTTATATAACTGGCTTCCAGAAAATATTACCATTTATTCATCTACACTCAGCCCAATATTGTTGATTTTTTCTGTTCCTCTTATTGATTTTCTTGTTGTAGTAACTTACAGAATTAGTATTGGAAAATCCCCTACTATTGGTGGAACAGACCATATATCACATAGATTACTTGCAAAAGGATTTTCTGAAGAAAAGGTTCTTACAATATTTATAGGTTATAGTTTTGGAACTTTTGGATTAATCTATCTCTCAATCTTTACACCAACACTAATATCGTATGTAATCATTGGAGCTTTGTTTATTCTTTATTTTTTGGCATATTTTATATCAATAAAATTGAAGGTATTAACTTAGTTTTTGTTCTAGTTCTATTATTCTTTCAGGAGTTCCAGCATCAATCCACCAACCATCAATTGAAAAATTTTTACAGTTTTTTTCATTGACATATAAATTGCATAAATCAGTTATTTCATATTCGCCTCTTTTTGATGGTTGGAGTTTAGAAATCTTTTCAAAGACAGATTCATCAAACATATAAGCACCAACTACTGCATCATTTGATTTTGGCATGTCTGGTTTTTCTTCAATAGATATTACATTTCCATTTTGATCCATTTGGGCTACTCCAAATTCTTGAGGATTTTCAACCATTTTTGTAAAGATAAAAGCACCAGATTGGAATTCATTTAAATTAAATCCTTCAAGAGGATTATTCTCAAAAAAATTATCACCTAACACAAATAATAATTTCTCATTTTTTACCAAATTTTCTGCCTGTTGTAGAGCATGAGAAATACCCTTTGGTTCATCTTGAATTGAAAATCCAATATCAAAATTTGAAAAAGATCTCATTACAACATCTTGAATCAGAGAAGAGTATTCAGGATTTGTAATAATTACAAAATTTTCAAACCCCCAATTATTTAATTGTTGTATTTGATGGTTTATCATTGGGGTTCCATTTACTTCTAATAAAATTTTGGTAGATTTATTGTCTCTAAAATTTTGAAGCCTAGTTCCCAAACCCCCAGCTGCAATCACACATTTCATATTTTTCACAATTAAAGAATACACAGTTATATTATGTAATTTGGTATCAAATGAATATTTTAAATAAATATACTTATCTTCTTCTTGGATTACTAGGAATTGCAGGGATCGTTATTTTGGTTTTTTTACCGAATCTAGAAACTGAGGAATTTAGTCAAGATGTAATTGATGACATTATTGAGGGTGTTACAACAACAACAATTTCAGAAGCTGAGATTAATGAAGCATCTGTAGATGAATCATTTACAAATTTAGGAGACGAACTAATTATTTCAATTGAAGATAAGTCTCAAATTGAAGATATGTTGTTGTACAACAATTTTGAAAAAGAAATTGATAGTTTTGATACATATTTACTTATTGGATCAGATGAAAGATCAGAAAAAATTGCCGAAACACGAGGTGAAATTGAAGGTAAAAGAGCTGATGTAATAATTCTGGGTCTCGTTGAAAAAGGAACAAATGAAATCACACTTTTATCATTTCCTAGAGATTTATTAATAGAAAACAATTGCACAAATAATTTAGAAAGAATAAATGCGGCATATTCAAAAAATGAGTGTGGTGGAAGGGCGGAAAATTTAGCTGCTGCCATTTACAGTATATCTGGAATAAGAGTAGATCATTTCGCTAGTTTTGATTTTGAGGGTTTTGAAGAAATTATTGACTCCGTAGAGGGTATAGAAGTCTGTGTTAATGAGACTCAAAGAGAGGGATTTAGTTTTGAATTACAAAAAGGATGTCAAACGGTAAATGGATTGACAACCTTAAATTGGGTTGTTTCAAGATCAACAGAAGTCCTAGTAGGTGAAAAAATTATTGATAAAGACGGAAATGATATTTCGAATTGGAGACCTATGCCTGGCGTTAGTGATTTATCAAGAATTGAAAGACAGCAATACGTAGTGATGCAACTGATAAATGAATTAAGAAATTTTGAATCAATAAACGAACTCTACGGGTTTATAAATGCTTTAGAGAATGCTTTCGTTATTGATGAAAATTTAACAATAAATAGAGCTGTTGATATCTTGTGGACATTTAGGAACATCGAGCTAAGTAATGTAAAAAAATTAACTACACCAGTAAACTATTTAACTTTGAGTGATGGAAGACAAGTTCTAGTTTTAAGCGAAACTATTGAAGACTTTTTGAATAAGAACTCAATTATTGATTCTTAAAGTTTTTTCAAAGAAATAGATTGGTATGAGCCAAAAATATATTGCTACATCTGGAGCATAAATTAAATCATTTGTTAAATTTTGTGTAATCAACATTAACAATATTGCTAATTCGATAGCGTTAGAGCTTTTAAAATTTTTAAATATCGAATAAAAAATTAATAACACAATTAATAAAACAATGACTAAACCATATTCAACTGCCATGGTTAAAAAACCATTATGTGATGTTGTAATTTCGTCGAACTGTGAAAGTGAGAATTCTGAGATGATTGTATTAAATTTGCCGTTATCTGCAATCAGTTGACCTGATCTTAGACTCTGACCACCTAAAAAGTTTGAATAACCACTTTGTATATCTTCAACCCAAAAAAAGTACATTTTTCCATCTACAATTGACCATTTCCATGATTGATTATTTTCTTTTTCATTAATTTTTAAAATTGAACTTTGACTAAATAAAGTTTCGTTTCCTTTTGGAATATTGTCCAAATCTAAATTTATGATTATTTCAAAATCTTTTCCAGATAATGTTGTTTCATTGGGAATAGCAATCCAGTAACTTCGTGGCCTTTTTAACTTCAACCCATTATTCTTGTAAACAATTTTTCCATCATTCCTGTTGTCGTAATAATCACTTGAAGCTGGTAAAAATATAAAATAATTTTTGTCCCTATTACTTTCTCTAAAGCTATAACTATAAGCTTTATCATCTACCTCAATTGTTAGATCATTTATATAGCCATCTAAATACGATCCTCCAGGAGATTGACCATCAGCCCAGCCACCAACTTCAAAAAACGAATTATTATCAATTAGATCAATGACTACACCACTTGTATGATTGGAACCAATTTGTTTCCAGTCATTGCCGTTATTTGAAAAGAAGAATGAAACAATTGACCTAGGAAGTATGTTGTCTCTATAATCAAATTTCATTTTTAGATATCCCCCAGCTGGCTCCTCACTGCTGTTATCAATTAATTTATTCACATCCTCTTTTTGATTTGCTGAATATTTAATATTAAATTTATCCATTAATATTTCATCATCTAACGTTATAAGATAATCTTTATAAACCTCCTTTATATAGTTGCCACCCCCCGTACCGTTTAAAATTTCAATATTAATTAAACCAATAGAATTTAAATATCCCCTATTTGACTGTTTAAGAAATATGGATGGAAATAAAAAAATTACAGCTAATCCAATTGCTAATGTACCAACTGTAAAATATATTTTTACTTTTTTTTCAATTGAGTTGGTAAATGAAAGAATTACAAACATCCCCACAACAAAAGCTAGATATGAGCCTCTTGAGAATGTTAAGTAGAGATTTAATAATGAAATTATTAGAAAAAGAGTATTTGATTTATTTTCAAATAAATAATTTTTAAAGTTATTACTTAGTGAGATTTTGTAGAGGCAAATTAATGAAGCTATTGCACATATGATACCTATTACATTTGGCCCACCACCTTGAAACCCTCCAAGTCTTCCAGATGTAAATGGATTGGTACTATCAGTATTATTACTAATCCAGCCATCAATGGTTCCGGGGAGTTCAATTTGGAAAATAACTAGTACAAAATTGCCAATCATAACTAGTGATAGAGGTTCAAAAATTTCAATAATGTTGTCATTATTTTTTCTTACAAATTCAATGCAAAGATAAGAAAGCACAAAATAAAAGTAAAATCTTAAATTTGTTTGGTTTAACAAATTTATTTCGTCCGTTAAGAAAGTTGTATATAAAACGAAAATTATGAAAAATGATATGAATGCTTTATCAAACCTATCAAAATTAAGATTCCTTAATCTATTTGTCAATAAAACAACAAAAATTGCAATTAAGGGAATGTCTTCAAAATTAACCCCAAAAAAATTTAAGCCAAAATTTGAAGGTATTAATAAAGTTATTGCAAAAATCGATCCAATTAGACGAGAATTTATCCGACTCATAATTGTATTTTTACTCACTGTGGGCCCGGCAGGACTCGAACCTGCGACCGACGGATTATGAGTCCGTTGCTCTAACCAACTGAGCTACAGGCCCAAAAGTTAATTAATTACTGATTGTAGTTTGAGAGCAATCCCCATATCACCCTCTACTTTTAATTTACCAGTCATGAAAGCTGCTTGAGGGCTTACAGATTTATCGTACATCCCTTTAAAAGTTTCCATATCTGTTGTAATTGTGCATGCTGCTTCAACGTCATCATCAGTAATCTCACCATTATCAGGATTCATAAATACTATTTGAGAATCTACAACCCATTTAATTGATCCTGGTAAAACACTTAAGTCTTTACCTTCCGCATTTTGCTTTACAAAATCTAAAGCTTCTGACATATTCCTCCTATTCAAAAGTAATTATAGACTAGTTATTGATAGATAATTAGAAAATTTTGCTCCGAGGGTGGGACTTGAACCCACAACCAACGGATTAACAGTCCGCTGCTCTGCCAATTGAGCTACCTCGGATAGCAAATTAATAATAGTATGTATTAAAGAGTATTCTGATAAAATTCTATTTTCTTTTTTAAGTCTTCTAAATCTTCCAACAAGGACAAATCGTTAGTCTCATCCATTTCTTGAATTAGTTTATTGATTTTTAAGTCGGAGTAATAAATATAAAGCCTAGCTATAGACTCTTTAAGTTGATTGTCAGAATAAGATATATTTTCATATTTGTCGAATTCATCACTCTTTCTATTCGCTTTAAGGTCCTCAACTGACTTCCTGAAATCAGAATTTAAATTAACAAGAAATTCAACATCCTCATCGACACTAAAGTCTTGCTTTATTATTTCAGCAACTAAGATATCTTTGAATGTTTCAATGTGTTTAATTTGGCTTGAAGAATTTTCAACTTGAGATAATGGTTCTTTATCTTTCTGATAATTTAATTCACTGATTAGAACCTCTTTGGTTATACCTATTTTTTTACTTAAATATCCAATAGATATATCTCTTTCCAATGGACTCAAAAAGTTTGAAATCTTTTTAAACTCTTGAAAAGTTTTTTTTGTGTCATCTTGATCAATTATTTTATTTATACAAAATTCAACAAGATCTTGCTTTTCACTTATAATTTGAGAGATATCATCTCCACCGCTTTCATAAAGTTCTGATATATCCTTAAATTCTTCAGGAAGATTTAGTTTAAAAAAATTCATTTCTGAAGGCTGATTATTCTTGATTTCAAGAACCCTTTTTGAAGCACTATCTCCAGCCGCATCATTATCAAAACATAAATAAACTTCTTTTGTATATCTAGAAAGTAAATTAATTTGTTGAACTGTCAAGGCTGTACCAGATGGTGATGCTACATTGTTAAATCCAAGTTTATTAAATGCTATGACATCAAAATATCCCTCAACTAAAATAACGAATTTTTTCTTTTTTACATCAGACAGGAACTCATTTGTAAAATAAAGGGTCCTATTTTTCCGATAAATAGAAGACTCAGCTGTATTTAAATATTTTGGACCAAAGTCATCTATTGCCCTTCCTCCGAAACCAACCGTTTCATTCCTTAAATTCGTTATTGGAAAAATAATTCTATTTTTAAATAAAAAGTTACCTCTTTCACTCAATAATCCAAGATTATTTAAATCAGTTTTTGATAGATTATTTTTTTTAAAAAACTCATTTGTATTTTTGTCATCTTTTTCTGCAAAACCTAGTTGAAATTCTTTTATATCGTTTCCATCTAAATCTCTTGACTTTAAATAATCTATTGATTCTGAACTCTTACCTTCTTTCATATTATTAACAAAATAATTATGAATTTTACTCATGGTTCCAATAAGATTTTTTTGATCACTCTCGAACTTTGAATCAGTATATGTAAGATTGAATCCATACTTTTCAGCAGCAATTTCAACAGATTCTTGAAATTCAACATTGTTTATTAATTGAATATATTTATAGATATCTCCACCTTCTTTACATCCAAAGCAGTGAAACAAATTATCTTCGTCTGTAAAACTCATACTTGCAGTTTTCTCTCCATGGAAAGGGCACAGGGCCATCCCTTTATTCCCTCTTAGCTTTCCAGTTGTAGAACTTAAAATAAAATCACTAATTTTTGATCTGTTTCTTAAATCGTCGATTGATTGTTTAGATATACCCATTACATATTGTCAAAATAGCTTTTTACATCTTCGATTTTAATTCTTTCTTGTGACATAGTATCTCTATCTCGTATAGTTACAGCTTTATCATCCAATGTATCAAAATCGACTGTGACACAATAAGGAGTACCGATTTCATCCTGTCTTCTGTAACGTTTTCCAATAGATTGAGTTATATCAACTTCAGTTCTGAAACTTGTACCTAATTCAGATTTGATATCTTTGCATACCTTTATCAATTCATCCTTTTTACTCAATGGAAGAATCCCAATTTGAATTGGAGCAAGGTCAAAATTAAATTTGAATAACGTTCTCATTTCTTTTTCCAATTCCTCTTCTTCATATAACGAAAGCAAAACTGCAAATAATGTACGAGTCAAACCACCAGCAGGCTCAATTACAGATGGAGTAAATTTGTTATCACTATTTGGATCGAAATATCTCAAATCCTTTCCACTACTTTCTTGATGAGCATTTAAATCATAACTGCCTCTATTTGCAATACCTTCTAGCTCTCCCCATCCCCATGGATATTCAAATTCAATGTCCGATGTTTTTTTTGCGTAATGAGCAAGTTCAGATTTATCATGTTCTCTTATTCTTAATTTATTATCAGGAATACCGAGACTTTTGTACCAATTTAATCTATTTTCGATCCAATAATCAAACCACTCATCCTCTTCATTTTCAGCACAAAAAAATTCAATCTCCATTTGTTCAAACTCTCTTGTTCTAAAAATAAATTGTCCAGGTGTTATTTCGTTTCTAAATGACTTTCCAATGTTTCCAATTCCAAAAGGTATTTTTGCTCTCATTGTTCTTAAAACGTTTTCAAAATTTACAAATATACCCTGAGCAGTTTCTGGTCTTAAATAAACAGTGGAGTTTTCGTTTTCAACCGGCCCAATGCTTGTTTCAAACATGAGATTAAATTGTCGTGGTTCTGTTAAGTCTTCTTTTTTAATATGATCTGGTACCTGATCTGCTCTATATCTTTCACCAGTAGGTTTATGATCAACCATTGGATCTGTAAATTCACCTACATGGCCTGATGCCTTCCAGACATCACTTGATTGTATAATTGCAGTATCTACAGGATAAATTTCAACCTCTAGATTGTTGATACTTTTCCACCACATTTTTTCAATATTATTTTTAAGAAGTACACCTAATGGCCCATAATCATAAGAACTTCTTAATCCTCCATATATTGACGAAGCATTAAATACAAATCCTCTTGATTGAGCAATTTTTACAACCTTTTCAAATATTTCTTCAGGCATTTCCGTACTTTCTCACTCTATTTTGAAATTCTCTAACGGCTGAATCTAATTCTTTTTCATCAAAATCAGGCCAAAGGGTATCCACAAACATAAGCTCAGTGTAGCTTAATTGATAGAGAAGAAAATTACTTACTCTTTTCTCCCCTGCAGTACGTATTAATAAATCTGGGTCTGGCATTTCAGGTAATATTAGATTAGCCCTAAATGATTCCTCATCTAATTGATCAATCGATTCTTTATTTATTTTTGCGAAAGCATCATGAATTTCTTTTCTTGAACCATAATTAAATGCGAATACAAGATTTAGCTTTTTGTTATTTTTCGTCATTTCTTCAGTTTCATTCATAAGAAACTTATTTTCATCAGGTATTCTTTCGTCTTCTAAGTCACCAATAAAATGAAACCTGACACCTTTATCATTAAATTCATCTCTTCTTCGTATTAATATATCTCGATTGAAAAACATCAAAAAATCAACTTCATCTTCAGACCTTGACCAATTTTCAGTTGAAAAAGCGTACACCGTGAGCCACTGAAGATTATTTTGAAGTGACCAATCAATTGAGCGAGATAAAGAAAATTCACCAGCAGCATGTCCTGCAGTTCTATCCAGCCCCTGGTTTGTTGCCCACCTTCCATTGCCGTCCATAATTATGGCAATATGATTAAGATTTATATCTTTAAGATTCATTCCAAATTTTCTTCATAAGTTGTGTTTCGTACTTCTTTAATTTGTCATTTTTTTCATGTGAGTAACCAATTAAATGTAAAAGGCCATGAATTACAATATATTGTAGTTCTTCAACAAACTCTTTATTGTAGATTTTTGCATTCTTTTTAATGACCTCTCGACAAATGAACATATCACCCATGTCTTCAGACATATTTTTATCTAGTCTATTAATAGAATCAATATTGTTATATAAAGGAAAAGACAAAACATCTGTTGGTATGTTTTTACTAAAAGTTTTTTTATTTAGTTTTTTTGATTCATTTTCATTCAAAGAATGTAAAGTAAAATGAAATTTTTTGGAAATTTTAAAAGTTTCAGAGAAAGTTTCAACAGCCTTATCTACCTTTAATTTTTCATTTTTATAGAAATAGCCGTTGAAAATAATTTTCAATATCTATTCTTCTTCATCATCTGTAAATTCTGGATATAAAACTCTTTGATGATAGAGACCTTCTAAGCTTGCTTGAAGTGACTGTTTAATTTGCTCAAGATCTTGGAAAGTTATAGGAGCATTTAGTAATTGACCATCATTTATCTTTTCTTCAAAAATTTCATTTACTAAATTAGAAATTTTTTCTTCATCAGCATCTTCATACTGAAATCTTGCTCTGCATGCTGCTTCAAGAGCGTCTGCAAACATTAAAATAACCGTTTCTTTTGTGCTTGGCTTTTCTCCCAAATGTCTAAAATCGTCTTTTGTGACTTCTGGGTTTGTGAGTTTTTCTTTCTCATAAAAATATCTCATAACTGAATCGCCATGATGTTCGATTATCCCTCTATAAACTGCTTCTGGGATCTTAAATTTTCTAGCTAATTTCACACCATCTGTTACGTGTGATCTAATAATTTTAACTGATTCATCTGATGATAAATTATCATGTGGATTACTTGATCCAAATTGATTTTCGACAAACATTGAAGGATTTTCAGTTTTTCCTAAATCATGAAAATATGCCATAGCTCTGACTAATTGTGAATTAGCACCTATTAGATTTGCCGCTCTATCTCCAAGTGTTCCTACTACTAGCGAATGATTGAATGTCCCTAAAGCTTTTTCTTCTAAATATCTAAGTCCTGGATGGTTTCTATCTGCAATTTCTGACAATCTAAAATTTGTAGTTAATCTAAATGCCAATTCAATATAGTTAATTAGTGAAAAGGCGGCTAAATTACCAACCAAACCTCCAATTAAAGAAGAGACTAAGATTTCTACAAAACTGAAATTTTCTCTCAAGAAAAAGAATATCCCAAAAGCAACAACTGGTTGAGACAAGGTTATGTAAATTATTCTCTCTCTCAAGGTAATTCTGTCTATGTCCTCTGACAAAAATATTGATGGTACAACTGTTAATACAGCACCCATTGCAACTAAACCTATGTTTCCACCGCCAGCAAGAGCTAACAATGAGCTTGAAAGTGACAAAATTAGCGTAGCCCTTAAGTTTAATAAAACTGCCGAAACTACCCCAACAAAAGAAATTGGAACAGCATATTTCAAATAATTTAAATCCAAGCTTTGAGAAAAATACGAAATACCTCTTAAAAATATTGATGAAACAAGAATTAAAGTTAACAATAATAAAAATTCATTATCATTGTTCCACATAGAATCTTTAAATCTCCATAGTAAAAAATATATTAAAACAAAAACAGAGAAAATTATAGGTATTGCCGCTGTTTGTATACTCCTAGATTCACCTGATAAATATCCAAAATTATCTAGTGCATTATATTGAACAGGATTAATTTTTTCACCCTGACTTACAACTATATCCTCTTCAAAATATTTGATAACTACAGGTTCAATTGAATCAGCAACTTTCTCTTTTTGTTCGTCCCATAGATCTTGTTCAAGTTTTTGATTGACTGTTAAATTTTCCGCTATTAATTCTGCAACGGAAGATCTCAATCTACTTTCTGGTATAAGTGCGAACAACTCACTTGATAAATCTAAATATGGAGGATTTGATACAAGATTCTGTCTTGTTTGATTTAAATTATCATTGTTGATGCCAACTTGTAGAATATCACTTGCTAAGCTTTTTGCCTCAAGCTCTAACTGAGAAAGATATCCTGTTTTATTAATTAAATCATAATTTGATATTTCAACGAGAACTTCAATATTTGCTGTAGAAATTGTTGAAAACAAAAGTGAACTTGCAATTCTTTCAATCTGTTGGATTTTGTTCAGCTCAACAATCTCAACTACGGGTTCCGTACTTTCACCAACTGTATCCTGATCGCTTGATACTAATACTTCATCTGTTCTTGCCTCAATGACTGTTAGAAACATACTTGTTATACCATTTAAAACAGTTTGATTAAGGTCTGAATTTATTGAATATATTGGATTGACTGAATCGACAGCTTGAGCAATATTTTCATTGGTTTGTTCTTCATCGACAATCTCTATATATTTTGGAGCTACAAACGTTAGTGGCGATTCCTCTCCAATGCTTATTTTTATTACTTGATTTTCAGGAAATATTGAGAATGAAATAAACCACACTAAACCACCAAAAATTGCAATGTATAAAAGTTTTACACCAAAAGAAAAGTAATTTCTCATTATTTCTTTGGAAATACCTCTAATATTTTTGAGACAATAGGATTTCTTACAATATCAGCGTTATCAAATTCCATAACGGATATTTCCTCAATATTAGAAAGTGCTTTCCTTGTTCTTTTCAGACCTGAGTTGTCAGTGTTATAAAGATCTATTTGAGATTCATCACCCGTAATAATTACTTTAGAATTTTCCCCGAGTCTTGTTAAAAACATTTTTATTTGACCTGAGGTAGCATTTTGAGCTTCATCAAGGATAATACATGCATTGTTCAAAGTTCTACCTCTCATGTAAGCAAGTGGAACGATTTCTATATTTCTTTTTTCGATCAAGTACTCTAAGTTCTCGTTACCAAAAAAGTATTCTAAGGAATCAAATAATGGCACTAAATATGGATCGATTTTTTGAGATAAATCGCCAGGTAGAAAACCCAATTTTTCACCTGCTTCAACTGCGGGTCTTGTAAGAACAATTTTCTTTATCTGGTCTTCTGAGTACATTTTTACAGCACTTGCTACTGCTAAAAATGTTTTTCCTGTTCCAGCAGGTCCTACTCCAAATGTGACGGTTGAATTCATGATTGTTTCTATATATCTGTATTGGCTTATATTTTTGACTTTTATGGACTTATTGTTTGTGATGCTTATTGTGCTTAATTTTTTACCATTACCATTGAGTGTCCCATTCATATTCATCAGAAGTTCAATATCTGGTATGTCAATAGTTTGATTATTTTGATTTAGCGCGACCATTTCATCGATTAGGCTAACTAGTTTTTCTATCCTATCCTTGTTTCCGTCTATGTAGAGAATATTTCCTCTTGCGTTGATTTTTAATGCTGGAAATATTTTTTTAATGTATTTTAAATTATTGTCATTAATTCCAAATAGATTAATTAATTCGATATTATTTGGTATGACTTTTTCAACAACCATCAGAATGCCTTCAATTTTTCTCCTCCAATTAAATGGAGGTGTATATGGTAAACAGTTTGGCCACCGTCATCATTAGTATTAAAAATCAATCTATAGCCACTTTCATCTATTTGATATTCTTTTGCTAAATCTTTGGCTACTTGTATCATTTTTCCAACCAACAATGTATCTTCATCAGATAGGTTATTTATTGTATTTATTCTTTTTTTAGGAATGATTAAAAGATGAACTCGAGCAACAGGATTTATGTCTTGAATTGAAAATATATCATCATCTTCGTAAATTATCTCTGACTCTATTTCTTTATCTAGAATCATCTCAAATATTGATTTTTCTTCCATATTATATTTTACATCAATAAGGATACACCAAGTATTGAGGCTGTCTCGGTTCTTAACGTAAAATCACCAATATTTGATAAGTATTTAAAACTATCTTTCTCATTATCAGACCACCCACCTTCAGGACCAATTGCAATGTTTTTTATACTAATGTTTTCTATGATGTTTTCACCAGTTATGTCCAATCCGTGATTAAATTTTTCAAAATCCAAATTATTAGTGATAAATATATCCGGTTTAAATGCGTTTCCTGATTGCTCTACTGCTGAGATAGACCACTTGTTAAGCTTATCAAAATCAACTTTTATTTTTTGTGAATGATCTGTAGGGCCAAAACTAATTGAATTCACAGACAGCTCTGTGAGTTTCTCAATTATGAAACGAAGTCGATCCTTATCTTGAATAAAAGAAACAAAAATATCAATTTCATTTTTTCTTTCAAATTCTTCACTAGATTTTAATGTAACAATATTGCCGTCTAGGTTTCCATAGTAAAGTTTTCCTTTCCCGTTTGATATTTTTATTTCATCCATATCTTTCATCCTCAGAACATTTTTTAAATGATGTAATTTTTCATCAGAGAGTAGTAACTCATTGAATGTATCTAATTTATTGGAAACAAAAACTGTAGGAATGTGCATGCTATTGTTTTAAAAATTCTTTAAAGGCTTCTTTGGGTACTTCTACCCTACCAATGCTTCTCATTTTTTTCTTACCTTCTTTTTGCTTTTCAAGAAGTTTTCTCTTTCTTGTAACATCACCTCCATAAAGTTTTGCCGTAACATCTTTACGAAGGGCTTTTACGGTTTCTCTAGATATAATTCTTGAACCTATCGCAGCTTGAATTGGTATATCAAATTGTTGACGTGGGATTAAATCAGCTAATTTTTTAACCCTATTTCTTCCAACATATTCTGAACTATCTTTTGAAAGAATTGAACTAAATGAATCCACAACCATACCATTAACCAAAATATCTAATTTAACCAAATTTCCATCTTCAAATCCTAAAATTTTATAGTCAATCGATGCAAAGCCTTGTGAGATAGATTTAAGAGAATCATAAAATCCTGAAACCAGTTCAAGTAAAGGTAACTTATATTTAAGTTTCACCATTGTTGTGCTTAAGTATGTTAGATCTTCCTGTATGCCTCTTTTATCATTTAAGAGTGTCAGAATAGCTCCAAGATATTCTTTTGGAAATAATAAATCTACCTCGCAAATTCGCTCTTGTAATTTCTTTATATCCGTATATTCATCAAGAATGGATGGGTTTCTTATTACCCTTTCTTCATCATTATTCCTTATAAGCTTAAACTCAACTGATGGTGGAGTCACAATCAATGATAGGTCGAACTCTCTTTCCAATCTTTCTATAACAATCTCTAAATGTAGTAGACCTAAAAATCCACATCTAAAACCAAATCCGAAAGCAGAAGATGTTTCTGGTTCAAAAACAAAGCTTGCATCGTTCAATACATATTTATCTAGGGATTCCCTAAGTTTTGTAAAATCATCAGAGTCTGAGGGAAATATACTAGAAAAAACTGTAGGTTGAGATTCTTCATATTCTGACAATATAATTGGATTTTCATCTTCTCCTGTGACCAAAGTATCCCCAACTCGTATTTGTGACAAATCTTTTGCCCCAGTTACAATGTACCCAACTTCACCAAAACTCAAGCTATCAGATTTTTGCAGGTTCAAATCAAAATATCCGATATCATTTGCATCGAATTTAAATCCAGAATTAACAAGCTTTAGATTCATATCTTTTTTAATCTCGCCTCCAAATACCCTTACTGAAGCTACAACTCCTTTGTACGAATCAAAATATGAATCGAAAATTAAAGCATTAACTTTATTAGATTTTTCACTTGGAGCAGTTATTAAGTTTGGAATTTCCGAAATTAGTTCTTGAACTCCCTCTCCAGTTTTTGCAGAAATATTAAATATTTCCTCATCTTTTGAGCCAATTAAATTGTGTATTTGTTGAGAAACATTTGATATATCGGCATCAACAGAATCTATTTTGTTTATGACAGGAATTATATCCAACCCTGCCTCAATGGCTGCATAGGAATGTGCAAAAGTCTGAGCTTGTACCCCTTTTGTTCCATCTACTAGTAATAATGCTCCGTCACAGGCAATTAAAGCTCTGGAAACTTCGTATGAAAAATCTACATGTCCTGGTGTATCAATCAAATTTATTACTAAATCATCAAAAATTAATCTAATCGGTTGGGATTTAATGGTGATACCTCTTTCTCTTTCAAGATCCATATTGTCAAGAATTTGATCATTATGATCTCCTGGAGTAATTAATCCAGATAATTCGATAAGCCTGTCAGCTAAAGTAGATTTACCATGATCAACATGTGCAATAATTGAAATATTTCTTATATTTTTATTTGTTAACATCTTTAATAAGTTATTATCTTATATACCAAGAGGTTTTAGATGGCAAATATTAAATCCCAAAAAAAAAGAATAAGACAAGATGAGAAGAAAAATCTCAGAAATAAGGATAAAAAAACAGCACTTCGCTCATCCATAAAAGCTATATTAAATTCGGAAAATGATGTTGAAAAAGATCAAAAAGATTTAGTTATAAAAAATTTAGACGTAGCTTATTCAAATGGAATAATAACAAAGAACTACAGGGACAGAAATAAGTCCCGCATTTCAAAACTGTAAAAGATTCTTAATAGAGACAACAAATCGTTTTGCATTCTCTTGATTAAATGATGAGAGAGTATTTAATTTTTCAATTTTATAAATCATACCAAGAGAATTTTCTATATCTTTAACATTTAACTTGTCCCTTCTTTTTTGAGCAAGCTCATATTTATAATCTACTTTTTCAGAGAGTATTTCTGCTACTTTTTTTTCATCAAATTTATAAATTAATAACAATCTTTGAAGCTCTTTGTTGAAGTAAGATAAAAACTGTTTAAACACTGTCTCATCATTACAGTATTTGTCAATAGTTTCATTTTTTAATTTTTTTTGTATCGAAAAAATTATATTTACTAAGTCCCACGGATAAATCTCTGTACTTTTTTTGTTTTCTGGATAATATGTTTCAATTAATTCAGATACAGCTGAAAAAGTTTTCAAGTTATTTTTTTTAACTTGAAAAATATACTTTTCATTGAAATCATAACTCAT
Organism: uncultured Candidatus Actinomarina sp.; assembly: GCA_902626065.1. Lineage (GTDB taxonomy): Bacteria > Actinomycetota > Acidimicrobiia > Actinomarinales > Actinomarinaceae > Actinomarina. The sequence goes on from CACODT010000001.1 coordinate 181,822, forward strand.
TTTTTTTAAATCACTATATGTAACAAAACTATCGGATACAAACTGAAAATTATCGCTTTGAAATAAAGTAGCAGTATTGTTCGCAGAAAATTCTTCTAGTGATATTGACGTAACACTTTCATTAATATCTATTTCAGATTTTATTTGATTGATATCCGTAATTAAGTTTTGGGTAATAATTAATTTCGTCACTTATTGAACTATGTTAATTAATTTATCTTTGATAAATACTATTTTTTTTGCATTAGAAAAATCAATATCGAAATTAGCTTTGCAAATTTCTTTAACTTCATCTTCTTCAATTCCTGTTTTAACGTTTATTGCATGTTTCTTTTTTCCATTTATTTGAATCACGAGTTCATAAACAGGATTCTCCAGTTTAGTTTCATCAAATGTTGGCCATTTCTCCTGACTTATATCACCATCAAAATAATCTTGGAAAATTTCTGAAGCAATATGTGGTGACATTGGATATAAAAGGATTAACACGCTTCGTAAAATTGAATCTTTCAGGTCCCTTGGCATCGTATTATCGTCCTTAAGGTAGTCGCCTAAATCATTATTTAATTTCATAAGATCAGATACCGCGGTGTTAAATTCAAATTTCTCAAAATGTTGTGTAACAGATTTAATTGCTTGATTTATCTTTCTTTCAATATCTTCGTCCTTAGTACTAGCAGTTTCAGAAGAACCTTGTTGGTCAATAATTTTAAGCATATTATCCCAGAACTTGTTCAAGAATCTCTTAGTTCCTTCTATACCACCATCATTCCACTCAACCCCGTCACTAGGAGGAGCCATAAAAAGAATGTACAGTCTTAAAGCGTCCGCCCCATGAGTTGCAAAATATGATTCTGGATCAACTATATTCCCCTTTGATTTTGACATCTTTGCACCACCAAAGTTAATCATCCCTTGGGAGAAAAGATTATAAAATGGTTCATCAATTGTCATAAAACCAAGATCTCTTAAAGCTCTTACAAAAAACCTTGAATAAAGAAGGTGCAGAATAGCATGTTCGACTCCACCAATATATTGATCTACCGGTAACCACTCATTGATAAACTCAGATTGAAAAGGTTCTTTATCATTTTTTGGATCTAAAAATCTCATGTAATACCAAGATGAATCTACAAAAGTATCCATGGTGTCTGTTTCACGAAGAGCTTTCTTAGAACATTTTGGACAATCAGTTTCAACAAAATCTTTGCTCTTGGATAGCGGAGATCCATCTGTATTTATATAATCTTTAATTTCTGGAAGTAATACTGGTAGATTTTCATATTTTTCTGGTAACAATCCACAGTCTTCACAATTGATTAATGGAATTGGACAACCCCAATATCTCTGTCTACTGATTAACCAATCTCTCAAACGATATGTTGTTTTTTCATCTCCAATTTTATTTTTTACTAAAAATTCATTTATCTTTTTACTTGCTTCTTCGTGAGAGCTCAAGTCATTGAACTCTCCAGAATTAATAAGGACTCCATTACCTGTAAAAGCTTCATTATCTACATTTATTGTTTTTTGTTTATCTATAATTACCTGTCTAATTTCAATATCGTATTTTTTTGCGAATTCATAATCCCTTTCGTCGTGAGCTGGAACCGCCATAATCGCACCTGTTCCATAATTTATGAGGACATAGTCAGCTATCCATAATGGTACTTCCTCATTAGTGATTGGATTTGTTACTTTTAAGGTAGTATCTACTCCAGTTTTTTCTTTTGTAATAGACATTCTCTCAAATTCTGACTTATTAACAATTGAGTCTAAATAATTTTGTATCTCATCTTTAGTCTCTGATTGTTCCATAATGTCACTGATTAATTCATGCTCTGGAGATATTACAGCAAAAGTCATTCCAAACAATGTATCAGGTCTTGTTGTAAAAACATCAAAAGTAAGATCTGTTCCAATTATGTTTAATTCAAACTGCGAGCCTTCAGATTTTCCGATCCAATTTCTTTGCATTGTTTTCACATTTTCTGGCCAATCACCAATCTCATCAAGACCCTGTAATAATTCCTCAGAATATTCAGATATTTTTAGGAACCATTGATTTAAATTTTTTGGCTCAACAGCTGTGTCACATCTCTCACAAGAGCCCTCTATAACCTGTTCATTAGCTAGAACTGTTCTGCATGAGTTACACCAATTTACTGGTGCATCCTCTTTGTAAGCCAAATTGTTTTCAAACATTTTTATAAATAGATATTGAGTCCATTTGTAATAATCAACAGAGTGAGCTGCAACTTCCCTATCCCAGTCATATAAAGAACCTAATCTAATAATTTGAGATTTCATATTTGCAATTCTTTCTTCGGTAAATTCTCTTGGGTGGATACCAGTTTTGATTGCTGCATTTTCGGCAGGAAGACCAAATGAATCCCAGCCCATAGGAGACAAAACATTAAAGCCATTCATTTGTTTATACCTAGTGATAACATCACCTATCGTATAATTTCTTATATGTCCCATATGCAGATCGCCGGAGGGATATGGATACATACAAAGGTTATAAAATTTTGGTTTGTCAGATTTTAACTCACACTTAACAGTTTCACTGTTTTCCCAGTGATCTTGCCATTTCTTTTCTATTTTTTTATATTCAAATTGATTGTTCATATACTTTTACTAATTCTGGAAATATGTTTTCCTTACTTGATTTTTCTAATTTCTTTTCAATATTAAACAATTTTTTTTGTATTAATTCAATATTGTTTTCTAAATCTTGAATAGATGAAACTATTGAATTTGATAACCCATCAACATCATCAAACAAATAACCTGAGTTTTCATCTATGTAGTTTGTCATTGGAAGAATATTTCTTGTTACGCAAATCTTTGAAAAACTCATAGCTTCCAAAAGCACTAAGCCTAAACCTTCTGAAAAAGATGGAAATACAAAAATATCTATATTTTTGAAGAATTCTTCTCTATCTTCAATGTATCCAAGAAAATTTACTTTTTCAGTTTTGTCTTGATCTATCATGTTTCTTAATTTTTCTAGATACTCTTTAGTACCACTTCCACCAATCATCAGTTTAAAATCAAGAGATTTGAGCTGTTCTGAATTGAGTGCATTAATTAAGTCTTCTATTCCTTTATTCACGTTTAGTCTCCCAAGGAATCCAAGTGTTACGATATCTTTTTTTTCAAAAGTTTCAGAATTTTTAATATCTATCCAATAAGGTATTACTAAAACATTCAATTCATGATTAAGGTTTTCAATCCAACTTTTTACTTCCTCAGAAATTGCGATTATTGAAGAAGCAGATTGCCAATGTTTAGAAAGCCTCTTCATAAAGTATTTTCTTAGGTTATTACTTAAACTACCTTTTTCTAGATATGTATCATATTTTCCATGAACACTTACAATCCACTTGCTTTTTTTTGGTAAATATTTTTTTATTCTATAAACCATAAAATCGCTACGAGGTTGATGTGAATGGATAATATCAAATTCTTCATTTCTGAATTTTGTATACATGTAAAAATATGAAAAGAAATTAAACATTCTTGGACCATTAAGTCTTGTTATGTTGACGCCATTTTTAAGTAATTCATTTTCGATTGAATATGATTCAACATTATCTTCACCAATAACAGTGACATGGACATCCATCCTGTCATTAAGCTGTGCATTAATTAAGTCCAATAAATGCGATTCAGCACCTCCCCTGTTTAAAGAATTTATAACATGACAAATTTTCATAATCTAGGAGTTATCCATGTAGATTTTGGAGGGAACAATGAATCATTTTCTATAATCTCAGATATTTTAATGGGGGTAAAGTTTACAATTGATTTATCGTTAGCTTGATTACCATCGACTGCAGAATTTATATATTCGTTAACATAACAATAATTTTTAAATTCATAAAGTTGATAAATGTCCTCAATTTTCCTATTGAAAAATTTAACATCATCTAGTGAAACATAAAACTCTGAAGAAACATTGTTTGAAAAATTATAATTTTCAAGAATTTCCTCGAATTCTTTTTTTGCAATTGTTAAATGTGCTGGGTAAGAAAGAATCTCTACATCATCAATTGAAATAAGAACTAATTCAATTGATTTATCAATATTATTTCTTTTCAAGTATTCATATCGATGATGTCCGTCTAGCAGAATTATTTTCTTTCCTTTTAAATCATCCATATGTCCAATATTTTTAATATTCATATCAATTCCAAATAAAAGTGGGTCAAATGATTCTTCAATGTTTTCAATCGGTGTGTTTATTTCTTCATGAGTCTTTATCTCGATAAAATCAGTATTAGAAAAATTAATTTCAAGCTTTAAACCTTCAACATCATAGTTTTCAAATTGATAGGCTGTGAAGTTATTATTTTCCATTATCCGTAAAAAATTTGTCCATAAATTCTGATAAGTAATCAATCATTTCATTAGTAATTGAATTGTAAAGACTAATTCTTATACCCCCCTCACTTCTATGTCCATTCAAACCAAGTATTCCCTTTTCTGTTGCTTCAATAAGAAAATTCTTTTCCAAATCCTCATTTGTAAATTTAAAAATAATATTGGATCTACTTCTTGAATAATCACTGACAGGTAATATTAAAAAGTCTTCATAACTTTCTAATTGTTCATATAGTTTTGATGATTGTCTAATCGATTTCTCTTCAAAATATTTTATACCTCCCATTTCAATCATCCAATCTGTTACGAGCTTGAGGACGTATATCGAAAAAGTTGGCGGTGTGTTCAATAAAGACTTCTTTTCTACTAATTGTCCAAGGTTGAGGTATCTAGAATTATCCTCAGAACTTAAATACTTTTCATTTCCAATACATATTGAGACACCTGGAATGCCCATATTTTTTTGAGCTCCAGCATAAATATAAGCTAGATTATCCCATTCGAAACTATAAGAACCTATATCTGAGGACATGTCAATAAGTAATGAATCATGCTGAATTTTATTGAAATCTCTTAATTGAACTCCGTTTATTGTTTCGTTTGATGTTAAATGTAAATAATCAACATCGTCAAGATCCCATGGTGTTTGTACATAATTTTCAATTTCATCTTGGCTTAATTCAATTATTTTTGAATCTCTAATTTTTGAAAAATCTTCAAATGAGTACCTCCCCCATGTCCCTGTGACTAGGCATCCTAATAATTTATTTTCTTTATCAAAGTTATTAGCGATAAATGTATTCTGATATGTTGCTCCTCCTTGCAAGAGAAGAGTGAAATAATCAGATGGGATATTAAAAATATTAATCATATTTTCTTGAAGAGAATTTATTAATATTTCAAAATCTTTTGATCGATGACCTATCTCTAAAATTGACAAACCGGTTTTTTGGTAGTTGCCTACAGCCTCCTGTGACTTACTAACAATCGAAGGATCTAATCTAGCTGGACCTGGTGAAAAATTATAGATTTGCATTTATATCATCTTTCATAAAAATCAAATTATATGCAGCACCAATAATTAAGCCATAGAATGCGTTGACTTCCTCAACTGGACTAACAAAGAAAAATAAAATAAAACAAGAAAAGAAAAACAACTTCAGTAACTCTTTTTTTTGAACAATAATGTTTAGAAATATTAAAAATATTACAAGCGGAAAAATTACTCCGAAAGCTTGGGTATAAAACACAAACAAATTTTGTACATTTAAGTCATATTTAAGTAGCGAATAATTACCAGTGCCAAAATTTTGAGTACTGTATCTTTGCAGAAGATATTTAGGTAGTGTTCTATTCGTAAAATACATTTCTTCATTAACTCTTACTGAAGCATAATCTTGATAATCTGAGTTAATATTGATGATGCTTTTAGGTGTGATATCTCTCAATGAATTAATAAAAAAATTGAATACATTTAATCTATCATTACCCAAACCAAATTCTGCACTATCTGAATTTACATCAATTTTAATTTCACCAGATGCATTCATTTTTTGAACATCTTCTTCATATTCAATACATTGCCTACTGTCAGAATTTAAATTACACTCAAAAACTCCAAAATTAGACATAATCAATGAGACAACCAAAAATAGTAAAAGTGATTTATTTATCTCTTTTGTTTTTAGATAGTTGAATAATATGAACGTTAGAAAAAGTATACAAAATAATCTTAAATAATTACTTCTTGATAAACCTAATGCAAGTCCTGAGATAATGGATAACAAATAATTATTACTTTTATATTTGTAAAGATATAACACAACGAGTGGCATTAAATATGATATCAATAAAACTGGTTCTCTAAATGTACCCATTGCTCTGTGCGGTTCTGATAACCAAAAAGTAGATTGGTCTGAGTCTCCAAAAATATTGGTATTTGACCTATTCCTTATAAATTCGTTTAAGTCATAAATTTGAGCAATAAAAATATAGATTGTCAAAGCTGACATTACCCCAATTAGATATTTCGAGGAGTTAAGAAAAGAAATTATTTTTTCATTTTTAAAGTAACTTACTGAGAACAGAAGGACTACAACAAATGAAATTATGTTAAGTAATCGTAAAAAAAGGTACTGTATTTCTCCCTGCGAAACTTCATTAAAGAGAATATATATTATCTGTGGAATCATCACGACTGCAAGCAATAGTGTAACAATTGCAATATTTTTGGAGTTGTAGAACAGTTTATATTGAATTGAAGCAAACAATAACAATAGAGTCATACCTAACCATGGAATTGGTATGCCATACAATTCGTAGGCATCTAGAAACACTAATAAGACAGAGCCGATAAGAAACATAATTTTGTAAGTGTCTAGACTTGATTTTTTATTTATCTGCATCATTCTTATGTTAATGTTGAGATTTATTCAATTTGATTTTATTTTTATCAAATATATGGTGTATTCAAAGATTTTCTGTAAAACCATTGCAGAGCTTAATGCAATGGCAATTCCAAGTGAGGATAAAGAATCTGATAACAATATTGCTAAAACCAGAAATACAAGTGAGTAAATAATTCGTCCATAAGCATGGAACTGGATCAAGTCTGAAAATAATAGATACTGTCTTATCCAAAAACTTAACAAATAAGTTATAAATCCTATTAACAACACCATCATTGGCATAAATGAATTAAGAAATTCTTCATTACCAATAAATACAATTAAATTTTTTCCAAAAATGAAATAAATTCCAAATAACAGCAGTGAAGTTGGTAACAAAATTTGCTTAAAAAAGGATGCTATTTTGAAATCTTTATCCTCAGATTGTAATTTGTTTTGTAGCCAGGGATTAAATGTAACAACAAGATAATTAATTGGCTCTACTAATCTTTTTGCAAATTGATAGATTCCAACAGTCTGAATATCAACTACAACAGCCAATAATATTACATCAAAATGTTGGGGTACAAGTCCAATAATTTGGTCATATCTAATTTTTCCATAAGAAGATTTGATGGCTTTTAAATATGTTTTGAAATGCTGAATCTTGAAATTTGACGAATCATGATATTTATTTGAAAGATATAAACCAAAAAGTCCAAAAGAAATTCCATATATTGACTGTGCAAGCAAATAATTTTCTATACTTGGATCATTTAAAAGTAACAAAACTATTGCAATAAACCTAACCACTACAGTGCTGACTTCGAGTATTGAGTATCTTCTTAAATCATTATTAAAAATTAATATGGATTTACTTGTTTCTGAAAAAGTCTGAATAATTCTTGTAATTAAATAAATTATTAAAATACTTGATAACGTTTCGATACCAAAGTAATCACCTATAGAAGAATTAATAATCAATGGATTTGTAAAAATTATAAGGCAAAAGATAAAACTACCAATACCAGTTATTAAATTGAAAAAAATAGATTCAAAATAAAAGTTTTTTCCATCCTTGAGAGTTAGAAGATTTACATCACTATTTCTTGCATGTGAAGCCCGAAAGATAAGACTTGGTACAGCAATTAAAAGAACTACAGCACCATACTTTGCGGGTCCAAGTTGTTTTACAACAAACGAAACTTGAATAATTGAGATAATTGCAATTGCAGATTGTGAACCAATCAAATCTTTTGTTTGATTAAATATTTCTCTTATATATTTTAAGTTCATATTTGTTTGTGGAGCTGAGGGGATTTGAACCCCTGACCCCGTGCATGCCATGCACGTGCTCTGCCAACTGAGCTACAGCCCCAATACAATTAAGGTTAACCGTATTGAAGCATTAGATTACTATCAAAAAATAAATCCTCTAGATTGTAATATTCTCTCGCCTCTTCTGTAAAAAAGTGTATGCCAACACCTTCAAATTCAACTAATGCCCAAGAGGAATCAATACCCTCAGAGAAAAAGTTTTTATTTCTTGATTTAACAAGATTTTTTAATTTTTTTACTGATGAAACCATTTGTGTATTGGATGTAACATTGCACATGATTACTACGTCAAAAAAACTATTTTTTTCTACCTTGAAAGCTTTGATGTTTGTACATTTTTGGATAAGCAAAATATCTATGACACTATCAAAGAAAAAATTATCTGTAAATTCTGTTTTTCTTTCAGTCACTTATAAATATGTTACCATGTAAAAAATAAAGACACTATTCTTAAGATTGAGGAGAGAGTTGACAAGAATTAAAAACCTTATTGGCTTACTAGAGACACTTTTTAACAGCAGGAGATTAAGAACTATACTTGCTGCTTTAATATTTTTTATTTTTCTATTTGGATATCTTTTTTATATATCAGAACCTGAAGTAAGAAACTTAGGTGATGGTATATGGTGGGCTCTTGTAACAATCACCACTGTTGGCTATGGAGATATTACACCATTAACAACAGTTGGAAGAGTTGTCGCTAGTTCTCTAATGTTTCTTGGCTTAGGATTGATTGCTACAATCACAGCTATTGTTTCAGCTAAATTTATTCAAAACTTTGTGGATCATCATACAAATGATGATGTTTTGGAAAAACTTGATGAAATGCAACTTGAGTTAGATGAAATAAAGAAAAAACTTCAATAAAGATTGTTATCTTTTATATAATTTAAAACTTCTTTAGATAGATCTTTATCATTTATTTCATTTCTCTTTAATTTACTTCTTATATTGCTTGAACTTAAATCAACTTTCTCACCATCAATAAGAGAATATTCAAATGGAAAATACTCTTTTAAAGTCTCATTATTGTCTTCTCTTCTAAGTGCAATTAAAAAATTGGTAAGTTCAGATAATTTATTATGATTTTTCCACGTTTTTATATTCATTGCAGTGTCAGAACCTAAGATAAAATACAATTCTTTCTTTGGGTGGTCAAATCGAAGTAAAGTTTCGTATGTATAGGAGGGATTTTCTTCAGATTTTTCGATATCACTAATTTCAAAATACTCAGATTCATTAATTAAAATTTTTGTCATCTCAAACCTATGAAGAAATGATGTAGAATCTTTTTTCTGCCAAGGATTGCCTGAAGGAATAAAAACTACCTTGTTCAGACCAAATTGAGAAATTGATCTCCTAGCTATCTCTAAATGTGCTTCATGAGGAGGATCAAAAGTTCCCCCCAATATACCAATCTTATTCATTTGAGATCTCTTTTGAAATCGATTGAATTAACAAAAGCTTTCATTTGATTGTAATTTCTAACTTCAGATGTATTGTTCGTAATCCTGTCGAATTTCCTGATTAAACTATCACCGGTATTCCAATACTTAAATCTTTCAGGATTCAACCAATATATATTTTTAAAAGATTTACTTATCTCATTGATAAGTTCTTCATCTATATCTCGATAATTGTTTCTTGCGTCCCCTATGACTATCAAACATTTATAGTTCGTATTATTTTTCTTTACCTCATCCATTAACTCTTCGAAGGTTCTTGAATAGTCTGAGTGACCATCTTGTTTAACAAAGTTATTCCAATTCTTTAAGAATGATTCTATCTCGGTTTTTTTAAGCTTTTTGATATCTTTTGTTACTTCAGTAATTCCATCAATGAAAACGAAAGACTTGATTGAGTTGAATCTGCTAACCATTCCATAAAGTAATGTAAGTCCAAAAAGTGAATATAGTGCCATTGAGCCACTTATGTCACATAAAATAATAAGCTTGGGTTTTTTCTTATTCTTCGGTTTGTAAATAATATTTTGGAGGACCCCTCCAGATTGGATGGACTTTCTTATAGTCTTTCTTAAATTCAGATTCCCTTTATTGGAGAACTTTATCTGCTTTTTAAATTTTATAGCAAGTTTATTCCCAAGGGAGTATGTTTGTTCAAGTAATTTTTTTCTTTCTTCACTATTTGTATAAAGGTAATCTAACTCATTTAATTGATCTTTATTGTCTAATTCAGAAGGTTGATAAGCATCTCTTGTTTTATTTCTCTCTTCTTTAAGTAGCTCTAATAGTTTCAAATCAAGGAAATTCGAGAAGTTTTCTCTATTTAAATTATTAATTATATTTTTAAAAGTATCATCAAATTGAACATCAAAAAGACTTACCATGTCTTCGTAAGCTTTTGTTTTCTTTATCTGATTTAACCAGTAGGCATTGGAAACAGGTCTAGAAAAGTCTAAATTTTCGAAATCTTGTATTATTTCTATTGCAATTTTAGAAAAATCAATATCTCGACTTTCGCCATCAATTAGTACATCTTGAAAATTTTCGTTTAAATCATATTCATTAAAAAAATTAAAATCAAAAGTTGTATTGTCTTCAAATTTGAAATTGAAATATTCAGAGATTAAATGTTTAATTTTATCTTTTTCATCCTTGTCTTTAGGAATTAGGAAATACAAATATCTAATCTTTTCTTCAAATGATTCGATTTTTTTTGATTCAATGTATCCAAAATAAGTTTGAAGTTTATCAATAGATATAAAAAATTGTTGTTCTTTACAAAACTGTGAAAAAGCAACTATTTCATTCTTGAATGAGCTCATTTGCATTTTCAATTTGTTCTTTGTACTTTTCTTGATCAGATTTATCCTTTAAAAGTATCCCTAAATTATCTATTGTTGACTTATTTTTATTCAAAAAGTTGTATTTCACCCACTCAACAGACTCGATTAGTGATGGAATTTTGTTTAAATTAAGTTTCCTGACAAAAGAAATAAAAGAAGCATAGCTTTTTGCCTGGGATTCCGATATCTCCTCAATATTGTTCATTAAAACTTTAGACTCGACATCAACGGAAGGAAAATCAAGAAAGAAATAAATACATCTCCTTTTAAGCGCGTCTGATAACTCTCTTGTTCCATTTGAGGTGAGGATAGTTATTCTATTATCATTACCATTAATTGTCCCAAACTCAGGTATAGTAACTTGATTTTCAGCAAGAATTTCGAGTAACAACGCTTCAAACTCTTCATCTGATCTATCTATTTCATCAATAAGAAATAAACTGTCTTTTTCAGCAGTTAATGCATTTAAGATAGGTCGTTTGATTAGGTATTTTTCATCAAAAAGGTTCTCGGCATTTTTATCTTGTTGAATGCTCAAAAGTTGCTTTTTATAATTCCATTCATAAACTGCTTTATCTTCATCAATTCCTTCATGGCACTGGAGTCTTATCAACTCTAGATTAAAAAGCGACGAAATTGCTTTCGCCAGAAAAGTTTTTCCAGTTCCAGCAGGACCCTCAATGAGTAATGGCTTCTCGAGATATATTGCAGCGTTAACAACATCTACAAGATCTTCGTTAGAGAAGTAATTTACGCTCTCTAAATCTTTTATACTTACCTCTTTATTCATCCTCTGACAGTTCCTTTTCCATTAATTACGTATCTTTCTGTGGTTAATGCTTCTAAGCCCATTGGTCCTCTAACGTGTAATTTTTGAGTACTGATTCCTATCTCAGCTCCAAAACCAAACATCTCACCATCCGTAAACCTTGTTGAAGCATTTATGAATATTACAGATGAATCAATAGAACTCGAGAATTTATCGGCAATTTTTTCAGATTCAGTAAGAATCCCCTCTGTATGTCCAGAAGAAAATTTATTGATATGCTTGATTGCATCATTTTCATCCTCAACAATTTTTATTGCTATTTTCAGATCCAAAAATTCTGTAAAGTAATGTTCATCATTAGCAATCTCTAAATCTGGATAATCATTACTGGCTTGTTCATCAATAAATACCTCTACCGAATTATCTTTGAGGGCATCAATAATATCCTTACCATTTTTTTTGATATACATCTTTATGAAGTATTAAAGTTTCTAAAGCGTTGCAAACTCCTGGTCTTTGAACCTTTGAATTGATGACTATGGGAACCATATATTCCTCTTTTGCATCTCTATGTATATAAAGGTGTACATTTCCATCACCATCTAAAATAAATGGAACTTTTGAATTATTAACTAGAGTTTCAATTAACCCCCTACCTCCTCTAGGAACTATCAAATCAATATACTCTGTCATATTCATAAATTCGATTGCATCTTCTCTATCTTTACTATCGATAAGTTGGATACAATTTTTTGACAAATCATTTCTTTCCAAGGCTTTTTGTAACGTGTTTAAAATTTTTAAATTTGAATCTAAACAATAGCTTGATCCACGAAGAATAGATGCATTCCCTGACTTTAAACAAAGACCTGAAACATCACTTGTTACATTTGGTCTTGCTTCATAGATAATTCCGATTACCCCAAATGGTGAACGTACTTTATTTATATGAAGTCCATCTTCTGAAATCCAAGATTCCGTTATCTTTCCAACTGGGTCCTCTAAAGGTATAATTTTTTTTAGGCCATCAGACATACCTTGGATTCTTTCTTTGTTTAAAGTTAACCTATCGGTTAAAGCAGGAGTTAAATCTAGTTGTTTTGCATTTTCTAAATCGATGTTGTTTGCTTCAATAATTTCGTCAGCATCCTCGATTAGTTGCGCCGCCATATCATTTAATACTTTATTTTTAGTATCTGTCTCGATTGTTTTTAGCTCTTCAGCTGCCAAAAGAGCATTTTTACCAATTTCTTTAAGCACATAACAAGAATAATTTGATTTGATGGAAAGTAAAATTTTTTAGAGAATTAATAGGTTATCTTTATGAATTACTACAGTATTTTCAGTCTCAGTTAAATCTTGAATCTCTTTACTTGATAAACTAACAACTCCCCTTGCAATTAATTCATTATTAGAACTTCTTATTTCAACCCCAGAATTTTCCTCAAAACTTTTGTTGACATTAATTACTCCTTTTGAGAGAAGTGATGCATCTGCTTTAAGGGCCTCTATCGCACCATCATCTACTATAATTTCGCCATCGGTTGTCATGCCAAACGCAATCCAAAGTTTTCTTAATTTTATACTTTTCTTTGATGGCTTGATTATTGTCCCGATTTTTGATCCATTGACGACTTCATTAATACAATTTGGTGACCATGAAAGTATCTGCGTCTCGATTCCAGAGAAACCTGCCATCTGTGCTGCCATTATTTTTGTTGAAAAGCCACCCATACCTTTACCAGAGGAAGATTTAGGAATGAGATCATTTAATTCCTCGGAGTTGTATTCAATATTTTCTATTTTTTTTGCTTCCTCCATCTTTTCAGGATCTGAATCATATAAACCTTCTTTATCAGTAATAACCACTAATTTGTCTGCTTTGAGTAAAATCGAGACAATTGCTGAAAGCCTATCATTATCTCCAAATTTTAGTTCTTCTGTAGCAACTACATCGTTTTCATTTATTACTGGAATAATATTTTTTGATACAAGACCATTCAATGCTTCTGTAGTATTTACAAATTGGTTTCTGTCTTCAAGAACATTCTTTGAGATAAGAACTTGAGCAATTTTTAATTGATGAGAGTTAAATATATCTTTGTATTTGTTGATAAGACTCACTTGACCCACTGCGGACGCAACTTGTAGTTCTTTAAGATTTTTTGGTCGTTCTGGTAAGTTCAATTCATTTGCGCCAGACTGTACCGCCCCTGATGTAACAATGGCAAAATTAATACCATCTTTTCTCAGGTCACTTATTGATACTGCTAAAGATTCGATAACATCGTCTCGAAGGACGTTTTCATCAAATAATGTGTTTGTCCCAATTTTTATAACTATAGTTTTATTACTCATAAGAAAATTCGTGTCCGTTTAAATCTACTATATCGCCTTTCTTAATTCCTTGATTTATTAATTCATGAGATATTGAGGACTTTTCGAATCGATATGAAATCTCATTCAATATTTCATGAGAGTTTCCTTTGAGATTAGTAATTTTTTCTGCTCTCCTTCCTCTTATTGTCCAAATATCTTTATCAGCATGTATATCAAATTCGTCAGTTTCTATAAAAATTTTTTCATAGCTCTTATTCACCCTATTGAGCTCTGTGAAGGAAATATCATCAAGCTGTTTAAGTAATTCATTAATACCCTCTTTAGTAACAGTAGAAATATTAATATACTTATTATCAGTCTTATCTAAGTCCGATTTATTAACTACTTTAATATTTTTAATATTTTTAAATTCTGGATTAAATGTTTGGATTTCATTCTCCAATAAATTAATTTGCTCTTCAATGTTGTATTCAGAATTATCTGGATCTAAAAGAAAAATTATAAATTTAGTATTTTTGAGATGTCTTAGAACCGATTTACCTAGACCTGTTCCCTTCGCTGCCCCTTCAATAAGACCGGGTAAATCACAAATTGTTATTATTTCTGAATTATTCTCATAAACTCCGAGACTTGGACTTACAGTTGTAAATGGATAGCTATCAACTTTAGAGTTTGAATTTGTTATTGTCGTAATTAAAGAACTTTTACCGGCATTTGGTAATCCAATTAAAGCTACATCTGTCATAAGACTTAACTCAAGATTTAAAGTAATTTTTCTTCTTTTTTCACCTGATTCACAAATCTCAGGATTTGGATTTCTTTTTGATATTAAATCTTTATTTCCCCTACCCCCCAATCCACCTTGACATATCTTATATTCAACATTTTCATCTATTATTTCTGCCAGCAATTCACCATTAGATATAACAGACGTACCTATTGGAATCTTTAAGTATATGTCTTTACCGTTAGCACCATTTTGTAAATTTTTGGATGCATCTCCTCCGTTTTCTGCTTTAAATGAACCTTTTGACTTTAAATTTGAATAATCAAATACATTGGAATCTGTAATAAGAAAAATTGACCCTCCATTTCCGCCATTTGCTCCATTTGGAGAGGTTTTACTTTTTTTGGAGCTGAAACTTACAGATCCTGAGCCTCCGCTACCTGATAACAGATCAATTTGGATAGTGTCAACAAACATGACATTACGGAATTATATTTACTAGTTTTCTTCCATTTCGGGTTGAATACTTTACGGTTCCATTGACTTTGGCATAAAGTGTATCATCCCCACCCTTTTGAACGTTATTTCCAGGATGAATTTTTGTTCCTCTTTGTCTCACTACAATTGAACCTGCGGAAATTTTTTGACCATCAAAAACCTTAGTGCCTAATCGTTTAGACTCTGAATCTCTTCCGTTCCTAGTTGAACCACCTGCTTTTGTTTTTGACATTTACTCTTCTTCCTCACCTTTGCCAGTTGAAATTGATTTTACTTTTACAATTTTTATATCTTCACGATAACCTAATTTTCTTCTAATCCCAGATTTGTTCTTATAAGTGAAGATGTTTAATTTTTTTGACTTTTTTTCATCCAAAAGTTCGAAGTTCACAGAATATTTTGAGAGCTTTTTCTCATCTGTAATCAAAGACCCTTTTCTTGCACTCATGAGAATCGGTGTTTTTGACTCTAATTTAAAGTTTGCTGGGACGCTTAAAACATCTCCAACACTTACTTTTTCCTGAGATGAACCTATTTTAACCACGGCGTATTTACTCATAATTCAACTACTCTACTACGGCTTCAGTTTCAAGTAAATCGGTATTAACTGAATTATTTGAAAATATATCACCAATAATCAAACCTCTACCGTTGCATTCTTCACATTCATCAGAAAAACTTTCAATTAGTCCTGCTGAAACATTCTTTCTAGTCATTTCAACAAGTCCCAAACGAGAAATATCAAATACTTGTGTTCTTGTTTTATCCTTTGCTAATTCTTGTTTGAACTTATTGAGAAGTTCTTGTTGTTTCTTTTGAGTCTCCATATCAATAAAATCAATAACAATTATTCCACCAATATCTCTAAGTCTCAATTGCCTCGCAATCTCTTCTGCTGCCTCAAGGTTATTTTCAAAAACTGTTTGCTCAAGACTATCTTTTCCAACAAACTTTCCAGTATTTACATCTATAACTGTAAGAGCTTCTGTTCTATCAATAATTAAGTGACCCCCAGAAGGAAGCCATACTTTTCTATCTAAGGCTTTCTTTATTTGATCTTCAATATGGTATCTTTCAAAAAGATCTAAATCGTCTGTGTATTTTTCTACTATTTCATTTAATTCTGGAGATGTATCAGAAATATAACTTTTTATGCTTTCAAATTTCTGATTGTTTTCAATTAATAATTTTTTGAAATTTGAACTTAAATGTTCTCTAATTACTTTTATCGATATATCTGGTTCTTCATGAATAAGGACTGGAGAACTGCCTGAATCTTTTGATGAGGTTGTTTCCCATTCACTAATTAACTTGTCTATATCATTTTTGAGAGACTCTTCACTTACCCCCTCAGCAGCTGTTCTAACTATTACTCCAAATCCCTCCGGCTTAATTTTTCTTATTATTTTATCAAGCCTGTTTCGTTCCTCATCGGGCAACCTTCTTGAAATTCCCTTTGTATTAGAATTAGGAATTAGTACTAGATACCTACCTGGAAATGAAATCTGACCTGTTAACCTTGCACCTTTTTCTCCCATCGCATCTTTGACAACCTGTACTAAAATTTCTTGTTCTTGCTTTAATAGATTTTCAATTTTTGAATTTCGTTTTGAGTTAGAAACATCAGCAACATATAAAACACCATTTTTTTCCTCACCAATTGATACAAATGCTGCCTCCATGCCCGGAAGAATATTTTTAACTTTTCCAAGGTAAATATTTCCTACGAGTGATTTTGATTTTGCTTCAGCTGTGTAATATTCAACTAGTGTAGCCCCTTCTAAAATAGCAATTTTTGAAGAACCTCCTTTAAAACTAATTAGCATTTGCTTCTTGTCTACATGGGGTACTGGTAAAGGTGTTTCCCTAAACCAAGTTTGACGATTAGATTTTTTATAATCTTCTTTTTTTCCTCTGGATCTTGATGTTCCAGATTTGATTTTTACTTTTTGACCATTAAACCATTTAGTTTCAGTATTACTGAACTTATCTTCGCTTTTTCGTACTACTTTCGATTTTTTGAAAATACCAAACATTAAAACCTCCATAATTATGATGTGAGAATATATTTAAAAACTTCATATATTAAGACTAATACCCTTTAAATATTAAATTGTTATGTTATTTTCTATAAATATTCGATTTGTAATTCCAAATATAAAAGCAATAGAAACCATTGAGGAGCCTCCCAGACTGAGTAGTGGGAATGGCAAACCTGTAACAGGTATCAAACCTACAACTGTTGATATATTTATAATTATCTGAAATGATAAAAGAGCAATAAAACCAGCAATTACAAACTTATCAAAATCTGAATTCGACACTGTCAAAATTCTTCCTAATCTGCTGAACAGAAGACCCCAAAGGCCAATTAAAAACAAAATACCAAAAAAACCGAAATTATAAGCAAATGCTGCAAATATAAAATCCGTAGTTTCAACTGGAACAAACACTTTATCGATATTTTCAGCAACAAAATATTGTCCAAACAATCCACCACTAGAAATTAACAACCTACTTTGAGATTGAGAAAAATCTAGATCTGAGGAGAAAAATTCATTCAACCTGCTGATTTGGTATTGTGTTACGAGATTTACATTATCAACTCTGGATCCTATTTCTAAAAAAATGAAAAATAAAGATACACCAAATATCAAAAGTAAAGACATATAACGTAACTTAATGTTGGATAACAAAAGCATTGAAAGAAATACAAATGATATTATTAATGCAGTTCCTAAATCTGGCTGAAAATTAATTAATAGAACAGTTCCAAAAATGAGAGAGATCAAGATACCTTTATTAAAATTTTTTGATAATAAGTTTGCAACAAAAACAACAATAATGACTTTAGCGAATTCAGATGGTTGAACATCAATTGGACCAAGGTCAAACCATCTACGTACGCCTAATTTTGGTTGAGTGAATAATAAGGCACCTAATAAACTAACAATTACAAAGAACAAAAAGTTTGCGTATCTTTGAAGATTTTCTATTGATAAATATGTAAGCAGAAAAAAAACTATTACTGATAAAATTGAAAAAACTACCTGTCTAGTCAGAATATTATCTACCTCAAATTCAAGACCTTGAAAGTCCGTTAGTGTATAAAGAGTAAACCAAGATATAAAATTAAAAAAAAGAAAAATTAAAAAAATAAAAATATTTGTCCCTTGTGGTCCTAGTAGAGTTATTTTTCTGTTATTCACTCTGTTATCTCTCCGTATCTTACTGGTGTTAAATCACTTCCAATTAAATGTTGGATTATCCTTCTACTTATTGGCGCAGCAATGGCACTGCCTGATC
This sequence comes from uncultured Candidatus Actinomarina sp., assembly GCA_902626065.1. Lineage (GTDB taxonomy): Bacteria > Actinomycetota > Acidimicrobiia > Actinomarinales > Actinomarinaceae > Actinomarina. The sequence goes on from CACODT010000001.1 coordinate 200,382, forward strand.
CTCCCTCTTCGACAACTGTCACCACAACATATTTTGGATCTTTCACAGAGTCTATACCAACAAACCATGAAGTATTATTTTTTTCTCCTGGATTCTGAGCTGTACCAGTTTTACCCCCAATATCGTTTGCCTTTCGTCCCATAATTTCAAATGCAGCATATGCCGTACCATTCTTATTTGTCACTAAATTTAAATCATTTTTTAAAAAATCAATAAAATCATCGGAAATATTATATTTTTTAAGTTTCAGATTATCAGATGTTTCAATATTTAGATATGGGCTTGAATAGGTTGACGTAAGTAATGTTTTATATGCATTTGCTACTTGAATTGGCGTTACTGTTATCGCTCCTTGTCCAATAATTAAGTTCATAAGGTCACCACCAAGCCATCCCTCTGGTCTTACCAAATCTGGCCTAGATATAGTCCAATCTTCAAAAACTTCCCTATCTGGAATTATTCCGTTTCTTTCAAAAGGAAGATCTATATTTGTTAGTTCACCAAAACCCAAGTCTTTTGCATAATTCTGCAAAATTGATTCATTCTGAGTCCCCTCATATGTTCTCCAGATATTTAAAGCAATGTCCCAAAAATAAACATTACAAGATTGCTGCATAGCTGAACTTAAATTTACCCTTCCGTGGCCATCTTCTTTCCAGTCTTGATAAACTTGCTGAGAACCATCATCAAATCCAAATGATAAGCTTCCCTTACAGTCGATTCTTCCTCTTCGCGAATTCAAACCTTCCGGGAAAAGTCCTTCATTTTCGGCAAGCCAATAGGAAACAACCTTAAATACAGAACCAGGGGGATATAGTCCTTGGATTGCAAAATTGTTAAATGCCTGTATTCTATTGAGCTGTTCAAAATCTTGATTCGAGATTCCATCTACAAATTGATTTGGGTTGAAATCAGGTAGAGATACCATTGAAACTATAGCCCCTGTATTTACATCTAAAACAATTGATGCACTTCGAATTACTTTATTTTTTGTTTGCTCATTTTCATTCGCAAGTTCGATGCCTTGGAGAAGTGAATTTTTCACAATATTCTGGGTTTCAATGTTTAAAGATATATATATATCTTCACCTTTTTGTGGTGGAATATATTCGATTATTTCATTTCCTTTTAAAGTTATTTCTCCAGGCAACCCTGTTAAAGTATTTTCATAAAATTTCTCGAGTCCATTTTTGCCTACCTGAAGGCTTTTCTTGGTATGCGGAAATTCTTCAAAATCATCAGATGTTGGTTTACCTACATATCCAATTATGTGTGAAGTTAAATTATCGTAATTATATTTTCTAATCGGAAAATCAAAAATTTCAAAAGCATCTAACTCTAAAAGTTTCTGTCTTTCTGTTGCAGAAAAGGTCGAAATATTTCCGACTAATTCGATATTATTTCCATCAACAAAGAAGTTTGTAATTTCATTTTGGCCAAATTCTGGAAAGTTATATCTAATGAATTGTTGATAAATTTGACTATTATTTTCATCAATTTTCCTAAAATTTAAAAAAAGATGAGGCTCCATCGATGATGTTGCTAGCCTTTCATTCTTGTCATCAAATATGTCACCTCTCGGTGCTGTAAGATAAAAAGTATCACTAGTTTGTTTGTCAATCGTACTCAATGCTGTAGCTCTTGATAAGACCTGTAAATCAAAAAGGAAAGAGGCTATGTATATAAATAATCCGATTAAAAGAAGTGCTAAGAAATTATATCTTTTGTTTAAGAACATTTTTCTCTATGGTAATGTTCAAAATTCTAAATAAAAAGTAATTGACCACAGATGAAATCAATAATTGATACAAAAACTGTGGATTTAAATATTCAAGAGAGTAAATAAATTTATATACAAAAATTCCTATTGTAAATGTTGCAAAGTCTAAGAATATATTTTCTTGTTGATTTGCTATTATGAAGTTCATTAAAACAACCGTTATCAAAAATTTGGCACTTGAAAAACCTAGAATATTTGATGAGAATAAAGAATCATAATAAATCCCTGCAATCAAAAAAACGGATATATAAAAATTAGAAAAACGTCTGGTTGAGATTACAAACATTCCTATAAAAAATGGCAGTATCATAAAATAATTGGAGTCAAGAATAGTGTTTATTAATAACTCAATAAATAGTAAAAAAACAAAACTAAAGATATTAAATAAATTCTTAAGGTAAATCATTTATCTTAACTATGTACAAATCTGTAAAAGAAAAAGTTGTATTATTAATCTCCAATGTTGAAGATATCTTATTGTCATCAGTTGTAATCTTTGCATCTGTAAGAGATACAATTGGAAATCTAGATGGTTGATCAAATCTTGTATCCGTAAAGATAAAATCTATGTTTGAGGATAACTCCCTAACTAAAGTCGTATAAACCAAAATCTCACTTCCATTATTTTGAACTAAATATTCATTACCAAACCTATCCAAACCAGGCATAGAAAAATCTGAATCAGTTAAAAAAATAATTTCTGAATGATTTTGAAAAATTTTATCAACAAAACCAATAACAAAACCTTCATCATTTACGACAATATCATCCTTCATAAAGTTTTGGTCATAACCACCTGATACGAGAAATTTGCTTTCATTATTTTTGATAAATGGAGTTGTTTTTATATAAAAATAGTTAGTCGAATCTACTGATTCTATAAGATTTTTGTTGGAATCCAGTTCATCCTTAAGAAGATCGTTCTCTATTTTTAATTGTCTTAATTCAAGAACTTCATTCTTTAATCTAATGTTTTCATTTATCAGACTATTTCTTGTTTGAAATAAATCATTATCAAAAAATTCAATATAATCAGAAAAATTAATATTTGAAGGAATTAAAAAATTCATTCGCTTTGAGATAGTTGATGATATTTCTTGATTTGAAAAATAATCTAAAACCATTATCGAAAATGAAAATAAGACGAAAATAACATAAATTATATAATTTCTTACTGTTAAATTTTCATTTTTCATTTTTAATTAGGTTTTGGAGAGGATTTTAGTACAGAATTGTAATCATCAAATCTCTCCAAACATATACCTGAACCAACTACAACAGTACTTAAGGGGTCTTCCGTCATATTAATTGGAATACCGAGCTCTTCAGCTATCTTCCTATCCAGCTGCTTAAGAAGTGAACCTCCTCCTGTAAGCCATGCCCCATATTTATCGATATCTGACACTAGTGCTGGTGGTGTTTGGGATAAGGATATACGAACTGCTTCAATAATATCTTGAACAACAGGACTTAAGGCATTTCTTACATCGGATGCTTCTAATAACACTTGTTTTGGAACACCTTTTACTATATCTCGACCTGTAACAGTTACTTGAGGCTCTTTATCAAATTGGTAAGCAGACCCTACGGCATGTTTTAGTGATTCAGCAATTCCTTCATCAACCAGCATAGAATGTTCAGCTCTTAGCCATTCAATAAGCCTATCAGTCATATCCTCCCCTCCAACTCTTACGGAGTTGGCATTTACAATATCTCCCATTGAAATGACTGCTATTTCAGTGGTTCCACCACCAATATCAATTACCATGTTTCCAAATGGTTCATAAATTTGAAGACCAGCACCAATAGCAGCAGCCATTGGCTCTTCAACTGTGAAGACTTCAGATGCTCCTGTTGCATGAGCCGCAGTTTCAATTGATCTTTGTTCAACGCTTGTAACACCATTTGGTACACACATAACTATTCTTGGTCTTGAGTATGACCTTCCGATGGCACGAGTTAATAAAGTTTTGACTAACTCCTCTGCCATTTCTATTTCTGAAATAACACCATCCCTTAGGGGCTTGATCAACTTAATTGATTCCGGAACTCGACCAACAAGTTTTTTTGCTTCTTCACCTACTGTGAGTATAGAACCATCCTCCTTGTTGACAGCAATAAGAGTTGGCTCATCTACAACGACTCCTATGCTTTTGACATATATTAAGGTATTAGCGGTTCCGAGATCGATTGCGATATCATTACCGCCAAAAAGTGATCTTCTTAAATTTATTCCAGCCATGTATATACAGATTAATAGCCTGAATAATCAAATTAAATAAAAATTTAATTGTTAAAGAATAGGCCTAATTCTCTTTCAGCGCTCTCTTCTGAGTCTGAACCATGTACTACATTTTCTTCAAGTTTTGTCGCAAAATCCGCTCTAATTGTCCCTGGATCCGCATCTTGGGGATTTGTCGCACCCATGATTCTACGGACTTCACTAACGACGTTTTCCCCTTCAACCTCCATTGCTACAACAGGGCCACTCGTAATGAAGGATACTAAATCTTGAAAAAATGGTTTATCTTTGTGTTCAGCATAATGCTGTTCAGCAAGTTCAGTAGTGATTGACATCATTTTCATTTTTGAGATTTTGAATCCTTCTTGCTCAACCCTATCAATTACCTGCCCAACTATATTTCTTTTCACACCATCTGGTTTTACCATAAAGAAAGTTTTCATGAATATTCCTTTTTATATTTACCAACTAAATATAAACTTCCCGTCAATATAGATGGATTCTTTGATGCATTAAAATCATCCATACTTGCTACTTCAAATGATATTTGATTTGATTCAAGATATTCTTGATAACTTGAAATATCAGCTTGTCCAAAAAATGAATCATTTTCAATAAGATAAATTTGCTTGAATTTTTCTGAATTGATTTTCGTTATAAATTCAGTAATATTTTTACCTTTTTTCATACCTAAATAAACATCAAATTCGCTAATCACATAACTATTCTTTACAAAACTTATCAGTGCCTCCAAGCTAGAAACATTATGTGCTCCATCAATAATTTTTGGAGGAGTATTAGAGACTTCTTCAAACCTGCCTGAAATTGTTGAATAATTTTCGATTTTATTAATTGTTTCATTTGTGTCTAGCTCATCATATCTTGCAATACACTCAAATACCTTCAATGCAGTCTCAAAATTTACATTGGTCTTATTATCACTTGTATCCTGACAAACAAAAATATCATCATCATTTAAATCAAAATTCTCATGCATATAGTTTTTATGGAGTTGATACAAATCCGGATCACCAAAAATTACATGTTTCGGATTTTTAGATACTTGAATTTTTTGAAAAAAAATATCTTTTAAAGAATCACCTAATAAATCCATATGGTCGTAACCTACATTGGTTATACACACAGTATCCGAATTAAGAATTGAAGTAGTATCGTATAGGCCGCCAATTCCCGCTTCAACAATAAAATAATCGAACCCACTTTCTAAAAATAACTTTGATGAGATAAGGAAAAGTGTTTCAAAATAGGCAAGTTCAATATTATTATCAGTTTCAAAATTTTTTAAAACGTTCATATAGGAAGAAATATCTTCTTCTGGGATATTTTCATCGTTTATTTTTATTCGCTCATTTACATCGACCAAATGTGGTGATGTAAATAGAATTGATGAGATACCATTCTGCATTAAGATTTTGTGCAAGAAGGATGCACAAGAGGTTTTCCCATTTGTTCCAACTACAGATATCGACTTTTGTTTCAATATCTCAAGTTCCTGAGTTCCAAAAAAAGAATTTAAGAGATCTAGATTTTTGTTACTTTTACCTATTTTTGAATTTAAGTAGTTCTTGAATTCATCAGACACTGAATTGATCCCGTGTATCTTTTAATATTTTTATCTCGTTTTCCACCTCTATAACGTTTTGTTGTTCTTCTTTAATCAGTTCGTCTTTCGCATTTTGAATAAATTTCTCATTCTCTAATCTTGATTTTGAGACAGTTAATGTTTTTGTAAGACTCTCAATTTTTTTATCTAACTTTTTGATTTCTACATCAATATCAATGTAATCATCAGCGACTAGAAAAAACTCATAATTTCCCGATTGAAAAATAATTTTTCTTTCATCTTCATTATCTGAGGAAGAAACATTCAGTTCAACATTCCCAATGTTTGTTAACTGTTTCTTAAACCATTGATCAACATCCTTTTTTGAATTGACCGCTAAAACTTCTTTATTCTTAAGTTGATACGTAGCTTTGAAATTTCTTATTTGAGATATGACTTCTTTCAAATTCTCAACATCATTACTGACATTGCTAGATGTATCATTATGTGTTTCTGGCCATGTGTTGTTAATTAAGAGTTCATTCTCAAAACTTGACCAAATCTCTTCTGTAATATGTGGCATAGCTGGATTCAATACTTTTATACTTTTTAAAAATATATTTCTAAGCACATACATTGTTTCATTCTTAGTTTTTTCATCATCAATTAGATTCTTAGAAAATTCGAAGTACCAGTCAAATAAATCTGACCACACAAAGTTATAAATTAATTTATAAGCATCAGATATTTTATATTTTTCAAATAACTCATTAAATTCATTTAATACTTCATCAAACCTTGATATTATCCATTTATTTTCTGGACAGATTACTTCTTTAACCTCTTCAATAAGTTCATCTGCTGGGGAATATAGGTGAACAAATTTTGACGCATTCCATAATTTATTACCAAATTTTTTCGCCGCAAGTGTCCATTCTTCGTCAAATGGTACATCTTGACCAGGAGCTGCTTTCTCTATCAATGAAAAACGTAAGGCGTCAGCCCCATGTTTTTCTGACAGCTCCAATGGGTCAATAGTATTTTTAAGACTCTTTGACATCTTTCTTCCTTTTGAGTCTCGAACTAAACCATGAATAAGTATGTCTTTGAATGGAACAGCATCATTAAAGTTCAAACCCATCATTATCATCCTGGCTACCCAGAAAAATATTATGTCAAAACCTGTTACAAGTAATGAGGTAGGGTAATATTTTTTTAAATCATTACTTTCATCTGGCCAGCCTAAAGTTGAAAATGGCCACAATGCTGATGAAAACCATGTATCTAAAACATCTTTATCTTGTGTTAACTTTAATGAATCAGCCAGTTTGTACTTAGCCCTAGCTTCAGATTCACTTGTTGCAACGTAAACATTTCCGTCCCCGTCGTACCAAGCTGGTATTTGATGACCCCACCAAATTTGCCTTGAGATACACCAGTCTTGTATATTGTGCATCCATTCAAAATAGGTTTTCTCCCAATTTTTAGGTATAAACTTAATATTTTCGTTTTCTACCTCGGCGATACTTCTTTCCGCAAGGGTTTTGGTTTTAACAAACCATTGATCAGTAATCATTGGTTCAAGTATGCTTTTAGACCTATCCCCTTTTGGTAATTGAATAATGTGGTCATCGGCGGAATGAAGAATTCCAAGCTCGGTTAATTCATTTACTATCTTTTCTCTTGCTTCGAATCTATCTATATTTTTATAACTTTCTGGCATGAAGTCCTCATCTGACATTGTTCCATCCAACTTCATACAAGATATAATCTCTAAACCGTGTTTTAAACCTATTTCATAATCGTTAAAGTCATGTGCTGGTGTAATCTTGACACATCCTGAACCAAATTCTTTATCAACATATTCATCGGCAATAACTGGGACCTCCCGATTGACAATAGGGATAATGGCTGTTTTCCCAATAAAACTTTTATATCTTTCATCCTCAGGATTAACCGCGACAGCAGTATCAGCAAGTATTGTTTCGGGCCTAGTAGTAGCGATAGTAATAAATTCATCGCCACACTTGTAATTAACGCTCCAAAGCTTACCATTTTGTTCCTCAAGGTTTACTTCAAGATCAGAGACCGCGGACATAAGTTTTGTATCCCAATTAACCATTCTTGATCCTTTATAAATAAGACCAGAATCATAAAGACTTACAAATACTTGTCTCACTGCATCGGAAAGTCCTTCGTCCATCGTAAATCTTTCTCTTGACCAATCACAACTCATACCAAGTTTTTTCATCTGACTTGAAATGTTCTCTCCTGATTTTTCTTTCCACTCCCAGACTTTTGAAATGAAGTTTTCTCGACCAATATCTTCTTTTGTAAGCCCTTTCTCTGATAATTCATTTTCAACTAGTAGTTGTGTAATAATGCCTGCATGATCAGTACCAGGAACCCAAAGTGTTTCAAATCCTTTTAGCCTCTTTATGCGGACAATAACATCTATTATTGAATGTTCTAAAGCATGTCCCATGTGTAATGAACCAGTTACATTTGGAGGTGGTATTACAATCGAAAATTGTTTATCCGATTCAACTGGTTTAAATTGATTTTTTAATTCCCACTCGGATTGCCATTTTTGCTCGATACTTAATGGCTCATATGAATCTTCAACCATAGATTTAGGCTGGTTTAGAGTCTTTTTTGTCTTTACTTTGTTTTAGGACCATTTTTGGTTGAATGTCATCAGTCACATTCTCTTTATCAATAATTATTGTCTCTATGTCTTTTCTGGATGGTGCTTCAAACATTTCATCGAGTAATAATTTTTCAATAATTGATCTCAATCCTCTTGCACCCGTTTTTCTTTCAAGGGCAAGTTCAGCCATTGCTTCAAGAGCACCATCTGTAAAGGTAAGTTCAACATCATCAAGCTCAAAAATTTTCTTAAATTGTTTTGTGATCGCGTTTTTTGGTTCAACAAGAATTTTTATTAATGCATCTTTATCTAATTCATTAACGCTTGTAACAACTGGTAGTCTTCCAATAAACTCTGGTATCAATCCATACCTTCTCAGATCTTTTGGCTCAACCTTGTCATATATTTTTCTTTCGTTTACTTTATCTTTGCTGCTTAAATTTGTATTGAATCCAACTGAGTTGTCCCCAAGTCTTTTTCCTATAATTTGATCAAGACCATCAAATGCTCCGCCGACTATAAATAGAATATTTGTCGTATCTATCTGTAAATATTCTTGCTGAGGATGCTTTCTTCCTCCTTGCGGTGGTACTTGAGCGGTGGTACCTTCTAATATTTTAAGTAATGCTTGTTGCACTCCTTCACCTGAGACATCTCTAGTAATTGATGGGTTGTCTGATTTTCTCGTAATTTTGTCTATCTCATCAATATAGATGATTCCTTTTTCAGCCTTTTTAATATCAAAGTCTGCTGACTGTATGAGTGTTAGTAGGATATTTTCTACATCCTCCCCGACATAACCAGCTTCAGTCAGTGTCGTCGCATCAGCAATAGCAAACGGAACTTGGAGTATCTTTGCAAGTGTTTGTGCCAATAAAGTTTTACCACTTCCGGTAGGTCCGAGAATTAAGACATTGGACTTTTGTATTTCAAGATCATCATTTTTGTCATCGTCTTTATAAATTCTTTTGTAATGGTTGTAAACAGCCACAGACAATGTTTTTTTCGCTTCAGATTGACCAATGACAAACTCATTTAATGCCTGGTTTATTTCTTTTGGTAAGGGAAGATGTGTCTCGTTAGAAGTTTCAAGCGTATCAATTTTTTCTTCTTCGATTATCTCTACGCAAAGTTCAATGCACTCATCGCATATGTAGACTCCTGGTCCAGCAATGAGTTTAATGACTTGCTTTTGTGATTTTCCACAAAAACTACACTTTAACGGATCAGTTGATGATTCTTTATTAGCCATAACCTTACCCTGTTGTTATTTTTTGTCTGCTAACTCCCTTTGAGTTAGTACTTCATCTACTATACCGTATTCTAAAGCTTCTTGCGCAGTCATCCAGAAATCTCTGTCAGTATCAACAGCAATTTGTTCAATATCTTTTTTGGTAAAATCTGCCAAAAGTCCATTAATCTGATTTCTCATATCAGTAATGAGCTTTGCTTGAATTTCAATATCTTTTGAAGTACCTTCTGCCCCACCAGCTGGTTGGTGTAACATAATCCTTGCGTGTGGAAGTGAGTATCTCTTACCTGGAGTTCCTCCAGCAAGAATCACTGCACCTGCTGAAGCAGCAAGTCCCATACAGACTGTTGCAACATCTGGCTTTATGTATTTCATTGTGTCGTATATAGCAAACAATGAAGTAATTGAACCACCTGGGGAGTTTATGTATATATAAATGTCTTTCTCAGGATCTTCTGATTCAAGATGTAAAAGCTGTGCCATTATTAGGTTTGCAACTCCATCGTCAATTGGAGTACCAAGAAATATGATTCTATCTTTTAAAAGCCTTGAATAAATATCAAAAGCTCTTTCGCCTCTATTTGTATTCTCAATAACTGTAGGTACAACATAATTTGAAGGCTCTTTTTTCATTTTATTCTTCCTCTCTTGTATCTGTATCTTGATTGTACACATCTTGAAGATATACTTTTTCACCATTTTTATCTACCGACGATCCAGACTTTAAAACATGAATCATTGCCTTATTTCTTAAGGATTCTGCTTCTAGATTAAGTCTATGTGTAGTGTTTTCGACATCATCTTGATTGTCATGTGATTTCATATGCTCTTCAATCACTGCAACATCCTCATCTTCAAGTTTTATGTCTAGGTCTTCAATGACTTTATCTAGTATCACGACCATGGTTAAATTTCTAGTAGCTTGTTTATTAAGATCATCCCGTAATGTCTCCTCAGTGAGTCCAGTTACTTGAAAGTAATCCTCAAGTTTTATGTTGTTTTGGGCCAACTCATTGATAAAGTTTTGCAAGATGCTGTCCATTTCAGCAACTACTAATTGTTCAGGTAGCTCAATCTTTGCCTCTTCAATAAGTTTGTTTGTTAACTCTGCCTGATATTGAGAGGCTACTTGTCGTTTTTTAATCATCTCAATATTCTTTTCAAGCTCTTCTTTAAGGTTTTTGATATCATCAAACTCAGTAGTTTCAGAAACCCACTCATCTGTTAAATCAGGAAGGATTTTCTCTCTTACCTCTTTTACTAAAACAGTAACCTCAACATTTTCCTCTCCCAATTGTGGAAGATTTTCATCGTACTTCACAATTGCACCGGGAGATACTGCTTCCAATTTAGAATCGAGCTGAGCAGTTAACGTATTAGAGCCAACTTCATACAAATAATCTTGAAAATTAAAATCTTTCAAATCGTTATTGTTCTTTCTTGCTGAGATATTTACAAGAGCATAATCTCCGGACTTAAGTGGCCTTTCAACTTTTGAAACCTCCGCAAATTGTGTTCTGACCCTGTCAATTTGATCATCAAGTTCATCTTCAGTTGGCTTTATTGACTCAACCTCCACTTCCTGTTCTAGTTTTGGAAGTTTGGATAATTTTGGCCAAAGGGTGATTAATACATCTATTTCAAAGTTCTTTTCCTTTTTATCTATCTTTTTAATTACTGGTCTTGTTGCTGGATTGATTTCTTCATCTTTAAGAATTGAAAATAATTTTTCAGGTAAAAAGAGTTCAATTGCCTCCTCGTTTATTGCATCTTCACCAACTTCTCTTGTAACTATATTTGGCGGTATTTTTCCTGGCCTAAAGCCCTTAATTTTTAAATTTTTTGAGATTCTTTTAATTGCCTCATCTTTATATTCTTCAAGGTCTTTATTGTCTACTTTTAGATCAAGTTGTCTCTCAAAGTCACTTGTATTCTTTATTTTATATTTCAATTGTTCTCCTAAATAAGGTGGGTGACCGACGGGATTTGAACCCGCGACCTCCTGGACCACAACCAGGCGCTCTAACCAAACTGAGCTACGATCACCCCGGCGCTCTCGATAGGACTCGAACCTATAACCTACAGATTAGAAGTCTGTTGCTCTATCCATTTGAGCTACGAGAGCCTCTCGAGCGGGTGAAGGGAATCGAACCCTCATAGCCAGCTTGGAAGGCTGGAGCTTTGCCATTAAGCTACACCCGCGCTAGTCGGGCTGGTGAGATTCGAACTCACGACCTCCTGCTCCCAAAGCAGGCGCTCTAGCCAAGCTGAGCCACAGCCCGCACGTCTAATTATTGTTCCATGATAATGGTTTTATGGAAACAATAAATCAAAAAAAATATAGTTAAGTAACATGAGTTAAGTTAATCTGTAAAAAGGGTCGCTAGCTCAATTGGCAGAGCAACGGACTCTTAATCCGCAGGTTCGGGGTTCAAGTCCCCGGCGACCCACGCGACATTTAGCGGATGTGGCGGAACTGGTAGACGCGCTAGATTTAGGATCTAGTGAGCTTTGCTCGTGGAGGTTCGAGTCCTCTCATCCGCACAAATTTAGGACATTGCTACAACAAGTTCAGTTGATGAAGCAGTAGCTAGAAGCTTTCCTTTCATGTCACGAAGTTCACCGGTTAAAAAAATTACTTTTCTACCTAATTTATCAATTTTGCCCCGTGCCACTACCTCACCAGTATCGACACTTATCTGACTTAAATAATTGACTTTTATATCAGTTGTTAGCGCAATAAACCCTTTATCTAAATTGCATTGGGCAGAAATACTGTTGCAGGAATCTAAAAGTGTTGCTGCCAATCCTCCGTGAACACTTCCTATAGGGTTGTAATGAAATTCCTCTGGTTTGCAATAAAATGATGCCTGCCCTTTCTCATCAATTTCAATCTTGGTAAAACCCATTAATGATCCTATTCCAAAAGAATCTGGTTTTAGTTCAGTAAATAATTTACGCCTATCATCTTTATCTAGATTAAGTAGTTTTTCTGCAATATCTAATGGAGGATCCCAGGAGTGTGTTCTCTCACTCATCGCTTGATTCAGATGATCTTGTTTGTAACTCAGATACTATGTCAGCGTTTGCTAACGTTGTAACATCTCCTAATTTTCTTTCTTCTGAAATATCTTTTAACAATCTTCTCATTATTTTTCCACTTCTAGTTTTTGGAAGATCGTTCGTAATAACAATACTTTTTGGCTTTGCAATTGGACCGATTTTATCGCTGACATGTTGTCTCAATGTAGAGATCAGTTCCTCGTTTCCTTCAAAGCCACCAATTAACGTAACGAATGCTGCGATGGCTTCACCTGAAATCTCATCGGCTCTTCCAATTACAGCTGCCTCAGCGACCGATTCATGTGCAACTAGTGCACTTTCTACTTCAGCAGTTGAAATTCTATGTCCAGATATATTCATTACATCGTCAACTCTTCCCAAAAGCCAAAAATAACCATCATCATCATATTTAGCTCCATCCCCAGCAAAATACATGCCATCATATTTTGACCAATAGGTATCTATATACCTTTTTTCATCACCAAATACTGTTCTTAGCATTGAAGGCCAGGGTGTTTTGATTGCTAAATATCCACCTTCACCCTTTTGAACTTCATTTCCGTTTTCATCAACAATTACTGCATCGATACCAGGCATTGGACCACATGCTGAGCCAGGTTTAGTGCTGGTAATGCCTGGAAGAGGGGTGATCATTATCGAACCTGTCTCTGTTTGCCACCATGTATCAACGATGGCACACGATTCATTACCTATATTTTCGTGGTACCACATCCAAGCTTCTGGATTAATTGGTTCACCAACAGTTCCAAGTAATCTAAGTGAAGTTAGATTATGTGCTTTTGGATGCTCAATACCCCACTTCATAAATGCCCTGATAGCTGTTGGAGCGGTATAGAAAATATTTACCTTATACTTTTCGACAATGCTCCATAATCTTTTTTCATCTGGTGCGTTTGGTGCTCCCTCATACATTACACTTGTTGTTTTGTTTGCCAATGGTCCATACACAATGTAAGAATGACCTGTAACCCAACCACAATCTGCAGCACACCAATAAATGTCATCATCTTTTACATCAAATACTGCAGAGTGAGTTGTTGTCACGCCGGTTAAATATCCTGCTTGTGTATGTACGATTCCCTTTGGTTTTGCAGTTGTTCCTGATGTATAAAGAATATACAACATATCTTCCGCATTCATCACCTCAGGTTCACATTCAGATTCCTGTTTATCCACAAGCTCGCTGTACCAATAATCTCTACCGTCAATCATTGATACATCATTCTCTGTTCTCTTTACGACTATGACGCTCTCAATATGTTCTGTTAGCTCCAAAGAATCATCTACATTCTTTTTCAAGGGAACTATATCGCCCCTTCTCCAAGCACCATCAGCAGTAATTACAACTTTTGCTTCGGCATCGTTGATTCTATCAGCCAATGCTTCAGCAGAGAAGCCACCAAAAACGACAGAGTGTACTGCACCTATTCTTGCACAGGCAAGCATTGAGATGACAATTTCAGGTGTCATTCCGAGATAAATTGCGATTCTATCTCCCTTCTTTACACCTAGCTCTTTGAGACCGTTTGAAAGCTTACATACTCTCTCGTAAAGGTCTTGATAAGTGATTTCTTGAGTATCTCCAGGTTCTCCCTCCCAATAGAAAGCTATCCTTTCTCCGTCTGTCTCTAAGTGTCTATCAAGACAGTTATATGATAGGTTCAATTCCCCATCTTTAAACCATTTGAAAAAATGGAGCATCCGTATCGTCTAGGATTTCTTTCGGCTCCTTGAACCAAGTTATTCTCTCTAAGGCCTGCTTCTGCCAATAAGCTAATCTATCGTTATCAGCTAAATCAAACCATTCTTTTGTGGCATTTGCATTTTCGGCAATACTCGGTGGTGGATCAAAAGTTCTATCTTCACCCAATAAATTTTCAATTTTTTCAGACATTTTTAATTACCTAAAGTAATTATAAAAATTTTATGACGAACTTTCCATAAAATAATAATTAAAGCCATCACATAAAGCATTCCAGGATGCATTGATAATATTCTCATGGACCCCAATAGTACTCCAATTGATATCTCCATCGGTGAACTCTACTAAAACCCTTGTTTTCGCTTCTGTACCATCTGATGAATCTATGATTCTAACTTTGTAGTCAGTTAATTTAATCTTATCTACATCTGGATAATTTTTGTTCAAGGCAGATTTCAAGGCTTTGTTCAATGCGTCAACTGGTCCTACTCCCTCTCCAGTCGTTACAAACCTCTCATCCTCAACAGAAATCTTACATACAGCTTCAGATACAACGTTTTCAGAATTTCGTCTTTCGGAATAAACCCTAAAACTCTCAAATTCAAAAAAAGAAGGCTCTTCACCTTTTATTTTCTTCATTAACAAATATAAAGAACCATCTGCTGCCTCAAACTGGAATCCTTGATGTTCAAGGTTTTGAACTTGTTCGATAAGGTTTTTTGCATCATCATCACTAAGCTCGATACCAAACTCCTTAGCCTTCGTGATCACGCTTGCTCTACCGGCTAATTCTGAAACTGTTGTTCTGGTATAATTTCCAACTTGATTTGCATTGATGTGTTCATACAATGTATTATCTTTTGACATCCCAGAAGCATGAAGGCCTGCTTTGTGGGTAAATGCAGATGAACCAACATAAGGATGTCTTGAATCAATAGCAATGTTCACCAATTCAGCTATGTGATTTGCAATAGGTGTCAATTTCTCAAGATTGGATTTTGGAACTGTCTCAAGTCCCATTTTTATGGAGAGATTTGGCAATAAAGTACATAAGTCGGCATTTCCTGTTCTTTCTCCGTATCCATTCATGGTCCCTTGTACATGTTCTACGCCAAGATTTACTGCAGCAATTGAATTTGTAACAGCACATCCATTGTCATTTTGAAAATGCACACCAAATGTCTGATCGGAATACTTTTCAATAATAGGGTTCAAAAGAGTGGTGACTTCATGAGGAAGTGTTCCTCCGTTAGTATCACAGAAGATAAAACACTCCACACCTTCTTTGATTACAGCATCTAAAATCTTCAAGCTAACTTCTGAATCCTCTTTCAATCCATCAAAAAAATGTTCAGCATCAAAAAATACTTTGCGTTTATTTTCCTTAAGATGCCTGATGGTATCGGTTGCCATCAGGATCGCATTATCAACATCAGTCTCTAGTGCCTTTTTTATATGAAGATTTGATGACTTTCCAACTATACAAACATATTCTGTCTCAGAATCAATGAGTGCCTGAACTTGGGGATCGTCCTCTACGTTTACATTCAATTTTCTTGTGGAACCAAAACTAACAAGTTTTGCGTTTTTTAGTTTTAAATCTTTTTTAGCTTTATCAAAAAATTCTTGTTCTTTTGGTGAGGCCCCAGGCCATCCGCCCTCAATGAAATCAACACCCAATTCATCGATCAAATTAGCAATCGCTAATTTATCTTTCACCGAGGGTGATATGCCCTCTTGTTGAAATCCATCCCTTAATGTCGTATCAAATATGTCAATCTTCATTATCTTCTTCCAAAAAAAAACCCCTGCAACGCAAGGGTAACAACGACTAAATCGTTGTCATTAAATAATAATTATGAAATTAATCATGAATTCATAATAGTTTCGATAATAATCTTGTCTATATAAAATTTATTTATTCTTTAAAAGTATGGCTCAGTAAAGCCAACATTTTTTCGGAAGCAATCTTTCTATGACTAATTTTTGATTTTTGATCAAAACTCAGCTCTGCAAGGGTTAGTCCCCCCACTTCAAATATAGGATCGTACCCAAATCCATTTTCTCCTCTCGGTGAAGTTGTAATATTACCGGAGAGAATGCCCTCAGTATCAAGTCTATTTTGACCATCATAAAAATATAGAACTGTCTTGAAGAAGGCTACTTTATTATCTTTATCTTCAAGATTTTTGAGTAATTTGTTTATGTTGTCCGAAGCTGAGGCTGTCTCACCAGCATATCTTGCAGTTTTAACCCCTGGTTCATCTCCCAATGCCTCAACAAACAATCCAGAGTCATCAGAAATTACCGGTATTTTATACTTTTCAAATATCTCTTCTGATTTTTTCTGTGCATTGCCAATAATCGTATCTCTATCTTCAATAACATCGTCTAAATCATCTTTGAAAACAATCTCGAATTTTGAGTCTAGAAATATTTTATTTATCTCTTCAAATTTATTTTTGTTCTTACTCGCAAAAAGAATTTTCATACATTTTTTTGAACATCAAAAACTGTATTGACTTCATCTTTAGTCATATCAAAAAGTTTATCTAGATCTTCTTTTGAAAATGGTTTCTGTTCTGCAGTCCCCTGAATTTCAAGGATTTCAAATCTATCATTAAGTACCAAGTTAAGGTCAACCTCTGCGCTAGAGTCTTTCTCGTAATCTAAGTCTGCAATAAATTCACCATCAACAATTCCTACAGACAATGCAGCAACCTGATTTGTTAATGGATTTTGCACTAATTTTTTTTGCTCTACAAGGTCCTTAAATGTTTCATTTAAAGCAATCCAGGCTCCGTTTATTGATGCGGTCCTTGTTCCACCGTCAGCATCCAAAACATCACAATCAACGGTCACTGAATAACCATTTAATATTGCTAGATCACAGACTGACCTTAGGGACCTTCCGATTAATCTTGAAATCTCTTTTGATCTACCACCTTCGAATGATTTTCTTGATATTCTTTGGTCAGAAGAGCCAGGCAACATATTATATTCAGCTGTTAACCATCCCTTCTCCGAATTTTCAAGCCATCTTGGAACTTTGTCGGAGATAGAGACAGTAATTAAGACTTTTGTATTTCCAGACTCGTACAACACTGACGTGTTTTCAGAATTTATAAAATTTTTTGTTACTTTAATTTCTCTCATAAAACCATTTCTTAAGGTGATAGTCTAGTTATTTCCCATGAATTATCATTTTTAATATAAATAAAGCGATCATGGGTTCTACTTCTCCTACCCTGCCAAAACTCCCAAAAATTTATATCAATTTCATAACCACCCCAATTATCCGGTCTCGGTATATCCTTACCTTCAAATTGTATTTCTAATTCCTTGATTCTATCCTCCACGGTCTCTCTTCCTTGAATCTTGGAACTTTGGCTTGAAGCGATAGCGCTTAATTGAGCTCCCCTTGGTCTTGAAGCGAAGTAATTATCTGAAACTTCATCTGATGTCCTCGATACAACACCTTCAAGCCTTATCTGCCTGTGTAACTCGGGCCAAAAGAATAATCCAGAGATGTTCGGATTTTTATCCATCTCTTTACCTTTACTACTTTGATAGTCTGAATAAAATACAAGTTTTTCCTCAACTATATCCTTGAATAATACGTACCTAGACCTTGGGGCACCGTCTTCTCTAACTGTTGAGATGGCCATCGCATTTGCCTCGTTCACCTCTGCATCAATTGCAATCTGAAACCATTTATTGAATTGTTCTAGAGGTTCAGAACTAAGATCTTCAATATTAAGTGGCTTATCCTCGTACTCGACCCTTATTTTTTTGACTTTGTCTGAGATACTATCCATTTATTTTGATTTGATATAGTTAAGTGCTGAGCCTGCAAAAAACCATAAGATTTGCTCTTCAGACAATGAGTGATTTGCCAATATCACTTCTTCTTCGCCGCTCTCTTTTTCTAAGATTATTTCGATTGGTGTATCAACTTTGACTTCATTCAGACTCTTAATTGTCATTTTGTCATTTTGCTCAATTTTTTCATAGTCATTTTTGTCGTTAAAAGTTAATGCCAGTATTCCTTGCTTCTTCAGGTTTGCTTCATGAATTCTTGCAAAACTTTTAACAAGGACTACCTTACATCCTCTAAACCTTGGTTCCATAGCGGCATGTTCTCTAGATGATCCCTCCCCATAGTTTTCATCGCCAATGGCTACCCAACTGATATTTTGCTCATGATAATTTTTAGCAACATTTGGTAAGGTCTCGACTTCATTGGTTAGAACATTTACTCCATCTCCTGCCTTATCTGTAAAAGCATTATTGACCCCATTAAATAGGTTCATTGATATATTCTCTAAATGACCTCGATACTGCAACCATTTACCTGCTGGTGAGATGTGGTCCGTTGTACATTTACCCTCAGCTTTCATGAGAATTGTCATTGATTTATAATTTTTTTCATCAGGCTTCAAGAATGGTGTTAGTCTCTGCAATCTATTTGATTCTGGGTCGATGATAACTTCTATCTCATCTCCTGGTGTTGGCTGGATAAACCCCTCTAAGGTTTCCTCAAAACCCTTGTCAGGAAGTTCATCAGCAATCGGTGGGTTAAGGGTTATCTCTTCACCGTCAAGATTTGTCAAGGTATCATCAAGAAAGTTGAAATCTAGTCTGCCTCCTAACGCAAGACCAATGACGGTCTCAGGAGAACCAATGAACGAAAGTGTCTCTGCATTTCCATCATTTCTCGCAGGGAAATTTCTATTAAATGACGATACTATTGAGTTGCTCTCTCCTTCTTTAATATCGTCTCGTTTCCACTGCCCGATACATGGCCCACATGCATTCGCAAGGACCGTTGCACCAATATCTTCTAGGTCCTTCAAGAAACCATCTCTTTCGATTGTGGCTTTTGTTTGCTCCGAACCCGGCGAAACCATTAGTGGGACTTTTGCTTTCAATCCATGTTTTGCGGCCTCTCTTGCGATAAAGGCGGCCCTTCCAATATCCTCATATGAAGAATTTGTACAGGAACCTATCAAAGCACTTGAGATCTTTACTGGATAATCGTTCTCAATAGCATCCTTTTTCAATCCCGATATTGGTCTTGCCAAATCGGGAGTATGTGGACCAACAATGTGGGGTTCAAGCTTATCAAGATTTATTTCAATCACTTGGTTGAAATATTTTTCAGGATTTTCAATCACTTCTTTATCTGCTTCTAGCAAATCCATTCGTTCGGTAGCAAGTTTTGCTATCTCGTTTCTCCCAGTAGCAATTAAATAGTCTGCTCCTTTCTCATCAAAAGGAAAAACTGAACATGTTGCCCCAATCTCTGCACCCATATTGGTTATTGTTGCTTTTCCTGTGGTAGAAATTGTTTTTGTTCCTTCACCGAAATACTCGACTATTGCATTGGTAGCTCCCTTTACAGTTAATATTTCTGCAACTTTTAAGATAATGTCCTTAGGTGAAGTCCAACCATTCAAGGAGCCAGTAAGCTTTACTCCGATAAGGTTTGGTATTTTTGTGTTGAAAGGCATACCAGCCATTACATCAACTGCATCTGCACCACCCACACCGATGGCAATCATTGATAATCCTCCAGCATTTGGTGTATGACTGTCCGTACCAATCATCATGCCACCTGGAAAAGCATACTGTTCAAGAACAACTTGGTGGATAATACCAGCACCTGGTCCCCAAAAACCTATTTCGTATTTCTCAGATGCGGTTCTTAGGAAATCATAAACCTCTTTATGAGTCTTGTTTGCTACTTGAAGGTCAGTTCCTGCTCCAGTATAAGCCTGAATCAAATGATCACAATGAACAGTCGTCGGAACAGCAGTTTCAGGTAAATCAGCTTGCATAAATTGTAAAAGAGCCATTTGTGCGGTTGCATCTTGCATTGCAACCCTGTCTGGTGCAAAATCACCATAATCAAGACCTTTTTCAAGAGATACTGAAGAAATATCGGTTGCATGTCCAAACAAAAGTTTTTCGGCAAGAGTTAGCGGGGCTTTTTTTCTGTCTCTAAGTTGCTTGATATTTTCGGTGAGTTTTTGATACACCGATACAACTAGACTTGGCGGCGTTACTGATAAGTCCATCATTTTAATTATATTGACCTTAGGTTCTAAATAAAACCTTATATTTATTGGAAAAAGTCGTTTTTTTATACCAAAAGGGTTAAGTATTTATTGATTTTAATAAACATCTCAATTACAAAAATTTTAAAATTTTAAATTTAAAAACAAGATTTATAATTAAATAGTGAAAATAAAAATCATTTCAGTGTTGCTTCTATCAATTATATTTTGTGGGACGAATCAATATGAGGAAGAGTTAACAATTAATGCAGATGCATTATTTGGAGAAATAAGTAGTTTTGAAGATCCAGATAGGGATCTTGACGAACAGTGTAACTTATTAGAGGAAGAAAAAGCATACCATGAAAATGATAACCTCCCCCTTTCATTCTTTGTCGAATATGAATATTACAAATTTAGGTATCTTGGGGCTTCACCAGAAAATGTAGAGAATTATCTAAACTCGTTATTTAACTATTGCGAGATGGGCGTGATATTTAATGACAACTGGAATAGTCTTGATTATCAGGAAAATTTATACCAACAATTAGCGTCTGCGCCAATTGAGCCAGTTGGAATAATTGACGAATAAATTTTAAGATCTAAAAAAATTATTAACTAGATTTAGGTACCTTACGGAATCACTTATATATGCTTCGCCATGACTTTGACAAAACTCAAAATTTTCAACCCTTGAATTGATTCCAAACTTTAGATTTAATAACTCTATTTGATCACTAGGAATAATCTCATCCATCTCACATGAAATTATCATTACTGGAAACTCATATTGATTTATTAGACTAAATTTCTCTTCCACTGAATTAAAGTCAAAATTATATAAAATCTTTGTTAGAAAAACTGTTCCGGGCTTAAGAAAGTTTGATACTGTTTTGTTTAATGGAGTTCTATATGCGACCTGGTCAGTAAAAACTTCAAGTAGATCAATGTACGGACTTTCTGCAAAAATTCCAATTAAATTAATTTGATCGGTGCGATCATAAATTTCTGAACCAGCAAGTAGAGCAGTGGTTGCTCCATAACTAAAACCCCAGATACCAAAGTTTGCTACTCCTTCATATTCTTTGTAATAATTCATTGTTGAGAAAACATCGTCAACTTCATCAACTCCAAAAGTAAAATCTCCCGGTCCAGATTTACCATGATTTCTAAAATCTATTGCAATTATAGAGAATCCCAATTTGTTGAATTCTTTAATTTTTAATAACATATCATCATCTGCTTTCTGGCCCCTTAAACCATGCAACATTATCAATGTGACATCTGAATCACTAGGAATCCACCATGAGGAGATATAAGAATTTGTTGTTTGAATGTTTACCTCACTAAATGAAAGGCCGATATTGTTTGGGTTATTTTCACTTTGTTGATCCCCAATTGTGAAAGCACTGAAAGCAACAACAAAAGAAAGTAAAAAATATAAAAATATAAATATGAATACAGTTATTAAAAATTTCTTATTTTTTATTAATTTCATTTACAAAACTTTTTTTTATATTCGTTGGAATTTTGAAACCAACCAGCCAAAAACTAAATACACCCGCAAAAAAAATAACAAGTCTTATCTCTAATCTATCGACATACATTGGTGATATAGGTAACAAGGAAGAACTTACAGTCAACAACATCATGGTTTGTGCATAGATTTTTGTTTTCCTCGTAATCCCTTTACCATTTTTAAAATCAAGAACATATGGGCCAAATTTTTTGTGTGAAGTAAGCCATAAATACAATCTGTCTGACGAATTTAGAAATAATATTGAAGCCAAGATCATAAATGGAGTAGTGGGCAGACCTGGGATTACTATACCAATTGCACCAAATGAAAAGCTAATTAAGCCAAGTATCATAAAAATAATTTTTTTGATCTTCGATGTCGATTTTTGCATAGGCAATAACAATACAATTTGTGTGTACAATCATAAATTGTCAGGCTGATTATTGAATAGAAATTGAGTTAAAGAGAATTCACTGAAGTGACATACGAACAAGTTTCACAATTATCACTACTCTCTGGAATCGTGTCTTGATCAAGTAATTTTTTTATCTCTAAGATTTTTGGCTCTACCCAATCAGTAGACCCTGTGTATTTCAGAACTAATGTATCAAATTTAAGTTCATTCGAGAAACTACCTACTGTTTTCAACCCATTTGCATAGATAAACCAACTATCATCGGATACTTCAAATCCATTCATTTTGAGTAACCATTGGTAGATATCTATCTGTCTTTTATATCCCTCTTTCCAGGGGGTTCCATCATTTAGTGATATCTCACTATTTGTAGATGTTGACTTATATTCAACAACGATGAGCTCATCAGTATCTAAATCTATCCATACATCATCAATTGCTCCTGTAATAGTCAGATTTGTCTCTTCATGAAGATAACTTACACCTTTGAAATTATCTCTCCAGATATCAAGATCCTCATGTGCGAAAGGTATCAAGTTTCTTCCGGTTGATTTCATATACGGATGTGCTGTCTTACTTTCTCTGTGGTGATCAAACTCTTTTTTTAGCAACTCATCCACCGCGCTGTTCAATGAAAAGCCAGGCATACCTATGTCTTTTACGTTCATTCTTCTATTTATATAGAAACATTTATTACATTTCATGAAACTGTCTATGGCACTACGACTTAATCTGAAGTTTTTACCTGGTTCGTATTTGTATGTGTTATTTTTTCTGAATGCCATACTCTAATGATAACTTTTTTGGATTAAATTTTTTTTATTGGAAATTTTTTTTATTAAAAATTAAAAATCATATCGGCTGTATAGCCCAATGCTTCAAGTGCTGGCTTAACCGCCTCTGAATTCATTTTTGGAGGTCCACACAGTAGGATCAATGTATCCTCACTTGGTTCAGGCATCGTACTTTTAATCATTTCCTGATCAATAAATCCTGTGAATCCCTCCCATTCGTCAGAAGGATTATCAAGCGTATAATTGACCGTAAATCTATCAGAAAAATCAATATCTCTGTTTTCAAGCTTATTCCTTAAAAGTATGTCTTTCTCCTCTTTGTTTGCAAACAATAAATTGATTTTTGTTGGATCATTTTCGTTCCTGAGAATTGCTCTAATGATTTGAATCATTGGTGTTATACCGGTACCTCCGGCAATCATTCCTACATTTTTTACTACTCGCTGAATTGTTTCTCCACCTTGTGATTTGAGCTGTTTAATATTGAAGGCTCCATCTCCCATATACTCCAATCGTCCATTTGGTCCTTTGAAATTGAAACTATCACCAATACTTAATGTATCTATCTTTTGTGACATTTTTCCACCCTCAGGAAAGTCAGGATGCATATTGCTTTTATAAACTTTTATGACGAAATCTACAAAACCCTTATCCACATCGGAAGAAACAGGTGTATAAGATCTTGTTACTTGCTCACCATCGTCATCCTCGAACATTAATGAGATATGTTTACCAGTTGGCAAGCCAAGTACGTCATCTTCATTTGGAAATCCAAATCTATAGCGATTCGTATCGTGTGTGACTTCTACTTTCTCGATTAACTCAAGCGAAATAATTTCTTCGGGATTTAAAATTGTTTTCATAAAATAACAGTAACAATCTTATTTATTAATAGGAAAAATTTTCACACAAAACACTTTCGACTTGTGGCTCATATAGGCTTAATGACTGCCAAAACTGCCAAAAGTAAATTAGGTCGTCTGAAAACAACCTGTACAATATATATATGGATAAAAGAATATCTAAATCATTCAGGGTAATTTTTTCTAGTTTGTACCCAAATTTCAATGAAGAAGAAACAAAAAACTCTGAAAAATACTTTAATTTTATTCTTGCAAATTTTCCTGATAGATCAGAAATTATATTGCTTAAAGTAGTCTTTTTTATATTTTCTTTTGGAGTAAGAAGGGTGTTCATAAAAGACAAAAATATTCCCAGATTTGTTAAAAACCTGCAAAGCTCAAACTTGTCACTGCTCAGAAAACTCGGCTCAGGCATGACAGCATTATTTGGATTAAGTACTGCAAGATCTCTAGATGGTGAGGGTTCTGTATATAAACATCTTGATTATCCAATCTATAAAAATACAACAATAGAAAAAAAAGATGTATCAATTCCAAAAAGTATTGAGGTAGCAGTGATTGGAAGTGGTTCTGGTGGAGGTGTTGCAGCCAATATTCTCAATGAAAAATATGAAGTAGGTCTCTTCGAAAAAGGCAGTCACGGAAATGGTAAGACAAACAATGAAACATTTGGATATCACAACTTCTATGACACTAACGGGATACAACAAACCAGAGGATATAAAGTCTTACTTTTAGCTGGAATGGGAATTGGTGGAGGTACCAGTGTAAATTGGACAACTTCTCTTCGAACACCTGACAAGATATTAAGTGAATGGGACTCGCTTACAGGACAAGATAACTATTTCAATTCCAGTGAATTTAAAAGCAGTATGGATCATGTATGTAAAGAATTAAATGTTGATGTAGAAAATAATCGAATCCCACAAAAAGAAGAGAAATTGGCTGAGGGATTAGAGCTCAATGATCTAAGTTATAAAATTATCCCAAGAAACACCAGTAATGCAGATTGCACAGAATCTGGCTTCAGTACCTTTGGTCGTTACGACGAAAGCATCAATTCTACAAACAAAGTTTGGTTTTCAGAAGATAAATTTAATCCCGAGAATATTTTTAGTGATACAAATATCAAAAGTCTTGATATATCAAATGGAATAGCAACACACATCAATGTCGAAAACAAAGGTACATTACATAAAGTTGCCGTTGATAAGGTCATTCTTGCTGCTGGTTCTTTGAATACCCCTAAAATTTTGCTTGATAGTGGATATAGAAATAAACATCTTGGTCATAATTTAAAACTTCATCCTGTTTCAGGGGTCGCAGGTAAATTCCCAGACGAACAAAAACCCTGGGCAGGAACTATGCAAGGTATTTATTCTGATGATAATTTGTTCATGAAAGACAATTACGGATACCTTTTGGAAGGACTTCCAATGCATCCAAGCCTCTTCTTCCCATTTTTTCCAAATAATACTGATAAATTTGATGAATTTATTGATAGTTACAATCATTGGTCTGGAGGTATAGTTCTAACATCAGATACAAGCTCTGGATCGATAATTAATAAGAGCCCCCAACATTTGTGGAATTATAATTTAAACGATTTTGATCACAGAAATTTGATGCATGGAATTGAAAATCTTGTTCGAGCAAATTATTTAGCTGGGGCAGAAGAAATTATGGTTGCTGCATCCCCTACTATGCACTGGAAAAAAGCATCGAATGAAGATATCGAAGATTTCATTCTTAATATAAGAGCTATAAAAAATCAGCCTTTTAGAATGCTTCTTGGTTCAGCACATCAAATGGGTACAGCAAGAATTAATCCTGATCCAAATTTAGGAGTTACTGATATAAATGGAAAAGTACATGGGTTAGAAAATGTTTACGTTGTTGACTCATCCGTATTTCCAAGATGTTCAGGTGTAAATCCAATGGTGACTATTCAATCAACAAGTCACTTCTTAATGTCTAAATTATAAATTACGGATAATATTTATCAGGTGCAAAATATGAAGCTGGATCTATTCCTAGATCAATAAATAGAGCACTTGATTCAACGTGGATAGACTCTTTTGATTGGATCACCGATTCGGTATAAACTTTCTTTCCATCAATATCTTTTACCCAGGCATAAAGCTCAAACTCTCTTTCAACCGGAGTTGGATTAATGAAATTAACATTTAGGTTTGCAGTAACACATGGCAGGTTATGAGTTACTGTCGCATATCCCATCATGTCATCAAGAGCTGCCGAAAGTATTCCTCCATGGACTAAACCTGGACCGCCTTCAAATCGCTTTTCAAATGCATATTTTGCATATACTTTTTGATCTTTAATTTTTGGTATTATTTTCATGCTATGAGTATTTCCCGTCCCGCTAACAAATGAGGAGTCTGGGTAAATATCCTGCATGATCGTACCCTCACTCCAGCCGGAGTTTTCCGAAAGCTCTAAATTTTTACCAGTAATGTATTTATACTTCATGACTTGTCCCTCAACTCTTTACGCAATGACTCACTTACAATTGCATTCGTTATATCAGATCTTGTTCTCTCGATGATTGCTCTCGCAGTATCAGCGTAGCGTCTGAGTCCCCCCGTCAACGCATCAGGATAATCAAGTTCATTGTAAATATCCATAGAAGATTCCATTATAGCCAAATACTTCTCTCCCTCTTCAATCTCAAGTTTTCTAAGATGATCTAGAACTTTTCTTCTCCACTCACCTATCGCATCACCAAGTCCCTGTATATAATTTGATGCTGAGACGTTCATTGAAGCAAATTCGAGTAAAGAGTTTGTATTTTCGAATTCGAAAACTAGAAATGCCTCTATTAGTTCTCTTTCTGAGTCATTCACATAACCTGCAAACCGTAATTCTGGAATATTCTCAAGAGAAGAACGTAAATTTTGATAATTTTTATTTGCCTCATCCAAATGCTGTTTTGCTTCGTCGAGATTATTGCGATGAATATTTCTAATAGACTTTGAACAAGCCTTTATAATTTCTCTGGATAACTTTAAAGACTGTTCCCTTATATCGTTTAATTTATCAAACTCTTTAATAAGACTATTTGTAATCTGCTCGGGAGTTTTCAAACTTTAAACAGCTTCTTTGAAGTAGCTCTGTTCCTCTACTCTGTTTTTTTCCTGGAGACCGACTGTTAAATTGTTTTGTGCCTGCATAGATTTTCTCACCTGAAAAGAAAGAAATGCATAAATTCCAAATATGCAATCGAGAATGAGATGAAATATAAATAATGGGACTGACATGGTCTGAATAGATACAAAAAAGGTCGAGACAGCCAGTAATCCTATAATCAAGTAGGCTTTTCTCTGTCTGTTAACCATGGAATCATATTCAGGTGAAATAATGTAAGCGTAACTGTTTTGATTTTTAGAAATTTGAATCTCAGGTAGTATCACTGCCATCGAAAGTGACAAAAGTAAACCTATTAAAACTAATGTTGAACTCATAGCCCTGCCTCAACTCTTCTTAAAAATATACTACAACAAATCTAAATTATATTCTTTCGTTTCAAAATTTATTCTCATCACCTTTTGATAATCTTGAAAGATTTTCTCTGTGCTGAAAAAAGATTAATAAGAGAATAGAAATTTGAATTCCAATAATAAACGTATCTGATGTTTGAAAAATAATCAAAAAAGCCCCAATTGAGCATGTGATTAAACTAGATATCGCTGAAATCCTAAAAATGAAGAATATTCCAAAATAAATTAAAACAAACCCAAAAATTAATACAATTTCCCACAAAAGAAAGCCTAAATCTGTGGCTAGAAAGACAATATAACCGATAACCATTCCTAGATATGTGGCAACACCCTTTCCACCTCTGAATCTATAGAATATTGGGAAACAATGCCCAATTACTGCCAAAGATGAGTAAAACAACGTTTGCAGTTCAGCTCCAAAAATCAAAAAGGGAACAAAACCTTTTAATAAATCACCAATCAATACGATTGCAGCGTATTTTTTACCTAATGCTCTTAAAACATTTGATGATCCAGGATTCCCACTTCCAATT
Source organism: uncultured Candidatus Actinomarina sp. (assembly GCA_902626065.1). Taxonomy (GTDB): domain Bacteria; phylum Actinomycetota; class Acidimicrobiia; order Actinomarinales; family Actinomarinaceae; genus Actinomarina. Next base: position 228,357 of record CACODT010000001.1, read on the forward strand.
TCTTTGATGTTTATCTTTTTAAATTTTGCAACAATATATGCAAAATTAATTGAACCTATTAAATAGCTTATGATAACCGCAATAATGCTCATTATTTGATTCTACTTATTTAAATTTAAATAAGTTTTTATTCCATTGAGGTATTTTTTATTTATTGTAAGTATGGGTACAAATGAATGTAGAAAACTGTTCCAAAAAACGATTTAAATCTGAAAACGAGGCCAGGAAAGAGAGAGGGTGGGCTGAATCGGAGTACAATCAAAAATTCAATATTTATAAATGTGGTGATTGCAACAACTGGCATTTAGCTAGTATAAAATAGATGCTTGAATTTTTTACTGGAGTTTTGCAGGGACTGACAGAATTTTTGCCAATTTCATCGAGTGGGCATCTCGTTATCATTTCATCGATAAGTTCAGACCTTGATTTAAATACAAATGATATAGCATTTTTACATATCGGGACTTTGTTTTCTATCATATTTTTCTATAGAAAAAGAATTCTTGAAATATTTAGCAACTTTGAAACTTTTACATTTTATTTCAAGATAATTGTGACCGGAATTATCCCAGCAGTATTTGTAGGATTGTTTACCCCTATTCAAGATATTATTGACGGAAGTCCATACCTTCTCCTCGTAACGGGTATTTCATATTTGTTTTTTTCAATACTCTTAATTTTTTCGGAGAGAATAAACAAAAGTGAAAATATCGGTATCAATGAAATTACAATCAAGCAGGCATTTATTATCGGCCTAGCTCAATCAATCGCATTACTACCGGGTATTTCACGATCTGGTGTTACTTTATTGATGGCTATCTACTTGGGTGTAAAAAAAGCAGATGCAATATACTATTCTCTCTTACTCGGTATCCCAACAATATTTGGGGCGTGGAGCCTAACATTTATAAATCAATCTTTTACGGTTAACGCAGATATTATAATCCCAACAATTGTGGCGATGTTTACCGGGGTACTTGCGATAAAAGTATTAATAAATTTCACAACTAACTCAAAACTACAATTCTTTGGTTTTTACTGTTTATTACTTTCTGGGTTTTGTTTTTTAGTTAGTTAACTTTTAAATTAATCGGTTTTTTCTTTGGAGCAATATTATTTATTGCGTTTACCATTTCTTCGACAATTTTAAAATTACTATCAGATGCAAACTCAAGAAGTTGACCTGATTCTGAATATTTTGATACAGAATCAAACAGCGGGAGAGCCCCGATAAATTCAACACCCAGGTTTTTTGAAAGTTCTTTACCGCCACCTTGTCCAAATGGATAAAGTTTATCTGTTCCATTTTCTAGATAAGACATATTTTCAATGACACCAATTATACTTGAGTTGACTTTCTTTGACATAATTCCTGCTCTTTCAGCGACCGTGGTTGCATTACTCTGTGGTGTTGTAACAATTATTGTTTCATAAAAATTAAGAAATTGTGAAAGTGATATTGAGACATCCCCTGTTCCAGGTGGCATATCTATAAGTAAGATATCTATATCTTGCCAGAGCACTTCATACAAAAACTGCTCAATAGCCTTATGTAGCATTGGTCCTCTCCAAATTACTGCTTCATCCTGCTTTACAAAGTATTCCATTGAGATGACACTTAAATCATTTATTTTTGAGGGAAAGATCCTGTTATTAAACGGTATCGGAGGGAATTTTGCACCAAGCATTTTTGGTATTGAGTAGCCCCATATATCAGCATCAAGAATACCTACTCTTTTACCTTCTTTGGCAAATGCCATACCAAGTAAAGAAGAGATTGTAGACTTTCCAACGCCTCCTTTTCCAGATGAGATACCAATGATTCTTTTTCCAACATTAAAGTCTTTTTTTGTATCATCAACTGATAAATCTGCTTTAACAAGTTTTGAAGCTAAATCTATATCAGTTGTTGTTGGTTCAATAAATTCTACCGACATTTTGCTGTCAACAACTTTTACCAATTCATCAATAGCTGAGCGAACCCAATCTATATTGAAATAATCCAATATCTCTAATTTATTATCATCAACTAAATTCGAGCACTCAAGGTCCTTAAATGTTTTATTAAAACCTGGATAATATATATTTTCAAATTCCATACTTATGTATTGTATGTTCAATACTTTATTAAATTAAACTTATGTTGAAAAGAAATTTTATTCTATTGTCACTAGTAGCAATTGTATTGATAATTTTCACAAGTTTTGATGATGAGGTAGTTGATGTTGATCCACTACCTAGCAATAAAAATACAGACCTATCAATAATTTCTGAAATTATTGGGCCAGAACTTTCTTTAAGTGGAAAAAATTATGTAATCGTTAACCTTTGGGCTACATGGTGTACTCCTTGTATTGAAGAGGTAGGTTATTTACAACAATTAAGCGGTTTAGAAGACTTTATTGTAATTGGACTCTTGGTCGATGATTCTGAGTCAAATGGATTGGAATTTATAGATGAATACAATTTAAGCTACTTAAACATTTTGTCTGAGGACAAAGTCGAACTCATTATTACTCAATTTTTTTGGAGTGGTCTTCCAACTACATTACTTTTAAATGATGATTTAATCGTATTAGAAACATTCAATGGACCTATTACATATGAAATGATTATTGATTATGTCAATTAATACAAATACAGTTTCCGCTTATAATTAGATTATGGATGTAATAATTATTTGGAGAATTGTTTTAGTTCTAGGAACCCTTGGTTTCTTGGGAACAATGGGGATATTCACCTTAAAACTTATTGCAGCATCCACCGGAAGAAAAAGACTCATAGATTTATTTATAAGATAAGTTGGTAGCGGGGGTAGGATTTGAACCTACGACCTCTGGGTTATGAGCCCAGCGAGCTACCAGACTGCTCCACCCCGCGCTGAATATCAATAGTAATTAATAAATTGTTAAACTCAAGCTGTTTTTAATCTTGATTGAGAATTGCTAAAGCTCTTTCAACAAGCTCCTCGACTCGTACTATTAGATCTTGATATTTGCCTAGATCTCCATCAGTTAAAGCTGTCTGAGCTTGATCAAATAGATCATTGGCTTTATTTAATAAATCGATAGCACTCGTTTCTTCTGTGTCGTCACTATCAACGTCTATACTGATATCAAGATCACCAAAAACACCCTCTAGAGCAAGCGATAGTGATTCAGCCATAATTATTCTGTCTTGAAAAACGACCACCACAAATTTAAATTCTGGTAACGGGTTCTGTTCACCCTGTAGATATATCGGTTGATAATAAAGAACTGATTGGTTTATTGGTACAACAAAAAGGTTTCCTTTGATAACACTTGATCCCTGTTGATCCAATAACGTAAATATTTGAGAAATATCTGGATCCTGATTTATTCTTGTTGCTACTTGTGTTGGTCCATCAACAAATTCACCTTTAGGTAACTTGAAATCAATTATTTGTCCATAATTTTCAGGGTCTGCATCTGCGACTAAGAAGGACTGCATATTTGGTCTGTTTTCTGGATTAAATGGTTGAAAAATAAGATAACTTAAATCAGATTCTCCAGGGAGTGACATTAACAAATAATAAGGGAGCATCGGCTTGAAGCCAATTTCGGTAAACTCACCTCGTAAAGTTGCAAGTCTGGGTGTAGTAGATGAATCTGTAGGAATAACCCAAGGATCCTCGTCGGCATAGAAAACTCTCGGATCTGTCATGTGATAGTCACGATACATGTCAGATTGAATCGTGAATAAATCTTCTGGGTATCTTATATGATTGAGTAGATCTTCAGACATATTTGACTTTTTGTCAAAAAGTGATGGGAATATTTCCGAATATGATTTTATTAATGGGTCATTCTCATCAAATACATAAAACTTCATTGTTCCGTCGTAAGCGTTAACAACGGCCTTGACTGAATTTCGAATATAGTTAAAGTTTATTGGTAATCCTGATCTGTCATTTATTCTTGTAGTATCTGCTGGTTGGGCGTACGGATATCTATCACTTAATGTATAGAGGTCAATAATCCAGAATAAATTACCATCTATTAAGGCGAGATAGGGGTCATTGTCAGTATATAAAAATGGTGCAGCCTTCTTAACTCGGCTGATTATATTTCTCTCCATGATTAATTTTGATCCATCTCCTAATTGATTTGATATCAGGAGGTTCAGTTCACTATAACGTAAAGCAAACCCAAGCCTCTTGAAGAATGAGCCAATTCCAACTCCACCATCACCCGAATAGTTTGTATAAGCAACAGATTGCCCCTCTGTTGAAAGAGGATAATCAACCTCATCTTGAAGTGAGTTAACCACAACGTAATCGTTCGACTGAGCTGACTCTCCAAAATATATTCTTGGTTGGTTAACTTCAAGTTCAGAGACACTTGTATTTGCTGGAACACCCTTTACATAAAAATCTGGCTGTCCCTGACTTGCCACATTATTTGCGGGACTAAATACAACACCAAACCCGTGCGTGTATTGTAATTTTTGGTTTACCCAACCCTGAGCTGGCAAGTTTGTTTGATCTAACTCTCTAGCTGAAACCATTACCTGAGTTAATTCTCCATCAATCACATACCTATCAACATCTACTTCATCCAGGGCATAATATGCTCTAATTTCTTGGAGCTGACTATATGTTTCTGCCAAAACAGTAGGATCCCAAAGTCTAATATTGTCTACTGTTTGCGAATTATCATTAATATCATTTTGAGAAAGATTTGGTGAAGCTTCAAATTGTCTTTCCTCAATTGAATCAAGTCCATATGCAAGCCTCGTATAGTTAATGTGATCATCTACGTAAGGTAATTCTTTGTTTAACTCATCTGGTACTACCCTAAATCTCTGTATTGCGGCTGGGACGATTCCACCAACAATGATTGATACAGCTAGCCATAAACCAATTGCAGTAGTCGGAAGAAGCCATCCTCTTCTTCTAATATTTACTAATAGAAGGACTGCACCAAAAAGGGATATAAGAATTAATAAATTTAGTGCTGGCAAATGAGCTACAACATCTGTGTAGCTTGCTCCAAAGACTTTTCCTCTAGGTGAATAAAGTAGCTCTAGGGCATCTAGCCTGTAAGCTACTGCTTTTAAAACGGCGATGAATGCAAGTAGTACAGATAAATGTGCTTTTGCTCCGCTACTTACCTCGGGCAATCTACCTGGTCTTAATTGAAGTGCTCCAGTTGCAATAAAATATAAAACTATGACAAATGACGTTATGGTAACTAGCTGAAATCCCCAAGAAACAAATAATCTATATAGCGGAAGCCCATAAACATAACTTGCAACGTCGTAATTAAAAACTGGATCATTCACACCAAATTCTTGTCTATTGAGAAATAATAAAACCTGTTCCCATAGTGTTGAGGCACCAGCACCTAAAAATAATGAGAGACCTATTGCACCGGTTAATCTAAATCTTGCAAATCTTTCACTGACAAAATTTCTAAATCTTGCCAAAGGATCTTCTGAGTCAAATGCTTCAAATATATCCATAACGGGTGTTGCTCTTGTGGCCAATCTTAAATTAATGAATATAAAAGCAAATGCCACTAATGATGTTGCCCCAACAAGTGCTGTTCTGGTTAGTAAAATTTTTATCCAAACACTCTCTAAAGCTACAGAGTCAAACCATAAATAATTTGTGTAAAAATTAGCAATTCCTCTTGCTAGTGAAAAACCAATAATTGCTATGAATACAATGAAGGAAAAACCCCTTCTCTCCGAATTAGTGTTTAAATTACCTAAGTTAACCATGTCAATTTATTGTATTTATGTTTCGTCTTTAACGTGAACTAAAGTCAGAAATAACATTCAGTGCTTCCTCAAAAGAATCAACTGCAACAATCGATGTATTTTCATCAGAATATACATTTGCTTCTTGAAAATTTGCTGTAGGAACTAAAATTAGCGATGCATTTGCTCTTTTAGCAGCAATAACCTTTTGTTTTACACCACCTACCGGTCCAACAGATCCATCTATTTCTATAGTTCCGGTTCCAGCAATTTTATTTCCTTCAGTTATATCATTCTCGGTAAGCAAATTAAAAACATTAAGTGCCATCATCATTCCAGCAGAAGGTCCACCCACATTTCCCGTATTTATATCAACTTCAAAGGGATATACAAATTTTTGATTTGGGGTTGAAGCTAAAAATCCTACCATTGGTTCATTTTCATATTCCACATGTTCAATAAGGGTAGTCTGAATTGTTAAATTTTCTTGATTTCTATTTAATCCAATTTCAACTGTGTCTCCAATATCGTAGGTTTTTAGTAAAGATATAAATTCCGTTGTGGATTTTACTATCTCATCATTAATTGATGTAATAAGATCATTTTTAAAAAGTTTGTTTCTTACAGGGGAGTCGTCAAGTAAGCCAACAACTAATACACCATCTCCTTCGGCTTCGACATCATATCCTAAACTATCTAATGCAACAGCTATTGCAACATTTTCAGAAGTTATCATATTTTGAAGGCTAATTTCAGAAAGCTCTTGAGGAGTCACTCCATCCGGCAAAATAACTTCCCTAGGGTATAGATCAATTTCATTATTCAAAATTGCCCATGCATAAACAAAGTAGTTAGCTTCGTCTCTCCTTACAGTTAATTGATATAAATTACCATCAAAATCGAAAGTGTTCTGACCCTCTATTTCGATGTCCCATTGATAAGGGGGTCCAGGGGACATAAAGTAATATTCTGTTTTGGCAAAACCAAATGGAAAAAGAATGACTATGTAAGTAATTACTGCAATTTTCAGTACTTTGTTTTTTTCAAAGAATGTTTTCATATTTGCATAATAATTTATTTGAATATATATAAAAAAAAGAGCCGGCAACGCCGGCTCTTTTTACTCAATTATTTTTCAAGTTATGAACATGCTCCTGAAGTCCAATCGTATGATTTGGCTGTTGAGCCTACATAACCTTCTGCAAGTACTCTTTGACCGCTACCAATTGAACCATCGGGAATACCGATATATGCTTGGGCATCAGCTCTATCTTGACCTAATGTCCTAGATGGGAACATCCCATCTGATTCAACTGTTACATTTGCAGCTGCTCTTCTAATACCTGCTCTGGATATATCTCCACCTTTATAAGCTGCTTCTAAAACACCTTTTAAGTGATACTGAGATGACCAACCAGCAACTAGGAATGAGTTTGCACTATCTACTATTTGACTCATTGTAGCTCTCATAACTGCATGACCAGGTGTGTCAGCCTCATATGGTGCTACACCAAGTCCCATTGCATAAATGGCTCCTGATTCAAATAATCCTTTCAATGCAAAACCTTCTTGAACAAAAGCATCATTATAAGATGGTCCTGCAAGAATTGCGAAAGGTGTAATTCCTTGCTGTGCTGCTCCACCAGCAACTTGAGCCATAAATCCTGCATTAATTGCTGGATAATATGCATCAACTGGTTGAGTAACCATTAATCCGACCGCTTGAGCAACATCGAATTCAGTTGCAGGAGGTGTATATGTCCATGCTACTTCTAATCCGTTTGCCTCGGCTGCTTTAGCAACACCAGCTGCCCAATCTGAGCCGTAATCGCCAGCAAATCCCATGATACCAACTGTCTTGATATCTCCAAGATTTGCTAAAGACCAGTCAACAGCATTCATTCCATCAGCACAATACTGACTTCCAAATTCGATGACTAAGCCTTTGTCAGAATCTTTATAAGACCAACCTGACCACCAGCTCATTGGAACTGCAACCATGTTATCTTTATCCATTTCATCTAAGATAAATAAAGTTTGTACAGTACCTAACGACATTGATAGTGCTGCTACATCATCTTTTAATGCTGTATACCCTTCTAAATGTTTTTGTGGATTATATCCAGTGTCAAAACTTTCTTTTATTGCGACACTATATTCTCCAATTCCCCCAGCTGAGTTTGCCCAAAGCCAAAAAGCTCTTTGTGCAACCTCTAACCCTGGACCAGCAGGTGCGAAAGGTCCTGTAAAGTCATTTAGCATACCTAAATAAATACAACCTTTGTTTGGATCAGCACCTGTTGGTACTCCTCCAATTTCTGCCGGACAAGGATCTTCTGTAACTCCTGTTCCAGTTTTTACAGATGTTGCTGTTGTGACAGCAGGAGAATCTAGTGATTCAGCAGGTTCTTCAACTACTGCTTCTTCTACAACTTCTTCTTCAGCTGCTCCACCGCACGCAACAATAACTAAGGAAAGAATTGAAAAAATTATTATTCCTTGCTTACGCAATGAATTCATTTTCTCCCCCTTAAATTATTAGTACTAATGTCTTTAGGTTACTAGAAAATGTTTAAGTTAGTAGGAAAAAGGCCAAGCTTTAAAATAATTGCGTAACCTAAACCAAATACCCCAAATGCCTCTAGGTTCAAAAACTAGAAAAAATATAATAAAAAATCCAAAAACAATTCTCTCAATTTCCCCAGCATTTAGAAAAAAGCCAGTATCTGCAACTCCTAAAGCATGCAAGATCACCTGAATTATTCCAGGTAGCATTGTAAAGAAAAATGCACCGTATAAAGGACCTAAAACTGTACCTACGCCTCCAATTATTACGATAGCAATAAAGGTTATCGAGTACAGAAGACTAAATGTTCCTGGTTCGACACCCCCCGAAATAATAAAAATAATTGATCCAGCTATACCTGCATAAAAACTTGATAAAGCAAAGGCGTACATTTTAAATTTGAATAAATTAATGCCTAATGCTTCGGCTGCAATGTCTCTATCTCTAATTGCTGAAAATGCTCTTCCAATTTTTGTTCTTGTAAGATTTTTTGCACCAATTCCTAGCAATATGCAAAGTATTAATGAGAAATAATAAATTACATCGTTTTTTTCTAAAATTAAATTACCGATTGAAATACCAGAATCTAAATCGAATCCTAAAAATTTTAATTTTGCAGCTTTTCGACCAAGGCCTGCTCCACCCGTAATGAATTTAAGATTAGAAAAAAAATGCGAGCCAATAAAAACAATTGCTAACGTGACTAATCCAAGATTCAAACCTTTTAGTCTGGCTGAAACGGGAGATATTATTACACCAATTAATGCAGCTACAGCTCCTGATATTGGTAACCAAAATATCATATCAAGTTCAAAGCCAATGACACTAGATGTCGCAACACCTCCAATCACTGCAGAAGTATATGCACCTATACCAACAAATACTCCATGAGCTAAATTTATTTGTCCTGCCATTCCCGAAACTATATTCAAGCCCCATGATGCAATTGCAATCAGTAATGATGTTGTTACTAATAACATCCAATAATTAGACAAATAAAAAGGTAATAATAACGATATGAATAAAAGAAGCACAAACCAAACCTTTTGAGTAAGTGTTGAAAAAATTGCACTTTCTGATTTATAGTTTGTATACAGATCCGGTCTTTTTCTCAAACTCTCTCAACCTCCTCACGTCCAAAAAGTCCATCTGGCCTGATTAATAAAATGAAAAACATTATTAAATATGGTGCAATTAATGAAAAGCCACTACCTAAAGAAAATCCAACAATATTTTCTATATTTATTTGATAGTATGCAACATAACCTTGAGTTAATCCAATAATTAGTGAACCAACAACTGCTCCAGGTATAGAATCAAGTCCTCCGATAACAACTGCAGGAAGAGCTCTAAGAGCAGAAATAAAACTTGTTTGTGTAAGAGTATTGAAACCACCTGTAATGAAAAATCCTGCAAATCCAGCCAACACACCAGCAATTAACCAAACAAGTCCAAAGATTCTTCCAACATTAATACCTTGGGCCAAAGCAGCTTCTTGGTCATATGCAGTTGCCATCATTGCTACACCATATTTTGATTTTTTAAAAAATATTGTAAGAAATGAAATCATAATTATTGCTGTAAATAATGCAGCTAATTCCAAATATTTTAGAGTAACACCATTAACTACAAGTGATCCAAAATTACCAAAGCTTGGAAATGGATCACCTAAATATCTTGGGTTTAGACCAATCCAATTATTCAAAATTGTTCTTAAAAGTAGATCAATACCAATCGTAAGAATTGCAACCGAAAAAACTGGCTCTCCAACCATAGGGCGTAAAAAAGTACGCTCTACTATTAAGCCAATTAAGCCAGTCGCGATAATGCCAATTATAAACGCAAGCCAAAATGGTACTCCTCTGTCAACTGCAAGAGCACTTATAACTCCAGCACCCACAACAACTAATGCTGGGTGAGCAAAGCTTAAAACATCTGTGGCTTTGTAAACAAGAACAAGCCCAATTGCAACCAATGAATAGACAGAACCAAGTGATAAACCTTCAAAAGTTGCCTGTAAAAATATTGTCATTTATACATATCTTCTATCAAATCAGAAAACTTCTCCATAATTACATTTCTTTTAGCTTTTTGTGTTGCAGTGAGATCTCCGTCTTCGTGATCAAGCTCTTTTGTGATCATACGAAATTTTCTAATCGGTAATGACGATGTATATTCATTTGATTTTTTTATTTCCTCCCATATAAGATTTTGTACTTCTTCATTTTCCGATAAATTTCTGTATGTTGTGTGAGCAATATTCTTTCTTAACGCCCAATTAGAAACAATATCAAATTCAATTCCTATTAGAGCTGAAAGAAATTTTCTATCATCTCCTATAACAATTGCTTCTTTTATAAATGGAGAGGTTTTTATGTTATTTTCTAACTCCGAAGGTGAGACATTTTTACCTCCACTAGTAATTATGATGTCCTTTTTTCTATCAACAATTTTCAGAAAATCGCCATCAAATTCACCAACGTCCCCTGTGTAAAGCCATCCATCTTCATCCAACACTTCTTTTGTTGCTTCTTCGTTTTTATAATATCCAAGAAAAACGCCTGGATGTCTTACTAAAATTTCACCATCTTCAGCTAATTTTATCTCTACACCTGGTTGTGCAGTTCCGACAGTTCCTAGCTTCACCTTATCAGGAGTGTTACCAGTTGCTACTGCTGAATTTTCTGTCATCCCATAGCCTTCATATATCGGTACCCCCAATGACATAAAGAATCTTAAAATTTCAGGTGCTATTGGTGCTGCACCTGAAACTGCATTATCAACATTTAATAATCCCAATTTTTTTCTCAGTGATCTAAAAGCCAAAGCTTGAGCAATAAAGTTGGTTATTTTTGCAACTATATCATTTGGATCTTTAAGTCTTCTACTAGCTGTAATTCCACCAAAAAAACTTGCAACTTTAAAAAGTAGTTGTTTTAATTTTGATGCATCTTTCATTTTTACTAATGTTCCAGCATGCATTCTCTCAAGGATTCTTGGGACTGCTGGGAAAATTGATGGTTGTATCTCTGCTAAATCTCTTTGGACAGTATCAATTGATTCCGCAAAATTAATTGTCCCAATTGAGTTTATTGCGATAATTTCGTCAACTAATCGTCCAAATACATGACATAGTGGCAAGTAAGATAGGTACTCTGGATTACTTATATTTGGAGTAAAAGATAAATCAGGAATGATTGATGCTGTCCATTCCATATTTCCGTGAGATAACATTGAAGCCTTTGGAGGACCCGTTGTACCAGATGTATAAATCATCAATGCTACGTCTTCACTTTTAATTTCATCGATACAAAAACTCACAAAATCTTTATTACTTTCGTATTCCCTTTTTCCAATTTCTAGGAACTCATCCCACCTCATAAGTTTTTCGTTTTCATATCTGAAAAGTCCCTTTTCTTCAAAATATACAATTTTTGATATGTTCGGAATGTCATCAATTATTTCAAGAGCTTTATCAACTTGTTCTTGATCCTCTGCGAATAAAATTTTTGATTCTGAGTGACTTAGAAGATACTTAACCTCAGCTGGAGGATTTGTTGGGTATAAACCCACACTTATCCCTCCTATTGCCTGAATTCCAATGTCAGAAATTAGCCATTCTGGTCTATTTTCTGAATGGATTGCAACTTTATCTGTTTTTCTTATACCAAAATGATTTAATGCACAGGAAACATATTGCACTTGCTGCCAAAACTCTCCATATGTTATTTCATTCCAGATACCATATCTTTTATCTCTAAATGCAATTTGATCTGGAAATCTGTTTGCAATATCTCTCAATCTTCTTGATGGAGTCATGCCTCCGCTTGCTTCAATTTCTTCAAATATCTCTTTCATTGTTTGCATAATTAACTAACTCCTAAATAAGCATCAATTACCTTTTGGTCTCTTGCTGCATCCGCAGGATTTCCCTGAAATAATTTTTCACCAAAATCCATTACTACAACTTCTGTCGCAATATCCATTACCATATTCATATCGTGATCAATAAGGATTACCGTAATGCCCAATTCTTCATGAATATCCAAGATAAATCTTGCAATGTCCTCTGTTTCTTCATTGTTCATACCTGCGGCTGGTTCATCTAATAATAAAACTTTTGGTTCCATTGCAAGAGCTCTTCCTAGCTCTATTCTTTTTTGAATTCCGTATGGTAAAGACAAAATAAATGAATATCGATATTCTTCTATTTCTAGAAAATCTATAACATTCTCAGATATTTGTCTTGCTTTTTTTTCTTCTTCTCTTACTTTTTTTGAATAAAATAAACTTCTTATTGGTCCATAATTAACATGCCTGTGAGCACCAATTAATATGTTGTCCAAGGCAGTCATATTTTCGAAAAGTTCAATATTCTGAAATGTTCGTGAAATTCCCAGGTTTGCTATCTCATCAGGGTGCAATTCCTTACTATCTTTCTCAAATATTGATATAGAACCAGTCGTAGGCTTATAAATTCCATTTATACAATTTAACAAAGATGTTTTTCCAGCCCCATTGGGACCAATAATTGCAAACAATGAATTCTCTTTTATATCAAATGAAACATTCTTAAGAGCTTGAACACCACCAAAATTCAAACTTACATCTTTAAAAGAAATTACCTCAGTCAAGATAGCCACCTTTTTTTTCTCTTATAATGTTTCACATCTTTAAATGATTTTCTTTCAGTTCCCTCTGTATTTAAACCCAGGTAGAATTCTTGTACATCTTGATCTTTCATTAGTTTTTCACTTGAATTATCCATTACTACATTTCCAGTTTCCATGATATATCCATGTGAAGAAATTTTTAGTGCCATATTTGCATTTTGCTCAACTAGTAAAACAGTTACACCTTGAGAATTTATTTCTACAATCAATTCTGATATTTGTTCAACTAGTTTTGGAGCCAATCCTAAGCTGGGCTCATCCAGTAATAAATATTGAGGGTCTGACATTAATGCCCTACCAATTGCCAACATTTGTTGTTCACCACCTGAAAGGTAACCGGATATATCTTTTGCTCTTTTCTTTAATATCGGGAATAATTCAAAAACTCTCTGGATATTTTCTTGAACATTCCCATCATTTGTGAATCCTCCAAGTCTTAAGTTTTCATTTACTGTCAATTCTGAAAATATTCTTCGTCCTTCTAAAACTTGTGCAATCCCCAAATTTACAATTTTTGAGGGATCAGCATTAGTAATATCCTCATCTTCTACTGTAATTTGACCTTTCGTAATATCACCATTTTGAGTATCTAATAAACCAGTAATCGCTCTTAAAGCAGTTGTCTTACCAGAACCATTGCTTCCTAATAACGAAACAATTTCACCCTTAGGAATTTCAAAAGATATCCCTCTGAGGACCAAAATTACATCTTGATAAACTACTTCTAAATTTTTAACCGATAACACTTATCTAATTACTTTAACTTAAAAAAATTTATTTTACGAAAAAAAGGCCAGTTAGGTTTTAAAAACAAGTACAACTGAGACATATTTAATATATATATATGGAAGATAACGATTTTCAACAACAAGAGCTATTTGAGACTGAAAAATACATTTCAGATTTGGTCGATGAGAAAACTAAAAAGAAATCATCAACACTTAATATCATTTTCTTGTCTTCATTTCTAACAAGCACGATAGTTTTATCTTTTTTATTCTTTTTCGGAGTTTTTGAAGAAGAAGAAATAATCCTTCCAGACCCTGTAACTATAACTGAAACCATAAAAGAAAAAGAGCTTGTAATGCCAAGAGTTGATTCGACAGAAGTTGTATCGATTGCGGAAATAGCCACCAAAACAATTGTTCAACTACAAGTAGGAGAACGAAATCAAGAGGATGAGTTCATATCAATTGGTGGAGGTTCTGGAGTTGTCATTGATCAAAAAGGTTTAATTATTACCAATCATCATGTTATTGAAAATGCCACCGATGTACGAGTTATTTTTGAGGATGGAAGAATGTACGAGGCCAGTATTGTCGGATCAGACAAACTCACTGACATTGGTGTAGTAAGAATTGAAAACGATAATTTATCACCCATAAATTTTGGAAACAGTGAAGGCGTTTTTGTAGGAGATTTGGCAGTTGCAATTGGTCATCCCCTAACTCTAGGAGCAGCTCCAACTGTTACTACAGGTGTAATCTCTGCATTAGATAGAAGACTCGATGTTGGTAGTGAAGCCATGAATAATGCTGTTACACTCTTTGGACTAATACAGACTGATGCACCCATTACTAGGGGTTCTAGTGGTGGTGCATTGTTAAATTCTAGCGGAGAGTTAATTGGTATAACGACAGCAATTGCAACAGCAGATGTCGGAGCAGAGGGATTAGGTTTTGCAGTACCTATAAATCTCGCACTTGGAATCGTAGAGGATATTCTTGATGATGGAAAAGTATTTCATGCATTTCTAGGCATACTAGGTGCACAATATTTTGAAGTAGCTGATGATGGTGCAAGAATATTTTCGGGTGTATTGATCGAGGAACTATATGGTCCTGCAAATGATATTTATGCAATTGGTAAAGCTGGTGCACTGCCAGGAGATGTAATTAAAAAAATAAATGATACAAAAATAGCCACACTTGATCAATTAATCACAATTTTAAGAAATAAAAGAGCAGGAGATGCTATTACTGTCGAAATATTAAGAGATGAAAATACTATAACGCTCGACTTCACTCTTGATTTACGACCATCTGATGTGTAATGTCTGAAGATATTTTCTCACAATTTTTTAACCTGTTTAACAATGAGGAATCAGGTGTAAATTGGGAGTTAGCAAAACAAATTAATAATCATATATTAAAAGAAGATGTAGATTCCACACTAGAACTTTCAAATTCTGACGTAAATTTTGAGCAAATATTTAGAGTGATTGAACTAAAAGCTAATGAGACAAGTGACAATAATATAAGTCCCCAAGAAATTCGCTTTTTAAATTCAAAAGATTATGGTCTTTGGTTTATAAATTCAATAAAACATTTTGATTTTGAGAGTATAGAATCACCAGAGATATCAATGCTTGGAGGATTTGGTGGTAGTAATCTCAAGTCTTCCTTACTTGGAATGCAATTTGGTAATTTGGCGGGTCTCCTGGGAAAATTTTCATGGGGCCTGAGTCAATTTGGACTTATTCTTCCTGTATCGAATACTCTTGCAATTAATCAAAAAAACTTTAATAACAAAATCAGTAATTTTGAAGCTAACGAAAATGACTTGAGTCTGGCTTTTTTAACTCTTGAATACATAACTTTATCCTTAGGAAAGTATTCTCAACCATTTGAAAATATTATGAATACTATCACTAAAAGTTCTGAGGATATGATAAATACTATGAAAGATCTCAATCTTGATATGGGACCTGAGGCAATGAATAATCCCCAAGAAATGTTTTCAGGAATTTCAGGAATAGAAGGGTTTAATCCAAATGAAATATTTGAAAGTATTGCAGCACCACTTAGTTTCTACAGATCGGTTGTTAAACAAAAATCCAAAGAACTAAATCTTCTTCAGAACGAATCTATTTTTGATCTTGCAATGGACCTTTCTTTTACTAATTATGAAAGTCCAACAAAAGACATAGAAACAAAAATTTCAGAACTAGACAACTATTCAGATGAATTTTTAAATTACATTAATGATTCTCAATCAACATTCTCTTTGGACGACATCCTTGGCTCAACGGAACTTGTACCAACTTTAGATGAATTGTATGATCCTATTTCTTGGGCAGCCCGTACATCTATGCCTCCTATATAGTTATTATAAGAGTTGAATCCAGAAGGAGAATATTAAATGAGTTTAAATATCGGAGACAAAATACCTAATTTTTCTCTCATGAATTATGACAAGGAAACTTTACAATCTGATGACTTTCTTGGAAAGAAAACCATGTTTGTTTTTATCCCTTTTCCATTTAGTTCAGTTTGCGATGGAGAGATTTGTCAACTTCGTGATAATATGGATGCATTTAAATCAGCTGAAACAGATACCGTCATGATTACTGTTGCAGCAAGGCCAACAAATGAAGCTTGGGCAAATCATTATAATATCACTTTTCCAATTCTTGCCGACTTTTGGCCGCATGGCGAGGTCTCAAAAGAATTTGGATGTTTTCATGACGGTGCTGGTATCTCCCTAAGATATACATATATAACCGATGAAAATAATGTCATTACTGAAATAATTAAAAGTGATGAAATTGGAGTTGAAAGAGATTTTGGAGCTTACAAAGAGAAATTTAATATTTCTTAGCCAACATCCCTGATATCACTATCTTGAATGCGTTGTCGTTTGATTCTTCTTCTTTCACGTTCAGATAATCCACCCCAAATACCAAACTTTTCTGATTGATCGATGGCAAATTCTAAACAATCATCTTGAACTGTACATGCCCTGCAAATGGATTTAGCTTTTCTAGTTGATGCACCTCTCTCTGGAAAAAAAATATCAGCATCTGCACCCTTGCAATTAGCTTCTTCGGTCCATGGAGGCATTCCCCCTATAAGTTCATCGATTATTGAATTCTCCACATCACCCCTTAAAATCATGAAAAACTAAATTACATATGTGTAATTTATTATTGTTATATCGTTATGTCAAGGGGGTTATTTCCTAATTAATTTAGATTAATATACCTTTTATAGCATAATTAATAAAGGTAATTTAATGGCATACCAACGAATTGTTTCGACTGGTTCAGTTTATAAAGGTAAGACTGGAATGTGGCTCTATATTTTTCATAGAGTTACTGGTGTTGGTCTATTTGGCTATCTTTTACTTCATATAATCTCTACTGCCTTGATATTGTTAGGACCAGAAATTTATGAGGGTGCAGAAGCCATATACAAAAATTTTTACTTTAGAGTTGCTGAAATTGGTTTAATGGCTGCCGTGTTGGGCCATGCAATTAATGGATTAAGAATCATTGCTGTAGATTTATGGAAAAAAGGATCTGATTATCAAAAACAATTAAACTTTGTATCACTTTTTATATTTTTGGTAATTTTCGTTCCTACAACTTATAAAATGACCACTTCATATTTTGATTTATGTCTACAGAAAAGCTCTGAGGGCACAACCGTTGTTGATTGTATAATTAGGCCGATACCAGATTGGAAAACAAAATAATGCAAACGACCAGAACTGATTGGGGCCGCCGCCAACCACCTGTTGGAGGATCTAGTTTTGAGCTTCATGCATGGTTTTTTATGAGGGTTAGTGGATTAGTATTAGTCTTCTTAGCTGTTTGGCATATGTTTATCATGCATGTATTCAATGACACTCTTAACCTAGATTATGACTTTGTTGCAGCGAGGTGGGAAACTCCGTATTGGAGAGCATTTGACTGGCTTCTACTCACTTTGAGCCTTCTACATGGTACTAATGGATTACGAGTTGTTATTCATGATAATTTAGCTGATAAAACAATTCGTAAACTTGCACACAGTGCCCTTTATGGGACCTCTTTAATATTCTTTATAATAGGAACGTATGCAATCGTTGCATTTGTAAGACAAGTATGAAAGTAATAAAACATTCTTTTGATGGAGTAATAGTTGGTGCTGGAGGTGCTGGCCTCAGAGCGGCCATTGAAGCTGCTCCTCATATGAAACTAGCAGTCATCACAAAACTTTACCCGACCAGATCACACACTGGAGCAGCTCAGGGGGGCATGAGTGCTGCACTTGCAAATGTTGAGGAGGATAATTGGAATTGGCATGCTTTCGATACAGTAAAAGGTTCTGATTATCTGGCAGATCAACCCGCAGTTGATATTCTTTGTAAAGAAGCTATTGACGCAGTAATTGAACTTGAACACTGGGGGCTTCCATTTAGTAGATTAGAAAATGGAAAAATTGCTCAAAGAAGATTTGGTGGCCACACAGTTAAAGAGGGAGAATCACCAGCTTTCAGAGCATGTTATTCTGCAGATAGAACAGGTCACATGATACTTCAAACACTTTACCAAAAGTGTGTGTCCATGGGTGTAACTTTTTTTGATGAATTTCAAGTTCTTGACATAAAAATTGAAGATGGCATCTGCCAGGGTGTAATTGCTTATGAACTAGCAACAGGTGATATACATATTTTTGAAACAAGAGCCGTAACTTTTGCAACCGGTGGTTTTGGAAAAATATTTAAAGTAAGTTCCAATGCTCACTCATTAACAGGTGATGGTCCAGGGATACTTTATCAAAAAGGTTTACCGCTTGAGGATATGGAGTTCTATCAATTTCATCCAACTGGAATTTATCGACTAGGTATTCTCCTATCTGAAGCGGCAAGAGGTGAAGGTGGTATTTTACGAAATAAAGATGGGGAAAGATTTATGGAAAGATATGCACCTTCAATCAAAGATTTAGCGCCAAGAGATATGGTATCGAGAGCGATAGCTACTGAAATAAGTGCTGGCAATGGAGCTGGTCCAGATAGTGATTACGTTTATTTAGATTTAACTCATCTAGGTGCAGAGACAATAAAGAAAAAGTTGCCTGATATTACAGATTTTGTAAGGACATATGTAAAAATAGAACCAATCGACGAGCCTATACCTGTTCAGCCAACTGCTCATTACGCAATGGGTGGTATTCCAACTGATATAAATTCCCGTGTTGTGAGTGATGAAAAAGGAACAGTCCTCCCTGGTGTCTATGCCGCAGGAGAAGCAGCATGTGTTAGTGTTCACGGTGCAAATAGGTTAGGTACTAACTCGTTGCTTGATATTGTAGTTTTTGGTAAAAGAGCTGGTCAAAGCATGGTAGATTATGTAACTCAAACAAAGCCAAATAGTATCAGTGAAAGTGCTTCAGATGATTTAAGTAAAAAGATAAATAGCCTGGTTGAAAAAGAACACACTGAAGAGTTCTCTGTTGCAAAAATAAGAAAAGACCTACAAGAATCCATGGAAGAAAATGCAAAAATATTCAGAACTAGGGAAACATTAGAAAAGCAGACGGAAATATTAGAAGAATTAAGAGAGAGATACGAAAATGTTACTATTTTTGATAAAAGTAAAGTTCATAACTCTGAACTTGTAGAAGCTATTGAGTTGGATTACTTATTGGATATGTCAGAAGCAACTGTTGCTAGTGCACTTGCACGTAATGAATCACGAGGAGCTCATTCACGTCAAGATTTTCCAGATCGTGATGATGAAAATTTTATGAAGCACTCATTTGCATTCAAAAAAGATAACACGGCAAATCTAAAGTATCGAGATGTAGAATTAGGTAAATATGAACCTATGGAGAGAAAATACTAATGGATATTAGTTTAAAAATTTTAAGATACGATCCAGAATCAGATAGAAAAGGACACTGGGAGAACTACATTGTTGATGCTGAACCTGAAGAAAGAATTCTAGATCTATTACATAAAATAAAATGGTTTGAAGATGGCTCTCTTTCATTTAGAAGATCTTGTGCTCATGGCGTTTGCGGTTCCGATGCAATGGTTATTAATGGTGAGAACATGCTTGCATGCCAAGTACTAGTTAAAGAAGTAGGTAACCCAATAAAAATTGAACCGATACGTGGTCTTCCTGTTGTAAAAGATTTAATTGTAGATATGGAACCATTCTTCGAAAGCTATAAAAAAGTTATGCCATATCTTATAAATGAAAAAGAGCCTGGAGAAAGAGAAAGATTACAATCTCCTGAAGATAGAGATAAATTTGAGGACACAACAAAGTGTATTTTATGTGCTGCCTGCACGACTAGCTGTCCAGTATTTTGGACAGCCGAAGCATATGTCGGTCCAGCAGCAATCGTAAATGCCCATAGATTTATTTTTGACTCTAGAGACCAGGGAACAACACAAAGATTAGAGATATTAAAAGATGTCAATGGAGCTTTCAGATGTAGAACAGCATTTAATTGTACATCGGCATGTCCACGAGGTATTCAAGTTACTAAAGCCATAGAAGATATAAAACGAGAAACACTACTGAATAATTAATGCAAAACTTAAAAGCTGATATTGAAGAAGTAGTCAAAAACTTAAAACTGTCTGATAAAAACTCACTGAACAATATATATCTTCATTTATTTGATTCGAGTGAAGAAAGTTTCATAAATTTAGATACAGGAGAAATTACAAAAAAACTATCTCACGACAACTATGGATTAATCATAAAAATGTCAGTAGAAACTTTTAATGAGTTAAAAAATAATGAGAAGCATCCAGAAGATCTTATGTTTGAGGAAAAAATTAAAATTTCTGGAGATCTTAAGTTACTTCAACAATAAGAAAAGACGGCATTGCCGTCTTTTCAAATGATTAAATTAATAATTTAGTTTAAACTATCTTTTAATCCTTTTGCAGCTTTAAAAGCTGGGGCATTTTTAGCAGCAATTTGGATTGTTTCTCCAGTTGCTGGATTTCTACCCTGTCTAGCAGCCCTGTATCTTGACTCAAACTGTCCAAATCCAGCAATACTTACTTTATCGCCATTTTTCATACCGTTTGTTATGCCATCAAAAACTGCGTCAACAGCTGCTTTTGCGTCTGATTGTGACAATCCTACTTCAGAAGCCACTACGCTTGCCAATTGGTCTTTATTCATAGCTGTTTTGCCTTTCTTTAATATTTCTTAAGGCAATTATAGTTTTTTTATATAAAATATCTCAAAAATACAATAAATATTGGGTTTTTTTTAAAAAAGACTGATTTTATTGATTTTTTATGTTATTGAGTTCTTCAACCTTAGTTTTTACAGCGTTTGAAGCATTAATAAGTGCATGTCTTTCTGTCTCTGTAAGTTCAAATTCTACGACTTCAGTAACCCCATCCTTGCCAAGTTTTGCAGGCACTCCAAGATAAACATTATTAATACCGTATTGACCATCAAGCCATGCACATACTGGGAAAATTTCATCTGAATTGTTTACTATCGATTTAACCATTACTGCCGCTGAAGACGCAGGTGCAAAATATGCACTTCCAGTTTTTAATAATCCTACAATTTCAGCACCACCGTTTGAAGTTTTCTCAACAAGCTCATTTATATCAGATTCACTCAAAATATTTGTTAAAGGCTCTCCTTTCACTGTACAAAGTGATGGGACAGGAACCATTGTCTCTCCATGACTACCTAAAGTTAAGGCGTATACATCAGAGGTTTTTACAGAAAGCTTTTCAGCAATAAAATATGCAAACCTTGATGAATCTAAAATTCCTGCTTGTCCCATAACTTTGTTTTTTGACAAACCTGAAACATCTGAGGCAAGAGTTGTCATTTGATCTAGGGGGTTTGTTACAACAACAATTGAGGGATTATCCGAATATTTTAATATTTCTTCCGTCACGCCTTGAACAATTTTTGCATTTACCTCAAGCAAATCCATGCGAGACATTCCTGGCTTTCTTGGTAGACCAGCAGTAATGACAACTACATCACTTCCTTCTGTATCTTTATAATCGTTTGTTCCAATCAATTTTGTATTGAATTTTTCAACAAATCGGGATTGATTAATGTCAAGAGCAAGCCCCTGTGGAAGACCTTCTACGATGTCTGTCATTACAACCTCATGTACGATATCATATTCTGCTATTCTTAATGCAGTCATTGAACCATACTTTCCAGCTCCAACAACTGAAACTTTATTCATTTACTTCTTCTCCTTTTTTGAAGTTTTCATATTATTGATTAAAGCATTTGCAAATTCCGATGAAGATAGTATTTTTTTAACACTTCTGCCTCGAGCTAAATCATAAGTTACTTTTCCTTCAAGAATTGTTTTTTCCATTGATTCAACGATTAGGTCAGCAGCACTGTTCCAGCCCATATATCTAAACATCATGACCCCTGATAAAATTAAAGATCCTGGATTTGTTTTATCCTGACCTGCATATTTTGGAGCTGTGCCATGTGTTGCTTCAAAGACAGCTTTTCCATTCTCATAGTTAATATTTCCTCCAGGACTGATACCAATACCCCCTATTTGGGCTGCTAACGCGTCAGAAGCATAATCACCATTAAGGTTTGTTGTAGCAATTACATCAAACATTTGTGGTTTTATAAGTATCTGTTGCAAAAATGCATCAGCAATAACATCTTGAACTAATATTTTATCCCCGGGATCACCATCACAATCCTCCCATGAAACAGCAACGTCTGAAAATTCAGATTTAACAAGGTCATAACCCCATTTTCTAAATGCACCTTCCGTGAATTTCATAATGTTACCTTTATGAACCAGAGCAACATTTTTTTTATCATTTTCTACGGCATAATTTAAGGCAGCTCTTATTAGTCTTTCAGATGCGGTTTGTGATATTGGTTTTATTCCAATACCACTATCTGATCTTATATCCCATCCGAATTCCTGTTTTAGAAAATTATTAAGTTTTTCCACATCTTTTGTGGAGTTTTCAAGCTCTTTTCCTGCATAAACATCTTCGGTATTTTCCCTAAATAAAGTAATATCTACATCTTGCGGATTCTTTGTCGGAGTTTGAATACCTTTAAAGTATTTGATAGGTCTTAGACAAACGTATAAATCCAGCTCTTGTCTAATAGCTACATTTATTGACCTTATTCCCTCACCTACAGGAGTCGTTAATGGTCCTTTTATTCCAACACCATACTCATTAAATGTTTCTAAAGTTTTATCAGGAAGCCAATCAGAAGTTGTATCAAAAGCTTTTTGCCCTGCGAGAACTTCTATCCAATTAATCTTTCTATCATTTTTATAGGTTTTTTCAACTGCAGCGTCAAAAACTTTTTTTGCGGCTGGCCATATATCAATACCAATTCCATCACCCTCAATAAATGGAACAGTCGGATTATCTGTATCAAAAGATTTTCTAGTTTCTTGAATTGCATTTATTAAATCTGTTCTGTTTAAGTTTTCAGCCATTTATGGCACCCTTCATTGCTTCTCCTACTTCAGTTGGTGTTCTAACTACTTCCGCACCGGCATCAGTTAAAGCTTTAATTTTTGCTTCTGCGGTACCTTTGTTGCCTGAAACAATAGCTCCTGCATGTCCCATTTTTTTTCCAGGAGGAGCAGTAACTCCAGCTATATATGAGACGACAGGTTTTGTTACATATTGTTTTATAAAGTCTGCAGCCTCTTCTTCAGCTGTACCACCAATCTCTCCTATCATTACGATACCTTCTGTTTCGCTGTCTGCTTGAAATTTTTCAATTACATCTATGAATGACATTCCAGGTACAGGGTCTCCACCAATACCAATACACGTTGATTGTCCGATATTAAGATTTGTTAACTCATAAACTGCTTGATAAGTTAAAGTTCCCGATCTTGAAACTACTCCTATGTTTCCAGGCATAGTAATTTCATGTGGCATAATTCCAACATTTGCTTTACCAGGTGATATTAATCCTGGACAGTTTGGTCCCAATAACGATGCTTTAGTTTCTTTTTTCAAAATATCATACATTTCAGCTTCATCTTTTGCAGGTATGCCTTCTGTTATACAAACAATTAATTCACACCCACCAAATGCTGCTTCTAAGACTGCATCTTTTGCAAATGCAGGTGGGACGAAGGTTAAGGCAACATTTGCATTTGTTTTTTTTACAGCCTTTTCAACATCATCAAATATAGGTATTCCGTCAACATTTTCTCCACCTTTCCCAGGTCTAGTGCCGGCTACAATATTTGTTCCATAATCTCTATTTCTTAGTGCATGAAATTGGCCTTCTCTACCGGTGAGACCTTGAACAACAACTTTTGAATTTTCATCTATAAGAATTGACAACTAAAGACCTTTCTCTACTGCTAATTTTGCTGCTGAATCCATTGATCCTTCTATAAAAATTTTGTCATTTGGGTTTTCCTTCAGCAATTCGAGTCCCTCTAATGAATTTGTTCCATCTAACCTTATAATAATTGGCCAAACAAGTTTTTTTCCTTTGGTAGCTTCAATTATTCCTTCTGCAACTAAATCACACCTTGTGATGCCGCCAAATATATTTATTAAAACTGACTTAACGTTTTCGTCAGCTTCTAATACCTCCAGTGCCGAACTGACAGTTTCTGCTTTTGCTCCACCACCAATATCTAAAAAGTTTGCCGCTTTTCCTCCATTTTCTGCAACAACGTCGAGTGTCGACATAACTAAGCCTGCTCCATTTCCAATGATCCCAACTGTACCTTCTAGCTTTATAAAATTTAAACCTTTTTCTTTTGCATATTTTTCAGAATCTGGAATTGGTATTTCTTCTTCTAGATCCTCAAAATATGTATGTTTGTACTTAGCATTCATATCTAATGCAACTTTTGAATCAAGTGCCATTACTCCCTCATCAGTAATCGCAAGAGGGTTTACTTCTACTAAGTCACAATCTCCTTCTATGAACATTTGATACAAATTTTGTATGATTTCTGAAAGACTTTCTTCGTAATCTTGATTTAAATTAGCTTCATGAATTAATTCTGAAATAGTTGATGAAGTTAATTTTTCTGATGGACTTACATGAAATTTAACCAAGTCATCAGGGTTTTCTGCAGCCACCTGCTCAATGTCCATACCGCCTTTTGCACTCAACATTATTAGATATTTTTTTTCTGACCTATCAAGAGTAAAAGAGATGTAGTATTCCTCTAAAATATTGGAAGCTTCTTCTAAAAGAAGAACTTCAACCAGATGACCCTTTATATCCATACCTAATATTTCTTCGGAATGTTGTTTTAATTCAGTACTGTTATGAGCCACTTTGATACCACCAGCTTTTCCTCTTCCACCAACTTGTACTTGAGCTTTTACAACAATAGGAAAATTTAAATCTATAGACTCTTCAATTTCATCAATATTTTTGATAAGTTTTGATTTCGGATGATTTATATTAAATTTTTGATATAAAGATTTTCCCTGATACTCAAATAAATCCATTACTCCCCCAAAGATTCTATATTACCAAATTCAAGTATTAAAGATATCATTCAAACTTTATTGGTGCCCATTCAATATCTAAATGTTTAATTCCATGTTCATCACCAAAATTAACTGTAATTTCGTTACCATTTACTTCTTCAACAATTCCTGATCCGTATTTTTCATGTATCACTTTCTTACCGAGATTGTTTTCAGAATATATATTGCTTTCGGTTGACTCTTGTTGTGTTTTTATTTCTTTCAAATAGGGTTTAGCTTCATCAATGAAACGACTTGGTAGATAATAATTTGTTCCTCCCCACATTGTTCTTGTATTTGAATAACTCAAATAAAGTTTTTTCTCAGCTCTTGTCATTCCAACATAACAAAGTCTTCGTTCCTCCTGAATTTCAAAGTCACTTTCAGACCTTTGACTTGGAAAAATATTTTCTTCCATTCCGGTAATAAAGACAGCGGGAAATTCTAAGCCTTTTGCGTTGTGCAGGGTCATAAGTAATATCCTATCTTCCTGATTAACATCGTCAGAGTCAGTGAATAACGCTATTGATTCTAAATAGTCTCTTAAAACGGTAAATGGATCTTCAACTTCTTCCTCATATAAGTTCTCAAACTCAAATGCAGATGTTAGTAACTCATCAAGATTTTCTAATCTCATTTGAGATTCGAGTGTCCCTTCTTTTACTAGTTCATCTTTATATCCAGTTAATTCAAGAGTTTTAGTAATTGTTATTGAAGGACCTTGTAGAGCAAAAGTTTTTAACTCATTTATTATTTCTTGAAAATTGATAATTTGCTTTTTAGCTCTTTCAGATAGATTAGAAATTTTGCTTAAATTATTAATTGATTCTGATAAAGATATCTCATTAGTATTGGAATAATCCCTTAATTTTTGAAGCGTAGATTCACCAATGCCTCTTTTTGGTACATTTAATATTCTCTCGAATGAAATTGTATCTTCAGGATTAATAAGAAAATTCAAATATGAAATGATATCTTTGATCTCTTTCCTGTCGTAAAATCTTACATTTCCAACTACTTTGTAATTTAAACTAAGTTTTCTAAGTTCCTCCTCAAACAGTCTCGATTGATTATTTGTTCTATAAAATATTGCAATTTCACTGTATTCATTTTGATTTAAAAGTTTATTTATTTCATCAGCTATCCATTTTGATTCATCTCTTTCTGAATTAAATTCAATCAAATTTACATCTAAACCAACTTCATTTTCAGTCCACAATTTTTTCTCTTTATTTCGTGGATTGTTTGATATTACTGCGTTTGCAATATCTAAAATTTTTTGAGATGATCGATAATTTTTTTCGAGCGATATTACTTTTGCATTTCTAAAATCATTTTCAAATTCTTGGATATTTCTTATATCCGCTCCTCGAAAAGCATATATGCTTTGGTCAGAATCACCCACAACGCATATATTTTTATACTTTGAGGCAAGAAGCTCTACAAGACGATATTGAACCATATTGGTATCTTGATATTCATCAATCATGATGTATTTAAACTTAGAAGACCAATAATCTAAAGACTTATCACTTGTTTCTAAAAGCTCTACTGCTTTTACTAATAAATCATCAAAATCCATTGAATTAGCTAGCATTAATTTCTTTTGATAAGAAGAGTAAACTTCAGCAACTTTTACATCAAAAAATGACTGTGCAAACTCAATAGCTTCTCCGGGTAAAATTCTCTGATTTTTAAGCGAGGAAATGTGTGCTTGAATTCTTTTAGGTGAGTATTGTTTTGTGTCAATATCAGAATCTTTCATGCAATTACGTATTAGTTTTGTTGAATCACTTTGATCATAAATTGTAAAATTATTGTTGAATCCTATATGATGTCCATGGATTCTTAACATTTTTACACAAAGACTGTGAAAAGTTGATATCCATTTTGGTGATAACTCAAGATTCAATAATTGACTAATTCTTTCTTTCATTTCGTTTGCAGCTTTATTTGTAAATGTTATTGCAAGTATATTTTCAAAATTGATTCCATATGTTTTTATCAAATGTGCATACCTGTAGGTTAAAACTCTCGTTTTTCCTGAACCTGCACCAGCTATTATTAACAGTGGCCCTTGAATGTTTTCAATTGCTTCTTTCTGTTCACTGTTAAGTAGTCCTGACCATTCTTCAGGTAATGGTTTTATTTTGTTCATTTTTTAGGAATTAAACTCCAACAATCGCGCTTACTTCATCCATTGTTTTTTTTGCAGAATCTTTAACATCATCAAGGTGATCTCTTATTAATGAAGATATATCTCCATCACTAAGTGATTCGTATTTTTCTCTTAATGGCTCTAAATAACTTACAACGGTTTCTCCAACCTCAATCTTAAACTCTCCATATGACGAATTTTTAAATTTAATTTCGACGTCTTCATGTGACATATCATGTAAAGTCGAGTAAATATCAATCAAATTGCTAATACCTTTTTTGTTTTCAATATCGAATTTAATCTCATTTTCTGAATCAGTTACTGATGACTTAAATTTTTTGATTATTTCGTCTTTTGAGTCATCAAAATATATAGTTCCATTCAGATCATCATTACTTTTTGACATTTTGTTATCCGGATGGCGAAGAGACATTAAGCGCGCACCTGCTTTACCACTAGTTTTTTCAGGTAATGGAAAATATTCAGTATAAGCATTATTAAACCTTTCAACTATATTTCTTGTAAGTTCTAAGTGCTGTGTTTGATCATCTCCAACAGGAACTTCATTTGCTTTATGGATTAAAATATCTGCCGCCATAAGTATTGGATAAGTCAAAATTCCAGCATGACTACCAAGTTGATCAGATTTTTCTTTAAACTGAGTCATTCTTTGTAACTCCCCTATCTGACAGAAGTTTGATAATATCCATGAAAGCTGAACATGTTCTGGAACATTACTTTGAATATAGATTTTTGAATTTTTTTGATTTATTCCGGATGAAACCAAAACCTTGATTGTTTCTTGTATATTTTCTTGCATTTTAGAAGGGTCGGGATGAGTTGTTAAAGAATGAAGATCAACTACACAAAAATAATTTTTAGACTCTTCGTTTGATAAACTTACCCAATTATTTATTGCTCCTAACAAATTACCAAGGTGCACCTTACCAGTAGGCTGAATTCCTGAAAAAACTGTTTTCATATCTGCTATTCTAATAAACTAAATCGAAATGGAGTAACTTTATAAAACCCATCAATCCGATATCAGCTTATACAGGACTCAGAAATATAGTTCTTATTGGGTCATTGTTTGGTTTTCATGGATTGCTCAATAGAAGCTTATTAATTGATGGAATAAATGAGAATTTTATAGTTACTGCAAGAATAACTATTGTCACTCTCCTTCTAGGAATCTATTGTCTTAAAGAGTTTATTAATGAAATAAATATTGAATTTTTTCTAAAAGGAAGTTTTACAGGTATTCTTGCCATTTTCATACCTGGTTGGACATTTATTTATGCTTTAAAAAACATTTCCTCTGGACTTCAAAGTATTTTTATATCTACAATCCCGTTATTTACTGTTTTTTGGGTTCTGCTATTTTTTAAGGAAGAAAAAATAACAAAACTTAAAATTATTTCTGTACTTATTGGATTAATTGGTTTAATTATTCTTTTTTTATCTGGTGCAACTGGATTGGAGGGAGAGGGAAATCTTATAGTAGGTGGTGTACTTGCACTTATTGGAGTCCAAGGGTTGGCTTTAAGTAATATTACAAATAAAAAACATTCTCAATATATTCCAGCAAAAACTTATCTTTTTACACAATGGCTCGTTGGATGCATAATCTCAATCGGAATTTTCTTTTCTCTTGGAGGAGTTGTGGATACTTTAAATGTATCTGAATTTTCAAAACTCATGGGGCTAGTTTTTATCGACATATTTAACTACTCTTTATTTTTTTATACTATAAAAAGACTATCAGCAACATTTACAACCCTGGTTGATTATGTAGTTCCTACTGTAGGAATAGCTGTAGGTTATATTTTCTTGGATGAAATTGTAAACAACGTTTTTTACGTAACATTATTACTTATTTTTATTTCATTGTATTTAGCTGTTCGCGAAGAAGCTGAAACTTTATCCTAATTCAATTTCCAATAATTCTCTTGTCATATAAGCAGTTGCGCCCCAAAGAATTTCATTCTCAAAAGGATAAATCCAATCATTTTCATAATTTCCTCGATACTTCCAATTTTTTGCATTTTTTAGATCAAGAATATTTAAATAGAATACTCCCTGCACCTCATCGGGATTATAGCTTTCTGGCCTGTGTTCTCCTTCGCAAACAATTGGAAAAACTTCAAACTTATACTCAACGGTATCAACAGAATTAAGTTTTCCAATGGGAGTAATTGTTGATTTGTTTATAAACAATTCTTCTTCAACTTCTCTTAAAGCTGTTTCAACAATGTTTAAATCAGAATTGTCTTTCTTACCACCTGGAAAAGCTATATGCCCTTTGTGGGTAGGTAAATGATCAGATCGTTTAATAAAGAGAATATCTTTTTTTTCAAATATTAAGATAGCTACAGACGCATAGTCTCCTTTTAAAGTTAAAAAAGGAACATCTAAATTCTTAAAGTGCAATATTAACCTGATGATTTTTCAGCAACAAAATCAATTTCAATACCTATTGGATTAAGAACTTCCCAGGCATTAAATTTTGTTGGTGCATCAAATCCGAACCAAGTTGTGTCAATTTCTGTAACTCCTGAAATAAAAATAGAATCATTTTGCATATAAGCAGTTACAGAAAAGGGTATATTGACTTCGATATTTCTTATTGTTAGAACGCCAACAACAGTTTCATCAATTTTTGAGTCAAAATTATTATTAGGTAAAACTAATTCTTCAATTTTATATATCGCGCTTGGAAATAATTTTGATTCTAACCAATTATTTTTTATCGCTCCATCACGGATAGAACTGCCACTTTTTAAAGTAGATAAATCTACAGAAATTAAAAGGTTTGATATGTAGAGACAAGAATCTGCTTGGTCGCACTCGTCTAAAGTTAATTCGAAACCACCATTTATTACATTTGTTGTTCCACGTACTATCTCTAGATTTGAATTTAAAAAGTCTTTGGGTGCTAAGTAGCTTGCAGTACTTTTTTCTTGATTAATAGTAAAAAGATTGTCTGTGAATTTTTCAACCTGCTCCACAACAACTGAAGTTGTAGTTTCTGAACTTTCAGGTTCTTGATTGTCAGCAATTAAAGTTTCATTCTCATCAACCTCAATCAATGTAGATTCTTGAGGAAGCTCATTTTGTTGCGAACAAAATGAAAGAAATAATACTAGTGTCAATATTTTTGTTTTTTGAATCATAGATTCTATATTAACTCTTTAAAAATGTTAGATTAAATTATGTCTTTAGGCTTAAGAAAATATTTACAAGCATTTTTTGGAATTACGTTTATTGGAATAGGTGTCGCTTTTAATTATACGGCAAATTTAGGTCTTGGACCATGGGGCGTTTTTCATGACGGTATATCAAAGACAATCGGAATAACTTATGGCCAGGCAGGTATTCTAACTTCTTTGTTAACCCTGTTTCTATGGATTCCATTAAAACAAAAACCGGGAATAGCAACAATATTTGACGCATTTTGGATTGGTCTTACAGCTGATTTCGTTATAAATTTAATGAGTTTCTCAGAACAAATATTTATTCAATATTTATCACTTTTCACTGGAATTACTTTGATTGGACTCGGTACAGCAATCTATGTTGGAGGAGATCTTGGTGCAGGACCAAGAGATGGTGTAATGGTTGGGTTAGAGCAAAAAGGCTTAAAAATTGGAACTGCCAGAACAATAATTGAAGCAGTTGCTTTTACTTGTGGATTTTTACTTGGAGGAAAAATAGGAATTGCATCATTAATTATTGTTTTTTCAGTGGGAAGGGTTGTTCAGTATTTCATTCCATACTTTGATTTAAGAAATAAAAAATAAAATACATTTGTTAAATTCAATATTATAAACTGTGCTTATGGAACCCATAAGTTTTGAAACAAAGCTAAAAACATTAATTTTATTTCCATTATTTTTAGTTTTATTCGGAATCTTAATAATTCTTATAATACTTACAGTCTTTATTCCTAATGGAAAAAAATTAGCTACAAAATATTATAAATTTTTTGGATGGCTGGGGCTTAAAATGGTTGGAATCAATTTGACTGTATCAGGTTTAGATTATATCGATATATCAAAAAGTTACGTTGTTGTATCAAACCATCCCTCAACCTTAGATATATTTACTCATATTTATGGCCTGCCAGTCTCAGTAAGATTTTTGACAAAAAGAGAACTATTTCGAATACCATTTTTAAGTAGAGTCTTAAAAATATTAGGTCTACCCCGAATAGACAGGGGTAGCTCATCACTAGATTTAGATAAAATTAATAATTCGATACAAAGTGTAATTGATGATGGAAATTCAATAATGGTTTTTCCAGAAGGAAAAAGAAGTAACCAAAAAGAACTTCTCCCCTTTAAAAAAGGTGCTGCCCATATTGCTAAAGATTTTAATCTTTCTGTGATTCCTGTCGTAACACATAATGCTCATACGTTAATGATTAAGGGCAAAGTTTGGTTCTTATCTGGAGATATTCATTTAGATATTTTAGAACCTATTAACAATGTTGAAGAGTTAGAGGTTGATGAGTTAACTCAATTATTCTTTGATAAGATTAATTCAAAGTTAACTATTGATAAATAACTTTATAAAATCGAAGTAATCTTCTTTTAATTTTTTGTTTGTTTTTAATTCTTCAACTTTTCTGTCTTCATTGAAAAGAAAAAAGTTTTCATGTACATTGAGACCGTAATTTTTTAATTGTTGACTTAATAAATTAAATGCGTTTCCAGCATTTGACCCCTTACCATCAACAGAACTAATGACTGCTGCAGATTTATCTTTGAATAACTCGTTATATGAGTAATCATCAAAACTCAATGAAAGCCAATCAAGTAAATTTTTCAGATGAGAGACATACCCTCCATTAAAAACCGGACTAAAGATAAGAATTTTCGAAATCTCAATTAAATCATCTCTTACTTTTACTACATACTCTGGCTGGTCGTCATTGTAATCTCTCAGAAAGGGAACATTTTCAAAAAAATCATCATATAAGCTACAGTCATTATTCAATTCACTACATATAAAATCATCTGCAATTTTAGCTGCTTCATTATTTCTTGACTCTGGTCTAGTTCCAGCTGATAAAAGCAATATTTTTGACATAGGTCAATTATGTTATAAGATACTTTTTATATGAGTACTAATATTGAAAATTTTGAAAGTCTTGACATTAGAGTTGGAATAATCTTGTCAGCAGAAGTTTTTCATGAGGCAAAAAAGCCTGCTTACATTCTAAAAATTGATTTTGGTGATGAAGTAGGTATTAAAAAGAGTAGTGCACAAATAACAAACTACGAAATAGAACAGCTCATTGGGTTTAAATGTATTGGAGTTATAAATCTGGGAGATAAACAAATTGGGCCAATTGTTAGTCAATGTCTAATACTTGGATCTGTTGATAATGAAGGAAATGTCCTTCTTCTTGAACCAAGTGCAAACTCGAACTTAGGAGACAGGGTATCCTAACTAACTAATGAATCGAACTTTTCGATGTTAAATGTACCAACCCTTTTATAAATTTTTTCACCAAATTTATCTACAAGAACATAGGTTGGTGTGTACCTTAAATTATATTTTTTAGAAATTTCGAGGTAGCCTTTTTTTGACGCGTTAACCGATACTATTGGAATGTTTTTATGATTTTTTTGAAATTCATTAACTATGAATTTTGAAGCGGTGCAACCCAGTCAATAATCAGAGTAAAATTCTATTATTGTAAATTCGTGGTTTGAAAAATTATGATCATCTAAAATCAAACCTCTTTTCGAATTAAATAAATACAATCCAAAAAATGTTCCGATTACAAAGAAACTTAAGATATAAAGCACGATAGAAGGTTCAAAAGCAATAAAGAAAATTCCTAATCCTATTATCCAACCCAAAGGGAGATAGATTAGGCTATATCTATTTACAAACTTTAAAAGAATTTTTTTCATATTTTCAATCTTTTCACAAATTATACTTTAATTATGGACCTGATAAGTGAACTCAAAAAAAATGGTAACCGCATTACTGAATCAAGAAGTACTCTTTGTAAAATTTTAGAAGATTCAGGCCATGAACACTTTACAGCTGAAGAACTCTATCAGTTGGCATTAAAAAGAGTAAAAGATATTGATTTAGCAACCGTATACAGAACATTAGAAATACTTGAATCTTTAGAACTTGTGGAACACTCTCATCAACAACATGGTTCTGGGATTTACTATTTAAAAAAACAGGAAAGAAGTGCACATATTGTTTGTAAGGCATGTAATAAAATTGAAGATATTCCAATAAATATAATGAATTCTGTAGAGGAAATGATTGAAAAAAAATCAAACTTTAAGTTAGTAAATAATCATTTTGTTTACACAGGTCTTTGTAATAAATGTAAATAAATATTTTTATTGCAATTGATTTGCATTAATATGTTGTCATGTACTCAACTACTCATGAACATCACTTATCAATTCATAAAAACTCTGAATTAAAAAATATTAAACCCCAGCAAAAAGTACTCGGGTGTTTTTTGATTGTACTTTCTATTGCATTTTCAGATGTAAGAAATTTGTTTCAAATTTTATCTCACATATTTTTAGTTTTTTATATTCTATCTTTAACAAAAATTCCTTTGAAAACATATTTTAAAAGGTTAGCCCTCGATATACCTTTTATCTTATTTGCGTTATTTCTTCCATTTTTAAGTAGTGAAAATAATGATAAAGTTTTTGAATTCTTTTCATTTAGTATCTATCAAACGGGCATAAATGATATGTTTACTATTCTATTTAAAGCAACCTTGGGTCTATCCGTTGGAATAATTTTAACGGCTGTTACTTCAAGCATGGAAATTATCTATGGACTTCAAAAATTAAAAGTTCCAAACATAATTATTGCAATTATGTCTTTTACAATTCGCTACATTGATGTATTTATTGACGAATTTAAAAGAGTTAAGATATCAATGGCGTCTAGGGGTTATGTTGAAAAAGGATTAAAGACACTATTACCAATAGCATATGCATCTGGAGCAATGTTAATAAGAGGGTATGAAAGAGGTGAGAGAGTGTATCTATCAATGATATCTAGAGGTTTCAAAGGAAATATTGAATTTAAATCACGTACATATGAAGTTTCTTACAAATTTAATATTTGTGTATTATTTTCGGTGGCTACCTTAATATTGGATAAAATTTTATGAAGAATTATTTAACAGTTAATAACCTTAGCTATTCATATCCAGATGGCCATATAGCTTTAAAGGACGTAGGTTTTGCATTAGATGAGAAAGAGTCTCTAGCAATTTTAGGACCTAATGGAGCAGGAAAGACTACTCTAATACTTCATTTAAATGGAATTCTTGGAAATTTAACTAAAGAGATCAAAATTAGTAATTTTGAATATACAGATGAAAATATGGCCAACATTAGGAAAACAGTTGGAGTGGTATTTCAGGACCCCGATGATCAATTATTTATGCCAACAGTAATTGAAGATGTTATGTTTGGGCCAAAAAATTTTGGATTTGATGAAAAAGAAGCTGAAAATCTTGCTATTGATGCACTCAAAAAAGTCAATATGATTGATTTTTTAGACAGACCCCCACACCATTTAAGTTATGGACAAAAACGTAAGGTTGCTATAGCTAGTGTTTTAGCATCAAAACCTAAATTACTAGTTTTGGATGAACCCGGTTCAAATCTTGATCCATCATCTAGAAGAGAACTTATAGAAATACTCAATAATTTAGATGTATCAAAAATTCTTGTAACTCATGACTTGCCTATGGCATTAGAGATCTGTAAGAGAAGTATTGTTTTAAATGATGGACAAATTACTCGTGATGACGATACGTTAAATATTTTAAGAGATGATGAATTTATGAAAAATAATAGATTAGAGCTTCCATATGGATTTGCATTCCATCATTTAGGTGAAGAATAAGAGTTATCCTTCACAAAAGAAACTATTTTTTTTCTAGCCTCATTGGCTTCTTGAATTGGGAAAAATTGCCATCCATGCCATAAATTTTTCCATGTTTGAAGTTCATAAGGAATATCATTTTTTTCTAACTTTTTACAAAACTCTATGGCATCGTTATACAGAAGTTCATCTGAACATACTTGGATTAAAGTATTTGGAAATGTCTCAATTTCTGCGAAGACGGGAGATAAAATTGGATTTGTGACTCCGTACTCTCCTGCATAATATTCGCCAACATTTTTAACACCATCAATAGCTAACAATATATCTTTATTCTTTAAGTATTTTCTGTCTTTATTCTCATCAGATAAATCTAGCCATGGGGACATTAGAATTAATTTATCAGGACTAACATCAAATGTTTCATCTACCAAAATGCCCGTAGCTAAACCACCTCCTGCAGAGTCCCCCATCCAAATTGTCTGCTTATCCATCTCAAGCTTACTTATTATTTCAACTGCTTTTTTTTGCATCTTCATGTGCAGCAGGAAAAATAAACTCCGGAGTTAATGAGTATTCAAAATAATAAAAAGGAATTTCAAGCTCAAAACAAAATTGTGAGATAATATTTTTGTACGCAGTAATGCTTCCGTTGTAATATCCTCCACCATGAAAATAAATACCAAATGTATCTTCCACAGCGTTTTTGGGGGTAAATTTATAGATATCCATCTCGCTTGTTCTAACTTTTTCAAGTTGAACATTTTCATTGTATTTATTTAATCTTGAACCGGTATAGTCGTAACCTATTCGGGCAGTCCTAGCAAAATCAACTCTATCTTGATATGTTTGTTGACTTTTTGGTTTATTAAGTAAAACTTTGTCTTTTAATTTTCTAATTGGAAGAATATTTTTATAGAGTTGTGTCCTTAAACTGATTGGAAGGCTTGGAATATAATCAAGAGTAAACTTTTCTAATATTTTTAATAATATATTTATCACATATCAATTATACAATTTTTCAAGATTGAATAAATACCTATAATAGTTTCTATGCAAAAAGTAAATGGTTCAATTGCGATACTTGGTTCAGGAGAAACAAGTCCTAATTTAGTTTCTGTGCATAGAAATTTAATAAATAGAATCGATGGTGAAGTAATTGCTTCCTTAATAGATACGCCTTTTGGATTTCAAGAAAATGCTGATCAATTAGTTGATAAATTGATTGAATTTTATGATGTAAGTCTAAATTTAGAAATTAACTTGGCTAGCTTTAGAAATAAGAAGTATTTTAAATCAGTTGAATACTTTGAGTTTATAAAAAAAATTCAAAGTTCAAATTTTATATTTTCAGGACCCGGAAGTCCAAGTTATGCAACAAAAAATTGGATAGATACAGATGTACCAGAAATTTTTAAAGAAAGACTCTACTCCGGAAGTAGCTTAATTTTTGCCAGTGCAGCAGCATCAACTTTAGGTATTAGAACAATTCCAGTCTATGAAATATACAAGGTTGGGATTGACCCCTACTGGGAGAAAGGTATAAATCTTCTTGAAGTTTTTGATATTGATTGTGTGGTTGTTCCACACTTCAATAATAAAGAAGGTGGAAACCATGACACGAGCTTAAGTTATCTTGGTGCTAAAAGAATGGAAATTCTACAAGAGATTCAACCAACTAATATATTAGGTATTGATGAGCATACAGCTCTTATAATTGATGCAAAAGAAAATCTTTTTGAAGTTGAAGGGTTAGGACAAGTCACTGTCATTAATCAAAATGAAACTCAAAACTTTAAGAATGGCGAGAAATATAATTTAAATGATCTTAGAAAGTTATTAGAAAATACTGAAATAAAATCTATTAAAGCAAATGCTGACAATGATCAAAATTCTCAAGATGAACAAGTTGAAGATGTTTTAAGAAAAGAAATAGCTGAATTAAGATTGGAAATTGAAAAGAATAATAAAAATTCAGAAAATATAAATAATTTAATCAATAAATTAATTACTTACCGTATAGAACTTAGATCATCTCAAAAATATGAAGAATCAGATATCGTTAGAGATTTTCTTACAGAATCAAATATAGAAATTGAAGATGATAAGAATTCTTCCAGCTGGAAGTTTAAAGATTAATTGAGCCGTATTCACCCAAAATTTTAAATTCTTTGGCTACTTGGCTAAGATTATCCATTAAAAGTTGGTCAATTTTTTTGTCAGTATTCTGATAATCTACGTAAAACTTATATTCCCAAGGAGACCCCAAAATTGGTCTTGATTCTAATTTTATAAGATTTAATTTTAGAACATCGAACACAGTTAAAGCCTTAAGTAAGGAGCCAGGCTCATCTGCTGCTATAAGAATTGCAGAACGAATATTTTTTTCTTCAGAAATTTCAAGTGGTTTTTTTCCTGTCAAAAAAAATCTTGTATAGTTTTCTTCGTGATTAGATATATTTTTCTCAATTATTGTAAATCTTTCATCATTATCAAAATGATCACCTGCTATCGCCCCAACATCAAATGATTTAGTCTCTAATAAACTAATTACACTTCCTGCAGTATCAAACACTGGTTGTAATTCAACATCTAAATCATTTAAATATTTACTACATTGTTGAAGTGCTTGTGGATGAGATATAACTTTTTTTATATCATCTCTTTTTGTTCCTTTAATACCAATCAGGGCATGGTTTATCTTCTTTTTAATTTCTAAATATATTTCTAAATTGTGTTCAATTAAACTTTCATAAGCTTCTATAACTGTTCCAACAAGAGAATTTTCAACTGGCAAAAGCCCAAATCCTTCTTGGGTCGTATTTTTAGAGACCTCCTGAAAGGTTTTACAAGAAACTAATTCGTAATCTGAAAATAATTCTAATAATACAGATTCAGAGTATGAACCTTTTGATCCCTGGTAAAAAATTTTTTCATTTTTCATTTATATAATCAATTCCTTTTTTGTAACCATCAATACCTAAACCTACAAATGACTCATCACATATATCGTGAATTAAATTTGTTTTTCTAAAATTTTCCCTTTTTCTAATATCTGTCATATGAACTTCCACGATAGGTAAATTTAGAAGTAATAATGAATCTCTTATTGCCACACTTGTGTGAGTATATCCACCAGGATTAATTATCAAACCATCAATAGTTTCATTATTGAAAATATTTTGGATAAATTCACAAATTTCTCCCTCATGATTGGATTGATAAAAAATTAATTCGTCCTGATTGTTTGAGTAGTCTTCAAGTTCAGAAATTAATTCCTTATAAGTAGTTGTTCCATATTTATCAATTTCTCTTTGCCCAAGAAAATTTAAATTTGGACCATTGATGATGACAATTTTACCCATTTATTAAAACCTCCAAGAGATCATTTATGTGAAAATCAATCAAAATAGGTTTCTCAATATCTTGTATTAATACGAATTTAATTATGTCATTTGATACTTTCTTATCATTTGAAATTATCTCTTTTAAATAATTGTTGTCATTTGAAAATTTATAATCTGTTTTTAGTGATTTCTTATTCAAAAATTCTTCAAACTTATGTTTCACATTGTTATCAAGATGGTACTTTGTCTCAGCTATTTCAAGGCCTTTAAGAATACCAATAGCTACAGCCTGTCCATGGGAAACACTGTAATTAGAATCTTTTTCAATTAAGTGTCCTATTGTATGTCCTAAATTTAGAAACATTCTTTCATTACTTTCTTCAATATCATTGTGTAATATACTATTTTTCACTTTTACACTTTTTTTTATTATTTCATCGATATTTTTCATAAAATCATCAACATATATTAAATCAAGTATTGTTCTATCCCCTAAAAAGCCAGCCTTAATGGATTCTATTATTCCATTATTAAGTTCACTTTCAGAAAGGGAATCTAAAAATTCTGAGCAAATCAATATTTTTTCTGGAATAAAGAAGGTTCCAATTTGATTTTTACCATAGTCGTTGTTAAAACCATTCTTTCCTCCATGAGCTGCATCGACCATCCCAAGCAACGTCGACGGTATTAAACAAAGTTTTGCACCACGTTTGAACGTACTAGTTGCAAAACCCACCAAATCACTGAGTACACCTCCACCAATCCCAATGACTTTAGAATTTCTATCTAAAGATTGATCAAACATAATTGTCCAGAGCTTTTGTATAGTCTCTAAGTCCTTGGTTGATTCATTTATATCAATTTCAAAAATATTTAAATTCTCATCTAGGTTGAGAATTGATGAAAGATTAGAGTCAAGAAATACCAGATGATTATCAGTATTTATATAATTTTTCAGATCTATATATAGATCATTAAAGTTATTTGAGTAATCTATTTCAGATAGCTTCATTTTTTAACCACGTGTTTTGAATAATTGTTTCCGCTATCATTTTCTCTTTTTTATTTTTGATATCGATAATATGTTTCGACTGGTTATATAAATTTTCACGCAATTTATAAAGTTCTGATATCTCCTCTTTACCTTTTTTTACAAGCGGACGCTCTGAATTTGAAATTCTTTTCCATAAATTCTCAAATGTATCTTTTAGATAAAAACTAAGTTCTGAATTTTTGACTTCATCAAGAATATGTGAGACCTCAAGAGAACCTCCTCCAAGAGCAATTACGGAATCATTATTTGGCAATGCTTCAAAAGTTTTAAGTTCAATATTACGAAAATATTTTTCACCTTTTGTTTGAAAGATTTTATTTATACTTCCATATTTTTTTTCAATATTTTCATCTAAGTCAATTGTGTTTACATTTACTATCTGTTTTATTTTTTTGAGGATCGATGTTTTACCAGAACCCATGAATCCAACTAAATAGATATTATTCTGTTTCATAGTTCATTTTCCAAGTCTGATTGTCCATGTCAAAATCATCAACATTCAATTTTGAAATACTATCAAAGTTTTTTACAATTTCTTTTTTGCTGTCCCCTCCAGTTTTAAGTAATAAGTTTCTTAAAATTTCAAATGCCATTGCACTTTCAAAAATTGGGACAGCTCTTGGTACCGCACATGTATCTGAACGTTCGTAAACTGTCTCTGTTTCACCCTTTGATGATAAATTTACGCTTTTTATCGGAGTTAAAGTCGTACTAATTGGTTTTAAATATGCTTTAACTATAATTTCTTCTCCATTAGTCATACCACCTTCAAAACCTCCAAGATTATTGGATTCTTTTTTGATAGATCCATCTTGTAAAACATATTGATCTTGAACATCTGTTCCAAAGTTTCTTGAAGCTTCTATTCCATTACCTATTTCAACAGCTTTTACACTTTGTATTGACATAAATATTCTGGCTAGATTTGCATCTAACTTTCTATCCCAATGTACAAAGCTTCCTAATGTAGGAGGTACTCCAGATGCTATTGTTGTGATTGATCCACCAAGAGTATCTTTCTTTTTTCTTGCTTCTAGTATCTCATTCTCCATATCTTTCCCAGATTTTTCATCTGGACAAGATACAGACGATTCAGTGACTTTTGATTGTAGTTCTTGTAAATCAATTATTTTTTCTTGAACATAATCAACTTTTCCAATGCTAGAAACATATCCACAAATATTAATTTCAAAAGTTTCTAAAATTTGAGCCGCTATTGCTCCTAGAGCACATCTCATAGCTGTTTCCCTCGCACTTGATCTTTCCAGTACTAATCTGATGTCCGAACTATTATATTTTGCAGTTCCTATCAAGTCAGCATGTCCAGGTCTTGGTACTACATAAGGTTCGATGTCTTTGTCTTTCCAATTTTTCCAATCATTATTTTTAATTTTTAATGTGATTGGCC
Source organism: uncultured Candidatus Actinomarina sp. (assembly GCA_902626065.1). GTDB lineage: Bacteria > Actinomycetota > Acidimicrobiia > Actinomarinales > Actinomarinaceae > Actinomarina. The sequence goes on from CACODT010000001.1 coordinate 269,411, forward strand.
CCCCAGTAGTTAAGTTGTTTATTACTCCCGAGGTTATCTCAACTTCATCACTTTCAATATTCATTCTTCCACCTGAACCTAGGCTTTTTTGTCTTCTTTTGAGAAAACTATCAATATAGTCTTTTGTCACGTGAAATCCAGCAGGTAGGCCTTCGATGATGCCTGTTAACTCAGGCCCATGGCTTTCACCGGCAGTTAAGAATCTAATCATTGTGACCTTCTAGTAATTTGTATAACTCATCATATATATCTAAAACTTGTAAGTTAAGATTTGTCCATATGTTAAAAGACAATACTGCTTGGCAGATAAGCATCCCTGTACCATCATAAGACTCAAATTCTGAAATAAATTTTTCGAAAAAAGAATTTCTATAACCATATCCAATATTTAAAAATAATTCTAGATTTGTAAATTGATTTGTATCTAAATCAAGTGATGCCGTGGATAAATGAGACATCCCAACTGGAGTAGTATTAATCACTAAATCAATTTCAGGAGCAAGTTCTTTTGCATTTAAATATGAAATTGTCTCATCAGTTTGATTTCTACTTACAACATAAGTTTTTGTTTTATGAGTTGATAAAGCATATTTAATTGCTTTGGAACTTCCACCACTTCCCAAGATTAATATATTTTTTTTATTCAAATCATATCCAATTTTTTTCAAAAATAGTGTAAAACCTTCAAAGTCAGTATTGAAAAGTTTAATTTTATCATCTGTTATTTTTACAGTGTTCGTAGATCCTATTTTTTGGACATGTTCATCAATATTAAAATTGATATCTAAATTTAGTATTTTTTCTTTGTATGGAATTGTAATATTAAATCCATCAAGATCAGTTATTAATGTATCTACTGATTCTGCTGTTAAATTCTCAATCTTAAATGGCTCATATTTACTATCCAAATTGTTCATATTAAACAAATAGTTCTGAATAATTGGAGAATAAGTTTTTTCGAGTGGCCATCCAATAATTCCATAATTACTCATTTATTTCACCTCCTAATAGCTTTATATCTTCAAAAAAAGAAGGATATGAATCATTTATGCACTCAAAATTATCAGGAATTATTTTTTTATTGAGTCCTATGTTTGCAACTATTGCTGTCATAGCAATTCTATGATCATCAAGTGTTTCAATATTTCCTTTTTTTAATTTTTGGATACCTTGAATCTCAAACCCATCATCAAGCAACTTAATATGACCACCTAAATTAAGAATGAAATTTTTCATCGCATCTAATCTATTTGATTCTTTAACTTTTAGCTCTTCAGCGCCAACTACTTTTGTCAATCCTTTGGCTTGTGAGGCAATTAAAGTAAAAATTGGAATCTCGTCTATTAAATCGGGAATTTCGTCTTTGCTAACTGTTGTTCCATTAAGTATTGACTTATTTATTTTTATATCACCTATTACTTCATTGTTTTCTTCTCTAATATTTAAGATCTCAATTTTTGCTTTCATTCTTTTTAAGACTTTTATAAATCCCAGTCTTCTTTCATTAATTAGCATGTTGGAAAGAATTATTTCTTTACCTCTTAGTAAACCTAGAGCAATTAAAAAAGCACCTGAAGATATATCGCCTGGAATAGTAATGTTCAATGGTTCTAATTTAGTTGTTGGTGGGACAGTTAATGTATTTCCAAGCCTCAATATATCTACACCCATAGCTACAAGCATTCTCTCAGTATGATCTCTAGTAGGAACGGTTTCTTCGATAAGGGTAGGTTCATTATGATAAAGGGAAGCGAGGATTAATGCACTTTTGACCTGAGCACTTGGTACTTTAGTATTTTGAAAACTGAATGAGTATTCTTTTGGATGAAAATTTATTGGTAAAAAATTATTTTTTATCTTCATCTGAGCTCCATGACCAACCAATAAATCAGTAATTCTATTCATTGGTCTTTTATTTAATTGAGTGCTGCCAATTAATGTTGAAGAAAATTTTTGTTTAGATAATAATCCAATAAGCAATCTAGCGGTTGTTCCAGAATTCTTAGCATTAAGCTCATTGTTTGGTTTTTTTAATCCATTTATTCCTTGACCAGTTATTGAAACATTATCCTCGATTTTTACATCAGCCCCCATTTGTTCAACAATTTTTAAAGAGGCTTTTGTATCTTCGCTTATTAATAAATTCTTAATTACAGATGTGCCCTCTGCTAAAGCAGAAAACAAAATTGCCCTATGGGATATAGATTTATCTCCTATCACTTGAACTGTTCCGGATAACCCTCGATTAATAAATTTCAACTTAATGGTCTCTCTCCAAACTTTTCTGATAAAGCTCTTCTCCACTCAACTGACGAGGTGAGGTATTCTATTAATTGATTTTTCTCCTGAAGTGTCATTAATGAGGATATTTCATCAATTAGTGAAATAAGAAATTTATTTATATTTTCAGAGTTTGTGTTGTACATGTCTATTATCATTTCTGGATTTGTTCTTGTTAGCCTTGTTGCGCCATCGAATCCACCAGCTGCTAAACCCATAATTTCATCTATTTCATAATCTTTTTTAGCTACCCCAACCAATGCTGAACTTATTAAATGTGGCAAATGACTGGTAATAGATAGTATTTCATCATGTTTTTTTCGATCTATCCACACTTCTTTGCAGTTCAATATGTTTACTAAATCTCTGGCGATTTTTTTTGAATTATCATTCATAGATTCTGTTTCACAAAGTAAAAATGTTGCATCATCGTACATTTCTGGTGTAGGTTCCCAGATTCTATTATCAGCTAAACCACACAAAGGATGACCACCTACAGAAGGTATTTTGGAGTTATCCATAAGATCACAAATTGATTCTTTAGTACCACCAATATCAATTAATAATTTTGAATCATAAATTTCATTACCCTCTGATAGGAATGACACTATATTATTTATCGGCATAGATAGAACTGTCACATCATAACTTTCTTCTTTAGATTTTGTATCAATACCAAATTTTTCAGCTCTATTTTCTGCTTCCTTATCAACGTCCTGACCAAAAACATCTATACCTTTACTTTTTAAATTGATTCCAAGGTTTGCACCCATCAATCCAAGGCCAATTATTTTTACTTTGTTAATCATATTTTTAATGACCTACCAACTACTTCAGCCATCGAACTTACTTTTTTCCCTAAGTCAGTAAGTTCTGGTGGAGTTAAAGCTTGTGGCCCATCACATAATGCTTCATCTGGCCTTGGATGTATCTCAATAAGAAGACCGTCTGCTCCTGCAGCAATAGCTGCTAAAGCAATTGGAGCAACTAAATTATTTGCCCCAGTCCCATGGCTTGGATCAGCAATAACTGGTAAATGTGTATTCATTTTCAAATAAGGAATAGCATTTATATCAAAAGTATTTCTTGTGGCTGTTTCAAAGGTTCTGATACCTCTCTCACATAAAATAACATTTTCATTACCTCTCGTAAGGATATATTCGGAAGCTAAAAGTAGCTCTTCAAGGGTTGCGCTCATTCCTCTTTTTAATAAAACTGGAAGTTTTGATTCTCCAACAGCTTCCAAGAGTTTAAAGTTTTGCATATTTCTCGCTCCGATTTGAAGTACATCAACATATTTCTCCATCATCTCAAGATGCTGAACGTCCATAATTTCACTGAATAATGGTAAATTATGTAAATCTGCAGCTTCTTTAAGCAATACTAGACCTTCTTCACCAAGACCTTGAAAACTGTATGGAGAGGTTCTTGGTTTGAACGCACCACCTCTTAATCCATTTCCTCCAGCTTGAACAACAGCTTCAGCTGTTTCTAACGTTTGTTCTTGATATTCTGCGCTATCTGGCCCTGCTATAAATGCAAGTTCTTTACCTCCCACAACTAAATCTTTGATTTTTACTTCTGTATTTGATGCTTTATAGGTTTTACTTGCAAGCTTGTAAGATCTTCCGATTGGAATAACCTGATGAACGTTATCTAACAATCGCATAACTCCACGATTATCTTCAATTACCTTCCCATGGACAGCAACTACAGTCCTTTCAACTCCATAAAGAACTTTTGGCTCATGACCTTGTTCAATTGCCTTTGCCTTTACCTTTTCAATGTCTTCCTCAGAAGCAGCTTGCTTCATTACTACGATCAATTTGTTCCTCCTAAAAAAAAATCGGGCTTTTGCCCGATTTGACACAACGTTACTTTAGGGCAGCTTATATGTGCGCTCTAAAGTAAAAGTATGTGTTAATTTTCATTGTGGTAATGATACCATGTATGACAGATTTGCAAATAGTTTTTATCTATCTGGTCTTAAATTCTTAGCTTCACCTAAATAGATATGAGTTACTTCAATTTCATCATTGTAAGTTACTAAAACTCTTATACAACCTTCAAGGTCATTAATTATGTTTGGTGCCTTTGTATCAATTGCAGATAATTGATGGTGACCAAGTTCTCTGAGAGCCTTTGCTGGAAAAGCGGCATCAAGATCATTGGTAACAGTAAAAATTACAGAAACAATTTTTGAAATATCAAGGTTGTTATTTTCTACAATCGTATTAAATAATTCTTTTGTAGATTTTAATATATCGTTTTCTGTGTTCTCTACTGCAGCAATTGCTCCCCTTATTCCATTCATGACAACTAATGATAAAAAAAAAGAGTGGACGTTGTCCACTCTTTTTTTTAAAAAATGTATGTTTTACATCATACCTTCCATACCACCCATTCCTCCAGGAGGCATTGGAGCTTCTGGCTCTGGTTCTTCAGCTATCAAGGCTTCAGTTGTTAAAACGAGAGAAGCAATAGATGAAGCATTTTCAACAGTTGATCTCGTAACTTTTGCTGGATCAATAACTCCATCTTTAACAAGATCTACCATCTCACCATTAGAGGCATTTAATCCAACATTTCCTTTTTCTGCTTTTACTTTTTCAACCATTACTCCACCTTCAAAACCAGCATTTTCTGCAATTTGTCTTAATGGTGCTTCTAATGCTTTTTTGACGATGTTTCTACCAATTACTTCACCCTCTGATCCTCCAGAAATTTTATCTACAGTATCTTGGGCTCTGATGAGAGTAACACCACCACCAGCAACGATACCCTCTTCAACAGCTGCTCTTGTTGCTGCTAGGGCATCTTCAATTCTCATTTTCTTTTCTTTTAATTCGACTTCTGTAGCTGCGCCAACTTTTACTTGGGCAACTCCACCTGAGAGTTTTGCTAATCTTTCCTGAAGTTTTTCTTTATCCCAGTCAGAATCTGATTCGTCAATCTCGGATTGAATTTGTTTTACTCTTCCTTCAACATCAGCTTTTTTGCCTTTGCCATTAACAATTGTGGTATTGTCTTTTTTGACAATTACTTTTTCAGCTTGGCCTAACATATCAACAGTTGTGTTTTCAGTTTTCAACCCTAACTCTTCAGAAATTACTTCTCCTCCTGTAAGGATTGCTATATCTTGGAGCATAGCTTTTCTTCTTTCACCAAATCCTGGAGCTTTTACAGCTACGGATGTAAAAGTACCTCGTATTTTATTAACAACAAGCGTCGCTAATGCTTCCCCTTCAACATCTTCAGCAAGAATGATCAATGGTTTTCCTGAATTCATTACTTTTTCAAGAACTGGTAATAGATCATTAACTGCTGTGATTTTTGAATTGACAATAAGAATATATGGGTCTTCTAAAATTGCTTCTTGTCTATCAGGATCAGTTACAAAATAAGGTGATATAAATCCCTTATCGAATTGCATACCGTCAGTAAATTCAAGTTCCATTCCAAAAGTTTGGCCTTCTTCAACTGTGATTACACCGTCTTTACCAACTTTCTCCATTGCTTCAGCAATTGTTTCTCCTATTTCAGAGTCTGCAGCAGAGATTGATGCAACCTGAGCAATTTCATCTTTACCACCAATTGATTTTGAGAAACCAGCTATAAACTCTGTTACAGCTTGTGCAGCTTCAAGCATTCCTCTTTTTACTTCCATTGGATTGACACCCGCAGAAACAGTTTTCATGCCCTCATTAACCATTGACTGAGCCAAAACAGTTGCAGTGGTTGTACCATCACCAGCGACATCATTTGTTTTTGATGCTACCTCTTTAGCTAGTTGAGCACCCATGTTTTCGTAGGGGTCTTCTAGATCAACTTCTTTTGCTATGGTGACACCATCATTTGTAATTGTTGGTGCTCCCCATTTTTTTTCTAAAACTACATTTCTACCTTTAGGTCCAAGTGTTACTTTGACAACATCTGCTAATTTATTAACACCGTCCTCAAGGCCTTTTCTTGCTTTTTCGTTAAATACTAGAGTCTTCTTTGCCATTTTTTCCTCCTATTATTTTCCGACTACTGCGAGTATATCTCTACTTGATAAAATCAAATATTCTTCGCCGTCAACTTTAATTTCTGTTCCACCATATTTTGAATAAACAACTTTGTCACCTTTTTTAACATCAGGTTTAATTTTTTCTCCGTTGTCATTAGTTTCTCCAGGTCCTACAGCAACAACCTCTCCTTCTTGGGGTTTCTCCTTCGCCGTATCAGGTATGTAAATTCCCGATGGAGTTTTCATATCTTCTTCAGATAGTGGTTTTACGACAACTCTATCTCCTAGTGGTTGAAGATTCATGTTTAATTCCTTCCTAAAATTTTCTACTTTTTGAATTTAATATAGTTATGTTTATAAAGGTATTTATTTTCTTAAATTGTTAAGAAATTATTGAAGATAACCTTATATCGTCAATATTAATTTTATTTGTAATAAGCTCATTTTTAGCAGCAACGCAAATCATTGCTGCATTATCAGTTGATAATTTTGGTGAAGGTAAATAAAGGTTTTTATTGTTATTTTCAGAAAATAATACAATTTTTTCACGTAACCTAGAATTTGCCATGACTCCACCTCCACCTGATATATTGTTAACACCAGTTTCTTTAATCGCTTTGACAAAAATTTCCATTAAGGAATCAACGATTGCCTCTTGATATGATGCAGCAAAATCTTTTTTTAATAGTTGATCCTCTTCTGAAAGCTTCTGTAGAAAATAAACTGCTGCTGTCTTCAATCCAGAAAAAGAATAGTCAAATTTGTTTGAAGTTTTAGGTCGAGGAAGATCTACTTTTTTTGGGTCACCGCCTTCTGATATTTTTTGTATCGCTGGTCCCCCAGGAAAACCAAATCCACAAAATCTTGATAGCTTGTCAAAAGCTTCACCTGCCGCATCATCAATGGTTGAGCCCAAGAGATTATATTTTCCCCAATCTTCAACTAAAACAATTTGTGTATGTCCTCCAGAGACAAGTAATGATAGAAATGGAGGCTCCATGTTTGGATGCTCAATAAGAGGTGCACTTAGATGTCCGACCATATGATCTACTGCATAAAATGGCTTTTCAAGTGCCCATGCTACAGATTTTGCAAAATTGTATCCTACCACAAGACTGCCTGCCAGACCCGGACCATCAGTGCTAGCCACAATATCAATCTCACCTATATCTATCCCGCATTCATTGATAGACGAATGAAAAAGATTTCTTATCATTTCAGCGTGTGCTCTAGAAGCAACTTCCGGTACTACCCCACCAAATTTCTCATGAATTTCGACTTGTGATGAAATCTTGTTTATTAAGAGCTTGTCACCTTTCATTAACGCTATCGCTGTCTCATCACAACTTGTTTCAAAACCTATAATAATTTTTTCACTCTGCATATACTTTTTCCTTAATAAAAATGTCTGCGTCTTCGGTGACATAATATTTTTGTCTTTTACCAAAATGTTTAAATTTGTATTTTTTATATAAACTCTGTGCAGATTTATTAGATTCACGAACTTCCAAGATAATTTTTTCATATTTTGAAGCTTCAAAATAACTTATTAATTCGTCCATAAGTTTGGTTGCTACACCTTTTTTTCTGTATTCTTCCAATACACCAATTCCTAAAATCTCAATATCATGATGAATGAATTGGATACCCAAATAACCTATAATTTCATCTTCATTTTGATAAATCCAATATTTAAAACTTTTATCATTAATTTTTTGCTTAATGATGCTGGTATCCCATGACATAGAAAATAAATTTTGCTCTAAGTTTGATAGCTTAAGTGCTGTTTCAGGCGAACAAAATTCTAGACTTTTAATCATAAAACTTCACATTCCCACTCAAACTATCTTTTGATAATGTCACATCAGGTTCTCTCATATATTCAAGGTTTATTTCATTAAAGTCTGGATAATCTTTTATTTTTTCACCAACGTTATAAATGTTTTCAGCAGTTACAAATCTCGGCTCGGCTAATTTAGTATTACTATCAGTAAGAATTTTTTTATTTTCTATAAGATCCCAATTACCTACTAGTAATTTTTTATCGGCGTCATCAGAAAGTTTAATTTCTAAGCTTTCAACTGAAATAACTTGAGGGTTTAACTCTCGTGTTACGCCACCCGGAACTGGCATATATTCACAATAAGCAAACTCATTTCGTTTGATATCAATTAATGAACATATTTTTCTATGGCTTGTATGCGCTGCAAACGCAAGAGCATCGAGACCATTTACTGGAATTATAGGTATGCCCAAAACAGCACCAAGCCCTTGAGACACTGATAAACCGATTCTTAGTCCAGTGTAATATCCTGGTCCTACGTCAAGATAAAGTGCGCTAAGATCATTTCTGCTTACTTTTGTTTTATCAAATAATTCATTAATTTGATTGAGAAGTATTCCTGTAGAACCCCTATTGGTTTTTGAAACAAAACTAGCAACCAATTTATCCTTAAAAATAGCTGCAGAAACATATTCACCTGATGTAGAAATAGATAATTTGTACAATTTAAAACCTTATCATTCTTGTTGAATCATCAATTATATCAACATCAACAATTGTCCAATTATTAAGATTTGTATCTGGAAGTTGGTTAGACCATTCAACAAAAAATAAGGTTTTTTCTTCAAATAAAGGAAGATCGAGATCAATAAATTCTTGGAATGATGAGAGTCTATATAGGTCAACATGATAAATGCATAAATCTTCTTTGAGATAATTTTTTACAATATTAAATGTTGGGGAAGTTACATTATCTTCGATTCCCAAATGGTAAATTATTTTTTTGATTATTGAAGTTTTCCCAGCCCCTAAACTTCCGTTAAATCCTACAACAGAAGGAATTGATAATTTTGTTACAAAGTCTTTTGCAAATTCATCTAAATCTGATTCTTTAAGCTCGATCTCATTCAATTTCAACCCTTTCAAGTCGTTCGTTAATATTAGTAAGGATCTCCCATTCAATAGTCTTATTCCATTTTGCAATATCGAAAACTGTAATTTTAAGTTCATTGTTCTCAGAATTTCCTAAAAGAACAACTTCATCATTAATATTTGCCTCAACATCTGTGATGTCATATAAAATTTGATCCATAGTTACTCTTCCTATCAAATTGCAATATGTATTGTTAACTATTACTTTTCCATCAGGAAATGTACTCCATGGATATCCATCGCCATATCCTACGGGCGATACTCCTACAGTTGTGTCTCTATCTAGAGTCAATGCTTTTCCATAAGAAACGGCTTCACCTTTTTTTCTATGGTGAATGTTTGATATTCTTGTTTTTATTGCCATCGTAGGTTTGAGGTCTTGAACAACTTCTGCGGGTGTTATGTTGCACCCATATACTGCGAGACCAACTCTTGACAGGTTAAAAGTAGGATCAAAATTATAAAATGATGATCCAGAATTATCTGCATGTAATAGTAAATTATCTGTATTTACATCCTTGATTGTTTGTTTGAACAATTCGATAGATTCTTCTGTAGGCTCTATCTCTTCGTCAGCTAATGGAAAATGGGTGCATATACCAGCAAGATTTATGGTTTTAGAGTTTGTTATTTTTTCATAAAGGTTTTTAAAATCTTCTGGTTCACAACCAACTCTGTGCATACCAGTATCGATTTTTATATGGGCATTGAATGCTTTACCGGATTTTGCTAGACCGTCAATAAAAAAATTATTATAAACTGTTAAGTCGATATTGTATTTCTCTATATTGTCTATCTCTCCAAGTGATGGCTCCGTAAGCAACAATACCCTTAGTTCATCAGATTGAGCACGAACTTTTTTTGCTTCACTAATAGCTGCTACTGCAAACCATTTGATTCCAGCTTCCATTGCCGTTTTGACGGTCCATTCAATGCCGTGACCATAACCATTGGCTTTGACAACCAAGCAAAGTTCCTTATCTGATAGTTGTTTTAATAATTCTATATTGTGTAAATAATTTGTCTTATTTACGTATACGTAACCTCTATCCATATTATTTATTCTACAGTAACTGACTTTGCAAGGTTTCTTGGTTGATCAATCGATTGGCCATTCTTGTTAGCCACGTGATAAGCAATAAATTGTAGAGGTATGATCGAGATCAAAGTAGTTAGTAATTCATTACTATCTGGTAGAGCGACATAATCATTTGATATATTCTCAAGTTTCTCTGACTCACTATCTCCAATAGCAATTACATATGCTCCCCTAGCAATAACCTCTTGTACATTACTTGTCGTCTTATCAAGTAGATGATTTTGACTAGCAGTAACTATTACAGGGGTTCCTTCTTCTATTAAAGCGAGTGTGCCGTGTTTAAGCTCTCCTGCTGCTAATGCCTCAGCATGAAGATAGGAAATTTCTTTTAATTTTAAGGCACCTTCAGCTGCTAAAGCATAATCTAATCCTCGACCAATAAAATAGATATCATTCTTTTTATAGATTTTTTCAGATATTTCTTTTATTTGACCTTCACAAGCCATGGTCTGATCTATTAGGTTTGGGAGTTCTGCAATTTCATCAAATAAAACATCTAACTTATTTTGAGCGTCCCAGTGTTTTGCTATAACAAGCTGAGAAACAAGCATACCTAAATAAGCTTTAGTAGAAGCTACGCCTATCTCTGGACCTACATGTAAATAAAATACACTATCAGCCATTCTTGCTAGCGAACTACCAACCACATTTACTAAAGCAAGAACATGTGAGCCATTTTCCTTTAATAATTCTGTAGCAGCAATAGTGTCCATGGTTTCTCCAGACTGGGAAATTACAATACCTAAATCGTTTTTTCCCACGATTGGTTCTCTATATCTAAACTCGGAAGCAAGCTCAACACTTACCGGAACTCCAAGAACTTTCTCAAATAGGTCTTTTCCAAACAAACCGGCATGATAGGCTGTTCCGCATGCAACAATCCAAATTTTTTCAAATTTTGAAGCCTCGTCTAACTTAATCGGGATTTCATCTGAGGATGCTTCAAGCCTTCCCGATAAAGTTCTTTCGATTACCTCAGATTGTTCAAGTATTTCCTTATACATAAAATGGTCATACCCTGACTTCTCTGCTTCAGATACCTCCCAATCAATTTCTTGAATTTCTCTCTGGATTTCATTTAATTCAGAGTCGAACAACTTATATTTACCATTTTTAATTTCTACAAAATCACCGTTTTCAAGAAATATCATTTTCTTTGTATGTTCCAAGATTGCTGCTGAATCAGATGCTAGAAAAACCTCATTATCACCAACTCCAAGAACTAAAGGACTCATTAATCTTCCTGCAACAATAGTGTCCTCTTCTTTAGTTGTAGTTACAACAAGGGCATATGTTCCCTCAAGTGTTTTTGCTACATCTACGACTGTTTTTAAAAGATTTCCATTCCATTTTCTGCTTAACTCTATAGCTACGACTTCCGTGTCGGTGTCTGAATTAAATTTAAATCCGTCGTTTATAAGATCTTTCTTGATTTCTGCATAATTCTCAATAATGCCATTGTGAATGATTGCAAATTCATCATTGTTGTCTGAATGTGGATGTGCATTCACATCATTTGGTACTCCATGAGTTGCCCATCTTGTATGACCAATCCCAATGTTTCCTAAAATTTGCTTATCTTCTAAATGTTCTTTTAAGACATCGAGTTTACCCTCTTTTTTTTCAATCGTAATTTTGCTTCCATCAGAAATTGCTATTCCTGCCGAATCATATCCCCGATATTCCAAACGAGAAAGACCATTGATTAAAATTGGTAAAGGTTCTTTAGGGCCTGAATACCCTACAATTCCACACACTATATCTCCATTCCAACGAGCAGGTTAAAATAAAGACTGCTTTAAATTGTCTCTGTTCAAAAATTTCTCTTTGTTTTTAAACAATTTATATCGACCGCAGAGCCGAGTATGCATCCGCCGAATTTTTCGATAACATACTTCCTCGTCACCTCGTTAAAGGCCAGGCGCTATATTGCTCGTTATAAAGAGTATATCGATAAGTATGGTTAATTTAGGTATTTATTAATTTTTGTAATAAGCTCATTTGAAAAATCTTCCATAGCTTCATTACTTTTAGCCTCAACAAGTACACGCAATAATGGTTCTGTCCCTGAATTACGTATTAAATATCTTCCATCTAAATCTTTTTTTATTGACATGTCTAAAGCTATCTGGTTGATGTATTCTAATTCTTCGTCATTTAATTTATTTTTTAGTTCTAGGTTTGTCAGTTTTTGTGGGTATTCATAAAGATTCTCGCTCTTAAAATCACTCAAAGCTACACCGAAGTGTTGCATAGCTTTCAAAACATAGATTAATGTAACTAGACCGTCACCAACTGGTAATAAGTCAGAAATAATGATGTGACCAGACTGTTCTCCACCTAAAGCAGCATCATATTTTTTCATTGCTTCTGCAACATATTTATCACCAACTGGAGTTTCAATAAGATCAAAATTAAATTTTTCTATGGCTTGTTTAAAGCCATAATTTGACATTACCGTACTAACAACAATGTTATTGGTAAGCTGATTAACCTCTGATAAATATTTTGAAAGAATTGTTAATATCAGATCTCCATTTACAATATCTCCATTTTCATCAACCATTATTAATCTATCGGCATCACCATCAAAAGATGCGCCAATTTCACCCTTTTCTATATTTTTTTGTAGATTCTCAGGAACTGTTGCTCCACAGTCTTCATTAATATTTAAGCCATCCGGTTGATTATTGATAATTCTGTAATTTGCATTTTTTTTATCAAATAACTCTTTTATGACTGTTGATGCTGATCCGTTTGCTGCATCGATGAGTATTTGAAAATTACTAAAATCAATATCTGTAACCTTATCAAGAAAATTAAGATACTCATGATGTCCATCACTTAAATTAATTATTTGAGAATGTTGATTTGGTAGTTCTAAACTTTCGATATTTTTTTCAATTGATATTTCATCATCATCATCTAATTTTGATCCGTTTTCTTGAATTAACTTTATGCCGTTATATTCAGCAGGATTATGTGAAGCAGAAATTATAATTCCAAGATCGTAATTAAATTTTTTCAAAATTATAGGCATTGAACCAGAAGGTAAAACTCCATGATTAAAAATATTTACTTTGCTTGAAAATCCTATGGAAATCCAATTAAGAATTTCATCTGAAGATGAACGTGTATCTGAAATGACAGCAATATTTTTGGGATTTATATGTTGTTCAACAGATGCGGATATTTTGGATATGAGATCTTGACTTAAAGTATCGTTAGGTATTCCCCTAATACCATCAGTACCAAAATACTTCTTCAATGAATTATTATCTTTTAGTAAATTGCTCTGCTCTACGGGCTTTCTTAAGTCCGTATTTTTTTCTTTCAACTTTGCGAGCATCTCTAGTAAGTAGGCCTGCTTTTTTTAGTTTTGGTCTAAGTTCTGGATCAAATTGAATTAAAGCGCGTGAAATACCTAAAGCTACAGCATCAGCTTGAGCAGATAATCCACTTCCGTTGACATTAACTTTTAAATCAAACTTTTTTTCCATACCAACGACATTGAAAGGTTTATTGATTGTCATTCTCATTGATGGACTTGGAAAATAATTTTCTATTGATTTACCATTAAATTCAAAATTTCCATCGCCTTCACTTAACATAACTCTTGCAACAGATGTTTTTCTTCTTCCTGTTCCTAATATTGTTTTACTCATTACTCGACTACCTTCTTTATATTAAAACTTAATTCTGAGGGATTTTGGGCACTATGTGGATGGGTATCGTCTCTATATACATATAATTTTTTTAAAATTGATCGTCCAAGTCTATTTTTTGGAAGCATTCCCCAAACCGCACGTTCTATAATTTTTTCTGGTTTTCTTTTCTTCAAAGAATTAAATGATTCTTCTTTCAAACCACCAGGGTAACCTGAGTGATCATAGTACATCTTTTGTTCAGGCTTTTTAGACGTAGCTTGAATTTTCGAGGCATTGATTACAATTACGTAATCTCCGACATCTAAATGAGGAGCAAATTGTGGTTTGTGCTTTCCTCTAAGTATTTGTGCAATCTCGCTAGCCAATCTGCCAACAGGAAGTCCACTTGCATCAACCAAGTGCCAATTTCTTTCAGATGACTCAACACCATCAAATGTCGTTTTTGTACTCATAAAACCTTATAGAATCGTAACGAGATTTAAGTATAAATTGTATTCATATTTATGGAAACTAGTATTTGATTTTCCATAAATGTAATCCATTGCTTGGAACCATAAATCTATGTCTTTCGTCAGAGGGGCTTACTAATGATTTTTTCAAATCCTCTAATGTTACTTTTGAATCAATTACAGCAAGTTGACAACCAACTATACATCTGACCATATTGTGAAGAAAAGAATTTCCCTCTATTGTATATACAAATTTTGAATTTATCTTTGACCATTTACTTACTGAAATGGTTCTTATCGGTGTTTGATTAGATCTCAATTTAGAAAAATTTTGAAAATTTTTTTCTCCTAAGAAGATTTTTGAAATATCATTTAGCTCGTCAATATCTAAATCCTTATTAATGAAATATACAAAATCTTTTGAAAAAGGTATTTCTTTAGATTTATTCAAAATAAAAAATTTATAGATTCTAGATTTGGCATCAAATCTAGGATTAAAATTTTCATTTACTTTTTTACATTTAATCATTCTTATTTCATCAGTAATTAACGAGTTGAAAGATTGGATAAACTTAGTATTTAATTGATAAGGAGATTTAATAGAAATTATTTGAGATTTTGCATGAACACCTGAATCAGTTCTTCCAGAATAACTTAGATCATAATTATCAAGCAGTTGATCCAATACTTGTTTCATCTCTCCTTGAATTGTTCTATTTTTTGGTTGTATTTGAAAACCATGAAAATTAGTTCCATTGTAAGAAATTTCTAATTTATAAGTAGCCAATCTAAATAATGATTTTTAAAGGATCTGATGTCCAAAATAAAACAAAAATAAATATTGCAGAAGCTAATTTTGAGTTTCTTTTATCAACTAAAAATCCAAGCTCTAGTGACTTTGATATTGTCATGTATATCCAAAAAATAACCAGTAGGATAAATATTTGATTTACCCTTTGATCAAAATTTCCAAACAAATTTTGTAATATAAATAGCACTGCTACAAAACCAATCAACCCATGGGAATATCCTGTAATAGTTGCAACACTATTAATATCGATAGCTTCTTTAAATAATCTGCTTAGGGAAAACCACATAACCAAACTTGCAAATAACCAAGAGAATGTACCATCCAATATTCCAAAAAAAAGATAATCGATATGGCTTGAAAAGGATCTATAAAGCAGAGGAAACATCGGTGTATAAACTAGCAAAAGGCTTGCAGTAACAATAAGAAGGGCATTTCCAGTTTCATATCTATCTTGGCTGATTCGTGATATCACTTCTGAATCAAATCTTATGAAAAGTTTAAATTGTTTCCAAACGTCTTTAAATGTGTTCAATTTATACTAACTCTAAAACTGCGAGTTCGGCCCCATCACCTTTTCTATGACTTGTTCTTGTTATTCTCGTATATCCGCCATCTCTATCTTGATATTTTGGACCAATCTCATCGAAAAGTTTTGCTACTACTGCTTTATTTTGTATAAACTTTAAGACTTGTCTTCTGTCATGAAGAGAGCCTTTTTTAGCCTTTGTAATTACTTTATCCACATAGGGTTTTGTAACTTTTGCTTTTGTAAGAGTTGTTTCAATTTTTTCGAACTCTATTAGAGAAGCAATTAAATTACTTATAATTTGATCTTCGTGTGAAGAAGACCCTCCAAGCAACTTTCCTCTTCTAGGTTTAGGCATCTGAATTATCGTCCAAATTCAAATCAGAGCTTGTAGGTAAACTTAGACCAAGTTCATCTAACTTTGCTACGAGTTCGTCTAAGCTTTTTTGTCCAAAATTAGTAAGGTTTAGTAAGTCGTCTTCTGTATATTCCAAAATTTGACCAACAGTTGTTATATTTTCTCTACCTAAACAATTTCTTGGTCGTTCAGATAAATCCAATGCATCTACTGATAGTGATAAATCAGGTGAACTACCCTCAGAAATAGTAAGCTCTCCTAGCTCAAGACCTACTCCTTCATCAATATCTGCAAATAATTTCCACAGTTCTCCTAAAGTTTTTCCAACAGAAGAAATTGCTTCACTAGGTTCTATTGATCCATCTGTTTCAACATCTAGGCTGAGTTTGTCATAGTTTGTTACTTGACCTACTTGAGTTGGTGAAACTGAATAACTTACTTTAACTACTGGAGAGAAAATTGAATCGATTGGAATAAAACTAGAATCACTTGTTTTATTTTTATCAGCAAGTCGGTATCCGACACCATGAGCAATTGAAACTTCCATGTCTAAGGTTGAATCATTTGAAAGTGTACAAATCTTAAGATCTGTGTTTACAACTTCAACTCCTGCTGGACATTGTATTTGTGCAGCTTTTACTTCTCCTGGTCCTTTTGCTTTAACTGTCAAAGTGTGACTTTCTTGATCATCAACTTTTAAAACTAATCTTTTTAAATTTAATAAAACATCAAGAACATCTTCTACAACTCCAGGTACAGAAGTAAATTCATGATTTACTCCATCAATTTTTACACCTGTCACCGCTACGCCAGGGACTCTTGATAATAAAGCCCTCCTCATTGTATTACCGAGGGTTAGTCCAAACCCAGGTTCAAGTGGTTCAATAACAAAATTAGATCTGGATTTTCCAAGATCTTCTTGAGATATTTCTGGTCTTTGCAAGATTAACATTGTTCTCCTCTCTTATTCTATTTAGAATAAAGTTCTACTATTAACTGCTCTTCTATTTGTTGACTTGCATCATTTCTAGTTGGTTGATTTAAAACTTCTATATTTTTTTTCTTTTCGTCAATCTTTAACCAAGAAACTGGTTCTCTATCTTGTCCAGTATCTATTGTATGTTGAATAACTATTAAGTCGTTGCTTTGATCTTTCAGTTCAATTCTATCTCCAGGTTTTACTTGAATTGACGGAATATCTACCAGACTACCATTTAACTTGAAGTGTCTATGTGAAACTAGTTGTCTTGCCTGCGGTCTTGTTGAAGCAAAACCAGCCCTGTAAATTACATTATCAATTCTTGATTCAAGTAAAACTAATAAATTCTCACCTGTTATACCAGGCATTCTCGTAGCTTCTTTGTAATAATTTCTAAATTGTTTTTCCATTACGCCATACATATACCTAACTTTTTGTTTTTCTTTAAGCTGAGTTCCGTAATCAGTTTCTCTCATTCTTTTTTTGCCATTCTCTCCAGGAGGGTACGGTCTGTCTTGTAATGCCTTGTCGCCTTTTCTATTTTCAAAAACGTTAAAGCCAATTCTTCTTGAAACTCTTACCCTTGGTCCTGTATATCTAGCCACTAGCTTCTTCTCCTCTTTTTAGGGCGACAGCCATTATGAGGAGTTGGTGTAATGTCTTTTATAGTTCCAACATCCATTCCCATATTTTGAAGAGTTCTAACAGCTGTTTCTCTACCAGCTCCGGTCCCACTAATAATTATGTCTAATTTATGAATACCAAACTCGGTAGCTCTTCTGACGGCTTCTTCAGCTGCAACTTGAGCTGCATAGGGCGTTGATTTTCTTGAACCTTTGAATCCAACAGAACCACCAGAAGTCCATACGACAGTTTCACCATTTGTATCAGAAATATTAATTATTGTGTTGTTAAAACTAGCTTTAATGTGCGCTACTCCAGAAGGAATATTTTTTTTATTTTTTTTCTTAGATTTTTGTTCAGCCACTATTTCATAACTTTCTTTTTACCTGCTATTGCAAATCTAGGTCCTTTTCTTGTACGAGCATTAGTATGCGTTCTCTGACCTCTTACAGGTAAGCCAGTTCTGTGTCTCATACCTTGATATGTACCTATTTCAGTTTTTCTTCTTATATTTTGTGATACATCTCTTCTCAGATCACCTTCAACTCTAAAGTTTGATTCGATATACTTTCTTATCTTTGCAATCTCATCATTTGTAAGATTGTTAACTCTTGTGTCTGGATTTATTTCTAAATCGTTGCAAATGTCTTCTGCTCTTTTTGCACCTATTCCATGTATATATCTTAAAGATGCAATAACTCTTTTTTCTCTTGGTATATCAATACCTGAAATTCTTGCCAAAGTTAACCTTGCCTCTGCTTGTTTCTCGGGTTCCTTTTATTGATTACATATAGTTTGCCTTTCCTGCGAACTATTTGATCATTAGGACCTCGTTTTTTAATACTTGCTTTAACTTTCATTTATGTCTCCAAGTAATCCTACCCCTTGTAGGATCATATGGTGATACTTCCATTTCGACAACATCGCCTGGAAGAATACGAATATATTTCATTCTCATCTTTCCAGATACATGTGCCAAAATTTCTGCTCCACTCTCAAGCTTCACCTTAAAAGAGGCATTTGGCAGAGTTTCAGTTACAGTTCCCTGTACTTTTATTATGTTTTTTTCTTTTTCTACCAAAATTACCTGATTTTAGGACCGATAAACTAGATTAGTCAGATTGTGTATTATTACCAATATATTTTGAAAATTTACAATTCTGTCATAATGCATACTTCATCCTCCATTATTCCTATTGTATGTTCCCAGTGGGCCGATTTTTTACCATCTGACGTCCGAACAGTCCAGCCATCATCATCAACTTTTGTATCTGCTGAACCAATGTTAAACATTGGTTCTATGCAAATAGCCATGCCTTTTTTAAGAGTAAAACCTTTATTTTTGATTCCATAGTTAGGTACCTGTGGATCTTCGTGCATTTCTAAACCTATTCCATGACCAACATATTCTCTAACTACTCCGTAGGAATTTTTTCTTCCAACTTTTTCAATTTTATTTCCAATTGTTCCTAGTTTTTGTCCATCCTTTACAAGTTTTATTCCCTCGTAAAGTGCCTTTTTTGTAACATCTATTAACTTTTGATCCTCCTTGGAAATCTTCCCAATTCCATAAGTCAAGGCTGCATCTGCATGATATCCATTTACTACACATCCAACATCTATTGATAAAATATCGCCCTCTTCTAAAGTGAAGTTTTTAGGAATTCCATGGACTACAACATCATTTGGTGAAGCACAAATATATGAGGGGAAGCCTCTATAATTGAAAAAATTTGATGTTGAATTTGATTTTGTAATTATCTCTTCTGCTTTTTTATCAAGAATTTCAATTTTTGTACCAGGGAGTGAAATATTTTTAAGTTCCGCATGAATAGTTGCAACAATTTTTCCAGCTTTCTTCATGTTTAAGAAATCTTCATTTGATTTATATGTGATCATAATTCCATAAACTTTGAAATCTTATTAAAAATGTCATTGATTTCACCAAAAGCATTTACTGAATTTAATACTCCCTTGTTGTTGTAATAGTCGATCAAAGGTGCTGTCTCATTTTTGTATACTTCAAACCTTACTTTAATTGATTCTTCTGTATCATCGTCTCTTCCTCTTTCAAGCATCCGTTTAATTAATTCTTCTTCATTAACTTCAAATAAAATTACATTTCTAATCTCTAAATCATCAATTTCTAAGCTTTCTGCTTGAGCTATTGTTCTTGGAAAGCCATCTAAAATAGCTCCATCTTTACAATCTGAATTATCTAACCTATCAATCAACATTGCCGTAACAAGATCATCTGATACTAGATTCCCCTTATTCAGGATTTCCGCAGCTATAACTCCTAATTCTGTTTTATTTTCAACGTGTTCTCTGAGCATTACACCTGTTGAGATATGAGGTAGGTTAAAACTTTCTGATATTTTTTCAGCTTGAGTACCTTTTCCTGCACCTGGAGGTCCAAGAAAAATAGTGATATTTGTCAATCAATAAATCCTTCGTAATTTCTCATACTTAATTGACTTTCAATCTGCTTCATTGTTTCAAGTGCCACACCCACTGTAATCAAAATTGAAATTCCACTAAAACCAAGTGGGATATCCCAAATAGCAGAAGCTATTGAGGGTAAAACTGCAACGGAAGCCAAAAAGACTGAACCTGGAAGTGTAATTCTGCTGATAATGTGAGACAGATAATTAGTTGTTGAAATACCAGGACGAACACCAGGAACAAATCCACCTTGTCTTCTTATCATGTCTGATTGTCTTACTGGATCAAATTGTATGGTGGTATAAAAATATGTGAAAAATATTATCAGCATGCCCAAAAAGAAAATATAAAACCAACTTGTACCTTGAGAGTTTGCTAAGTTAACATCAATCCAATTTCTGATTCCCGCTGTAATTGAATTATCTTGAGGAAGTGAAGTAGCAATTAGTGCTGGAAAAAATAAAACACTAGTTGCAAATATTACAGGTATAACTCCTGCGCTATTTACCTTCAATGGAATATAAGTACTTTGACCTCCCATAACTTTTCGTCCTCTAACTCTTTTTGCA
Source organism: uncultured Candidatus Actinomarina sp. (assembly GCA_902626065.1). Taxonomy (GTDB): domain Bacteria; phylum Actinomycetota; class Acidimicrobiia; order Actinomarinales; family Actinomarinaceae; genus Actinomarina. The sequence goes on from CACODT010000001.1 coordinate 290,163, forward strand.
AATTGAATAGGTATCCGTCTTTGGCCTTGTTCGACATAAATTATGCCAACAATCATAAGAAAAAACATCAATACAAGAAAACTAAATTGTCCGATTCTACCCTGACCAGCTGTAACCTGGTAAGCACCACCAAAACTTGCAGGTAATTGACTAATTATGCTTGCAAATATAATTAGAGACATTCCATTCCCAATTCCTCTTTGAGAAATTAATTCTCCTAGCCACATTATGAATGCTGTTCCAGCAGTCATGGTTAAAACAATTAAACCGACTCGGGAGGGTGTATAGTTTGGTATTAAGGATATGCCTCCTGTTAAACTTCCCCTGGAGAATATGTATGTAAGACCTGTAGATTGAAGTAAAGCTAGAACAACTGTTATATATCTTGTCCACTGTGTAATAACCTTTCTTCCTGACTCTCCCTCTTCTTGAAGTTTTTGTAACCTTGGAATTACAACTGTTAAAAGCTGCAAAATAATACTGGACGTAATGTATGGCATGATTCCTAATGCGAAAACTGAAAAAGTTTCAAGCGCTCCACCAGAAAATAAATTTAACAACCCATATATGCCTGCTTGAGAGCCAGAGTCAGTCAATCTTTGAACAGCTTCTAAATCAACACCGGGTACAGGTACAGCAGCACCTAACCTGTAAACTCCAAACATTAGTAATGTAAATATAATCCTTTTTCTAAGATCAGGAATTTTAAACATATATTTAAAAATTGACAGTTTCATCTAAATCTCGATCACTTCTACTGTTCCACCAGCATCTTCAATCTTTTTCTTTGCAGATTCACTTACTGCGTGTGCTTTTACATTCACGGTATTAGTAATTTCTCCATTTCCTAGTATTTTTACTAGTCCTTTTTTACGAGTCAATCCATTTTTTTGAAGAACATCTGGATCAATTTCTCCCTTAAGATTTTTTTCTTGTAAATCAGATACGTTCACCACAACATACGACATTTTAGGTGTATTTTTAAGTCCTTTTAGCTTAGGAATTCTTCTATAAAGCGGAATCTGTCCACCCTCAAAATAAGCTGGAACTGTTTTTCTCGCTCCAGTACCTTTTGTACCTCTTCCTGCAGTTTTACCTCTTTTGCCAGATTCACCTCTTCCTTTTCTGAGTTTTGATTTTGTTGAGCCAGGTGTTGGTTTTAAATGATGGAATTTTATTTTACTCATTATTTAATTTCTTCTACTTCAACAAGATGATTAACTTTATTTAGCATGCCTTGCAAGCTATCGTCTACTTCTCTTTCAACAGATGAGTTTATTTTCTTTAAACCAAGTGACTTAATTGTCTCCTTAGCTTTAAAACCTTGACCAATTAATGATCGGTTCAATGTAATCCTAACCTTTGGCATCTTCTCTAAGTTTTCTTTCCGCTTTTGTTTTTTCGTATGCATCAACTAAACCTTTTGGCGCAATTTCCATAACATTTTTGCCTCTTAATTTTGCAACTTCATCGGGAGTTCTCTGTCCTAATAATCCATTAAGAGTTGCTTTTGCGACGTTTAAATGAGTTGGTGAACCTAAAGACTTAGCGAGTATATCTTTAACACCTGCAGCTTCTAAAACCTGTCTAACTGCTCCTCCAGCAATAACACCCGTTCCTGGTGCTGCTGGTTTCAATAGAACCTTAGAAGAACCATGTTCACCAGTTGTTGTATGAACTATTGTTGATCCAGCCATTGGTATAGGATGAATATTTTTCTTTGCATTCTCAATGGCCTTTTGTATTGCTAGTGGAACTTCTGACCCTTTGCCATACCCTATCCCGGCGTTTCCATTCCCATCACCAACAGCAACTAAAGCGGTAAAAGCAAAATTTCTTCCACCTTTAACAACTTTCGCTACTCTGTTGATGTGTATAACGTTCTCTTGTAATTCAATTTCAGCCATTAGAATTGTATACCTTTTTCTCTTATGCCATCAGCTAAAGCTTTTACTCTTCCATGATAAATATATCCTCCGCGATCAAAAACTGCTTCTTTAATTTTGTTCTTGTTAAGAATATCTCCCATTAATTCTCCAACCTTTTTAGCGCTATCTATGCTTAATGAGTCACTTTTCAGTTCTTTAGATAATGTACTTGCAGAACCAATAGTTGTATGATTTAAATCATCAATTGCTTGAACATAAATATTTTTGTTACTTTTGTAAACAGCCAAACGAGGTTTTGTAGCATCACCATATACTTTTTTTCTTATCCTTATTTTTCTTTTTAATCTGGCATTTGAATTTTTCATTTTAAGCTCCTGTTGTGGCTACTGCTGCTTTACCAGCTTTTCTTCTGACGTATTCATCCTGATATCTTATTCCCTTACCTTTGTAAGGTTCTGGTGGTTTTATTGATCTAATATCTGCTGCAACTTGGCCCACTAATGCTTTATCGATACCTGAGACATTTATTGTATTCTGGTCAGGTACATCAAATGAAATATTCTCAACCTTTTTAAAAATGACGGGATGAGAAAAGCCGCATAGTATTTCTAAATCGTTTCCTTTTAATGTGACTCTATGACCAACTCCCTGTAAAGTCAGCGTTTTAGAATAGCCTTCACTTACTCCTAAAATATTGTTTGCAACTAATGATCTATATAGTCCATGCAAACTCTTTACATTTTTTTCGTCTGATTCCCTTGTGAAGCTAAAAATATTATCTTTAATTTCAAATTTTATTTTTTCTTCTAAGACTTCCGTGGTAAGTTCCCCCTTTGGTCCCTTAACAATAATCTTGTTGTTTTCTATTTTTATCTCAACTTTTTCTGGAATCTCTATGGGTTTATTGCCAATCCTGCTCATGACCAAACCTCACATATTAATTCTCCACCAAGTTTTCTTTTCCTTGCTTCAGAATCAGATAATAATCCCCTAGAAGTAGAAACAACAACAGTTCCAAGGCCTCCATTATTTCTTGGAAGCTTATCAAAGGAAGAGTAGACTCTTCTTCCAGGTTTAGATAATCTATTTAATCCAGCGATAACTGACTTTCCTTCATCTGAAAACTTAATTGTTAAATTTAAAACTTTTTTTGAGCCGTCTTCTTTTACTTCCACATCGCTTATATAGCCTTCATCTTTTAATAATTTTGCAAGTTCATGTTTGAAATTTGAATGAGGAATTTCTACATTTGATTTAGATACAAGTGTGGCGTTTCTTACTCTTGTTAAAAAATCTGAAATTGGATCATTTACCATTTTTACCACGAAGCTTTCTTTATTCCTGGCAATTCGCCTTTGAGTGCTAGATCGCGAAAAGTGTTTCTAGACATACCAAATTTCCTTAAATTTCCTCTTGGTCGACCAGTAACCTGACATCTATTTCTGTGACGAGTTGCTGAGGCATCTCTTGGCATCTTAGCAATCTTTTTTTGAGCTTCTCTTTTTTCATCGTATGATGACTCGGGATCTCTAATTACCGAAAGTAATTCTTTTCTTTTTACTAAATAAAAATCTGATGTTTCTTGTCTTTTATTATTTTTAACTATTTTACTTTTTTTTGCCATAATTAATTCTCCCTAAATGGAAATCCCAGTGAGTTAAGTAATTCATATCCACCTATATTGTCTTTAGCTGTAGTGCAAATTGTTATATTCATGCCTCTAATATCTCTGACTTTATCATATTCAACTTCAGGAAATACGAGTTGTTCATTAAGGCCAAGCGAGAAGTTGCCATTTCCATCAAAGGATTTTTTACTGAATCCTCTGAAATCTCGAATTCTTGGAACGACAACTTGAACAAATCGATCATAAAATTCCCACATCCTATTACCTCTTAATGTAACTGAAACTCCAATTGGCATACCTTCACGAATTTTAAAGCCTGCTATTGATTTTTTTGCTCTTTTAATAACAGGTTTCTGACCAGAAATTGCTGTTAACTCATCAACCATAGATTCCAAAGCTCTACCATCTGTAGCTGCTTTTCCGTCTCCAATATTTATAACTATTTTTTCTAATTTTGGAACAGCATTTGTATTGCCAATATCTAATTGTTTCTTCAACTCACCAATTAATTGATTTCTATATTGTTCTTTAAGCCTAGGAATCATGCTTCATCTCCAGTTTGAGCGAGTACTCTAAATTTATTTCCATTTTTATCAAACTTATATCTTACTCTTCCACTCTTTTTTTTGACAACTAATGAAACATTAGAGATATCTATAGGCATACTTTTATCAATTACACCACCTTGCATTGTTTGACCTTGTGGTTTTTGATGTTTCTTGTTTATATTTATTCCTTCTACCAGAACTTTATTCTTTTTTGGAAATACCTGAAGTACTTTACCTTCCTTACCATTATCTTTTCCAGAAATAATTTTCACAGTATCGCCTTTTTGAATTTTCATTACAAAACCTCTGGAGCTAATGAAACTATTCTCATAAACTTTTTTTCTCTAAGTTCTCTACCGACAGGTCCGAATATTCTTGTTCCTCTAGGTTGAGCCTGATCATTTAAAATTACACATGCATTTTCATCAAATCTTATATACGTACCATCTTTACGTCTTGTCTCTTTACTAGTTCTTACTACTACGGCTTGAACAATATCACCTTTTTTAATCTGACCACCAGGAACAGCATCTTTTACAGTCGCAGTGAATACATCACCTAATCCAGCGTACCTAATTTTTGAACTACCCTTCACTTTTATGCAAAGTACTTCTTTGGCACCAGAGTTATCAGCAACTTTTAATCTTGATTCTTTTTGTATCATCTTGCTCTCTCAACAATTTCTGTAACTCTCCACATTTTTGTTTTTGAAATTGGTTTAGTTTCAGTAATTTTTACAGTATCTCCAACTTTTGCATCAAAATTATCATCATGGGCGTGTAATTTTCTAGTTTTTTTGACAATTTTTCCATATTTTGGATGTTGAAATTGTAATTCAATTGATACAGTTACTGTTTTATCTCTTTTATCAGATACAACTACTCCTGTTCTGACTTTTCTTGAGGCTCTTAATTCACTACTCATTAGCTTCCTCTTTCATTTTTTCTTGGTGTAATTTTTGATTAAGTATCGTATTTGCTTGAGCAATTTCTTTTTTAATTTTTTTAAAAATAGAAGTATCTTCTATTTGACTAGTAGCCAAAGCAAACCTCGAATCCATTAATTCTTTTTTCAAATCAAGAATTTTATTTTCAAGCTCAATTACTGATAATTCTTTTAGATCATTGATGCTCATATATTCCTCTTTACGAATTTTGTTTTAATTGGCAATTTATGTCCAGCTTTTCTCATAGCTTCTTTTGCTATCTCTTCAGATACTCCAGAAACTTCAAAAATAATTTTTCCAGGTTTTACAACTGCAACATAATACTCAACATTACCTTTACCGGAACCCATTCGGACTTCAGCCGGTTTTTTTGTAATAGGTTTGTGAGGGAATATATTAATCCAAACTTTCCCTCCTCTTTTCATTGTTCTTGTAATTGTTATTCTTGCTGCTTCGATTTGGCGTGCAGTAATATATGAAGTTTCAACAGCTTGTAACCCATAATCACCAAAGCTTACTTCATTTCCACCTTTTGAAAGTCCTCTTCTTCGACCCCTATGTGATTTTCTATGTTTTGTCTTTTTAGGCATTAACATAATTATTCTTCTTCCAATATTGATTTTTCTTCTTCAAATTGCTTAGCTGCTTCATTAGGTCTAATTCGATTTCCGCCTCCAGCTTCAACAATTTTAGATGATGGCTCATTAGTTTTTTTACCTCCACCAGCTTCTAATATTCTAGATTTTTTAGTTTCTCCAGCAGCTGCTTCAACCCTTGATTTTACAGACTTCACTCTTCCAGTTGCTGGCCCACCACTTGCTAAATTAGCTTCAGCAGCAATTTTTTCTTGGCGAAGTTTGTTTGTAGCTACAACATCTCCTTTGTAAACCCAAACTTTTACTCCTATAGAACCAACGGTTGTATGTGCTGCCGCTCTTCCAAAATCAATGTCAGCACGTAAGGTATGTAAAGGTACTCTTCCTTCTCGATACCATTCTCTTCTGCCCATCTCTGCTCCACCTAATCTACCTGAACATTCTACTCTGACACCTTCTGCTCCAGCTTTTAATGCTCCCGTTACAGCTCTTTTCATCGCTCTTCTGAACGCAACTCTGCTTTCTAGTTGATCCGCAACAGCTCTAGCAAGTAATTGTGCGTCAAGTTCTGGTTCTCTTACTTCAATAATATTTAGTTTCACGGGCTGACTTGATAATTCCTCAAGCCCTTTTCTTAATCTATCAGCTTCTGCCCCTTTTCTACCAATAACAACTCCTGGTCTAGCAGTGTGAATATCGACCTGCACCTTGTCTCTAGTTCTTTCTATGTCAATCCTTGAGACTGCTCCTTTAATTAATTGAGATGATAAAAACTCTCTTATTCTGTAATCTTGATTAACTAATTTTGTATATTCTTTATCACTGAACCAACGTGATTTCCAGTCATTAACTATTCCAATTCTAAAAGCGTATGGATGTGTTTTTTGTCCCATTATGATTCTCCAGAAGTTGTTAATTCAATTAGCAAGTGAGATGTTCTTTTATTGATTCTTCCCGCTCTACCTCTTGCCCTTGGTCGAAATCTTTTTAGAGTAGGTCCTTCATCTGCAATAGCTTTAGAAATATAAAGGTCATTGGAGTTCAAACCAAAATTATTTTCTGCATTTGCTACTGCACTCTCTATTACTTGAGATATTTCACCAGCTGCTCTTCTTTTTGTAAATTTTAAAACATCTAATGCTTCAGATACTGGTAACCCTCTGATTAAATTCAATACAAGCCTTAACTTATAAGGAGACTGTCTAACGTATTTACTTTTTGCAGTTATAGTTTCGTTTTCCATTAGCTCTGTCCCGGGTGTCCCTTAAATGTTCTTGTTGGCGCAAACTCACCTAATTTATGGCCAACCATAGCTTCTGTTACAAAAACTGGTATGTGCTGTCTTCCGTTATGAACAGCTATTGTCAATCCAACCATTTCTGGAACAACAGTTGACCTTCTACTCCATGTCTTAATTACACTTTTGTTACCTGAATTTTGGGCTTCTTCAACTTTGACCAATAAATGATTGTCAACAAAAGGTCCTTTTCTCAAACTTCTTGACATAACTAATTCCTACCCTTTTGAGATCTTGCCCTTACAATTGATTTATTACTGTATTTTTTCTTTTTTCTTGTTTTTGCTTCAGGTTTTCCCCAGGGACTTACAGGTGTTCTTCCACCAGATGATTTACCCTCTCCACCACCAAGCGGGTGGTCAACTGGATTCATTGCTACACCTCTTGTTTGTGGCCTCACACCTTTCCATCTTTTTCTACCAGCTTTTCCAAGCTTTGTAAGTTCTGCTTCTGCATTTCCAACACTTCCGACTGTTGCTCTACAATCCATAGACACTGTCCTCATTTCTCCAGATGGTAATCTTAAGAGTGCAAGACCGGACTCCTTACTCATTAATTGAACAGACGATCCAGCAGATCTTGCCATTTTTGCTCCACCACCTGGTCTCAACTCAACAGCATGAACAAATGTACCAGCAGGAATATTCCTAAGAGGTAAACAATTTCCGTCTTTAATTTCCGCTTTTGATCCAGACTCTACTGTGCTACCCACATCAATACCTTCAGGTGCGATTATGTAACTTTTTTCTCCATCTACATAATGCAATAAGGCTATTCTCGAATTCCTATTAGGATCATATTCTATTCCTGCCACTTTTGCAGGGATTCCATCTTTAACCCTCTTAAAATCTACAACTCTATATTTTTGTTTATGTCCCCCTCCTCTATGTCTGGATGTGATTCTTCCTTTATTGTTTCTTCCGCCAGAAGACTTCTTTGATTGTAAAAGTTTTTTTTCAGGTTTTGATTTTGTAATTTCGCTAAAGTCACCTGTAACATGTCCACGCATTCCAGGTGTAATAGGTCTTATTTTTTTTGATCCCATACCTATACCCCAAATGCCTCTATAGTTTGACCATCTTGAAGTGTTACAATGGCTACTTTTCTTGTACTTTGTTGTCCAATAACATATCCAAATCTCTTCTTTTTTCCTTTTTTGTACATAGTATTTACAGACAAAACATCAACATCAAATAGTCCCTCAACAGCTTTTTTAATCTCCGGTTTTGTTGAGCTCGAATGAACAAAAAAAGTGTAAGAATTTGAATTTGCAATTCTATCATAGGATTTTTCAGAGATAAGTGGGGCAATAAGTACATCTTCTAAATATTTCATTCTTGCTCCAAAAATTGATTTATTGCATTTTCAGTAAAAACTAAAGCGTCATTAGATATCACGTCAAATGTTGAAAGTTTTTTCACAGAGGTTAGTTTTGAATGTTCTAGGTTTCGGAATGATTTTACTAAAGAATCGTCATTTTCTGCATAAACAAATATAAATGATTTAGAAATTGATAATTCTTTAATTGCATTTGAAGCTGATTTTGTAGATGGTTTATCGATATCTGATCCTTCAATTACAAATACCGAGTCTTCCAATATTCTATTTGATATTGACATATGCAGAGATTTTTTCTTCATTTTTTTCGGAGTTCTATCTTTATAAACTCTTCCACCTGGACCATGTGCGATTCCACCACCAACAAAAATAGGTGAACGAAGTGATCCATGTCTTGCCCTACCGGTCCCTTTCTGGACCCACGGTTTTGCACCTGTTCCTGAAACTTGTGACCTTGTTTTAACTGATGCAGTATTATTTCTAGCGTTAGTTCTGTTTCCTTTAGTTACTTGATGTAGAAGACCCATGTTTATATCCTCGGTAACATCAAAGTCGTATTGTTTGTTTGAAGTTTTATTGTCTTTAAAAGAAAATGATTTTAATTTTACACTCATGAGTGAACCTTAACTGCTGATGTAACTTGTACAATATTTCCCTTATTTCCAGGAACAGAGCCATTTACGAGTAGATAATTTTTTTCTTCATTTATCTCAACAATTGTTACAGATTGAATAGTCTTTTTTTGATTACCCATCCTTCCTGACATTTTTGTTCCTTTAAACACATGCCCAGGGTAAGAAGCATTACCTATTGACCCACCTGCCCTATGAACTTTATGAACACCATGGCTTGCCTTTTGTCCTGAAAAATTATGCCTTTTCATAACACCTGAGTAGCCTTTTCCTTTTGAAAATCCCGTTATATCAACTTTTTGACCGACTTCGAAAAACTCCGTAACTTTAATTTCTTTACCAGACTCTAATGGTGTCTCATCATCAACAGGAACTTCAAATAATGCTTCACCGGGATCAACATTATATTTTTTATAATGTTCAGCTAAAGGTTTGACCACATTTTTAGCCGAACCGATAGTTAACTGAGCGGCACTATATCCATCTTTTTCATCAGATTTAACTTGTACAACTCTACAACTAGATACGTCCAAAATAGTAACACCCATAGCCTTCGAATTTTCGTCAAATAATTGAGTCATACCTATCTTTTTTGCAATTAATGATTTCATAATTTAATTTCGACCTCTACTCCCGCGGGTAAATCGAGTCTCATTAATGAATCTACAGTTTTTGGGGTTGGCTCTACAATATCAATTAATCGTTTGTGAATTCTCATTTCAAAATGTTCTCTAGATTTTTTATCAACATGAGGAGATCTTATAACGCAATATCTATGTATTTGTGTTGGTAATGGAATAGGACCTTTGACTTTTGCTTGAGTTTTCATAACTGTCTCAGCAATCTTTCGAGCAGACTCGTCTACAACATAATTGTCATATGCTTTTAACTTTATTCTTATTTGTTGTTGCTGCTTTGCCATTTTTTCCTCAAAAAAAACCGGGAGTAGAATTCTACTCCCGGTTAAATTTTTTACTCTATAACTTTTGTCACCTGTCCCGCTCCAACAGTTCTTCCACCTTCTCTAATTGCAAATTTAACGCCCTCTTCCATTGCAATTGGAGATATAAGTTCTACAGAAATTGGAACATTATCACCAGGCATGACCATTTCGGTACCATCAGCTAGAGAAACCTCTCCAGTAACATCTGTGGTTCTGAAATAGAACTGTGGCCTATATCCTTTAAAGAATGGGTTGTGTCTTCCACCTTCTTCTTTTGTAAGCACATATACCTCAGCCTCAAATTTTGTATGAGGTGTTATGGATCCAGGAACAGCAATAACCTGTCCTCTTTCCACATCATCTTTATCAATACCTCTTAAAAGTAAACCAACGTTGTCTCCAGCTCTACCCTCGTCCAAGAGTTTTCTGAACATTTCAACTCCAGTACAAACTGATTTGGTAGTTTCACGAATACCAACAATTTCTACTTCATCGTTTACGTTTACAATACCTTGTTCGATTCTTCCAGTAACGACTGTTCCTCTACCAGTAATTGAGAAAACGTCTTCAACTGGCATTAAGAAAGGTTTGTCAACTACTCTTACAGGCTCTTCTATGTATGAATCAACCTGTTCCATAAGTTCTAAAACAGCATTCACACCATCTTCATTTCCTTCAAGAGCAGCTAATGCAGAACCTTTCACGACTGGAACATCATCACCTGGGAAATCATACTCATTTAAAAGTTCTCTGACTTCCATTTCGACAAGATCTAATAATTCATCGTCGTCAACTTGATCAACTTTGTTTAGAAAAACAGCAATTGCTGGTACACCAACCTGTCGCGCAAGTAGAACGTGCTCTCTTGTTTGCGGCATAGGTCCGTCAGCTGCTGAAACCACAAGAATAGCTCCATCTACCTGAGCGGCACCTGTAATCATGTTTTTAACATAATCTGCGTGACCAGGCATATCTACGTGAGCATAATGACGATTTTCGGTCTCATACTCAACGTGCGCTATCTGTATAGTGATTCCTCTTTCTTTTTCTTCTGGTGCTTTATCAATTTCATCGAAAGCAGTTGCCTCACCCGCACCAGCATCAGCCAAAACTTTTGTTATTGCGGCCGTCAATGTTGTTTTTCCATGGTCAATGTGGCCCATTGTACCAATGTTCACATGAGGCTTGCTTCGGTCAAATTTTTCTTTTGACATATTTTCTCCTTCTCTAAAAGTTTAAACTCTGTAATAAAGTTTAAACTTCAACCTCTACTCCACGAACACTTGCAGTTATCTCTTTAGTTATAGCGTCTGGGACGTCCTCATAACTATCAAACTGCATCGTGAATGTTGCACGGCCTTGTGTTCTCGAACGCAAATCTGTTGCGTAACCGAACATTTCTGATAATGGAACCTTTGCACTGACAACTTTTGCCGATCCTCTTTGTCCCATTTCAGCTATCTTTCCTCTTCTTGAAGAAAGATCTCCGACAACATCTCCCATAAAATCTTCAGGGGTTACTACTTCAACAGTCATGATAGGCTCCAGTAGTTTTACTCCAGCTTTTTTTGCTCCATCTTTTAACGCCATGGACCCTGCGATTTTAAAAGCCATTTCTGATGAGTCAACATCATGGTATGTCCCATCTTTTAGTGTTGCTCTCATATTTACAAGTGGGTATCCAGCTAGGACACCTGATTCCATTGCAGCTTCAACCCCTGCATTTACTGATGGGATATATTCTTTAGGAATTCTTCCACTTTTAATTAAATCTACAAATTCATATCCATCTTCAATAGGTTCGAGCTCCATTATGACATGTCCATATTGGCCTCGACCGCCACTTTGTCTTATATATTTAGCCTCAATATCAGTCTTCTTTTTAAGTGCTTCTCTATATGCAACTTGAGGTTTACCAATATTTGCCTCTACTTTAAATTCTCTTTTTAGACGATCTACAAGAATATCGAGATGTAATTCTCCCATTCCTGAAATGATTGTTTGACCAGTCTCTTCATCAGAATTGACTTTAAAAGTAGGATCCTCTTCAGCTAATTTTTGTAAACCTTCTGAGAGCTTTTCCTCATCAGCTTTTGATTTTGGCTCAATAGCAACTGAGATAACAGGCTCAGGGAATGTCATTGATTCCAATTGAATGGGGCTTCCTGAATCAGATAAGGTATCTCCTGTTTTTGCATTTTTTAGACCAACTCCTGCAACAATATCTCCAGTAGAAATAAAATCTATATCCTCTCTTGAGTTTGAATGCATTCTCAATATTCTTCCAAGTCTTTCATCTTTGCCTGTTGTCGTATTAACAACTTTGTCACCTTTATTTAAGGTCCCCGAATAGACTCTAAAATAAGTTAACTTTCCTACATGTGGATCGCTTACAACCTTAAATGCGAGTGCAGAAAATGGTTCATCGTCAGAATGTTCTCTGCTAATTTCATCTTCTTCTTTTCCAGGAGTAAATCCTGATACCGGTTCAATATCTAGTGGTGAGGGAAGATAGTCAACAACGGCATCCAATAGTAGTTGAACTCCTTTGTTTTTAAAAGCACTCCCTGCAAGAACTGGTACGAATAAACCTGTAAGAGTGCCTGTTCTGATTGCTTTTTTTATTTCTTTTACTGAAAGCTCTTCGTCTCCAAGATATTTCTCAAGTACTTCATCATCTGCTTCAGCTACAACATCCAAAAGTTCTGCTCGCTTAGCGTTTGCTTCATCAAGGCGATCCTCTGGTATATCTGCAATATCCCATTCAGATCCGTCATCTTTTGTCCAAGTATGTGCTTTCATCTCAACAAGATCAATTACCCCAACAAAGTCTGCTTCAGAACCTATAGGAATTTGAAGAACAGCTGGTTTTGCTTCAAGTCTTTCGATTATTGACTGTACGTCATCGTCAAAGTTCGCACCTGTTCTATCCAATTTATTAATAAAACAAATTCTTGGTACATTATATTTATCAGCTTGTCTCCAAACTGTCTCTGACTGTGGTTCGACTCCTGCAACACCATCGAATACAGCTACTGCGCCATCTAATACCCTAAGAGATCTTTCCACCTCAACTGTAAAATCAACGTGACCAGGAGTATCAATAATATTTATTGTGTGATCATTCCAGCTACATGTAGTAGCTGCAGATGTTATAGTTATACCACGCTCTTGCTCTTGTTCCATCCAGTCCATAACAGCTGCACCATCATGAACTTCACCAATCTTGTATGTTTTACCTGTGTAATACAAAATTCTTTCAGTCAGTGTAGTTTTTCCGGCGTCTATATGAGCCATAATTCCGATATTCCTGAGGTTTTTGAGATCTACTGTTCTAGTTGACATATTATTACCACCTGTAATGAGCAAAAGCTCTGTTTGATTCTGCCATTTTGTGTACGTCTTCTTTTTTCTTGACTGCAGCCCCAGTATTATTACTTGCATCTAAAAGTTCTCGACCTAATCTGTCAGACATCGTCTTTTCTCCTCTTTTTCTAGCAGCATCAACGATCCACCTAATTGCAAGTGTGGTGCTTCTTCTGTGTGGAACTTCCATCGGAACTTGATAATTAGTACCGCCAACTCTTCGTGATTTTGTTTCAATTTGAGGTTTAACATTTTCAAATGCTGCTTTTAACACATTTAATGGATCTCCACCGGCTTGTTTTTCAACAAGTTCTAATGATTTATATACAATACTTCGTGCGACGTCTTTTTTTCCATCGAGTAAAACTTGATTTGTTAATTGTGATACAAGAACGCTATTGAAAAGTGGGTCTGCTTCAGGTTTTCTTTTAAGTGATGGTCCTCTTCTCATTATAATTAACCTTTTTTACTTCCATATCTTGATCTAGCTTGTTGTCTATCGGTAACTCCAGCTGTGTCTAAAGCTCCCCTAATGACCTTGTACCTTACACCAGGAAGGTCTTTAACTCTTCCTCCTCTTACTAAGACAATTGAGTGCTCTTGAAGATTATGTCCTTCACCTGGTATGTAAGCAGTTACTTCTGTTCCAGTAGAAAGTCTAACTCTACACACTTTCCTTAAAGCTGAGTTTGGTTTTTTTGGAGTTACTGTATAAACACGCGTGCAAACGCCCCTCCTTTGAGGAGACCCTTTGAGACCAGGTGTTTTTTCTTTCGTCACCTTAGACTTTCGTCCTTTTCTCACTAATTGCTGAGTTGTAGGCATAAAAATTCCAATCTAAATAAATTAATTTTTTTATTACCGAAAAAGAAGTATATGACAGATTTGAACTTACAACAATGAATTCTTCATAAGTTTTTACTCTGTTTCTTCGTCTCCTTCTTCGCCTAACATAGCTAGCCATTGTGCTGGATTTGGAAGTCCCTCACTCTCTGATTCTTCAGATTCAGTGGGTGCCGTCGCAAATCCTATTTCGGATACTTCTTGAGCTCCTGGCAATGAAGGAACTAATTTTTGATAAGCTTCAGAGCCAGTACCAGCAGGAATCAAAGTACCAATAATTACATTTTCTTTTAGCCCTGAAAGAGCATCTGTACTTTTCTTCATTGCTGCCTCAGTTAGTACCCTTGTTGTTTCTTGGAAAGACGCTGCAGATAGCCATGAATCTGTCGCTAAGCTAGCTTTTGTGATACCCATCAGTTCAGGCCTACCTTCAGCTGGTGTTTTTCCATCTTTTACAATTCCTTGATTAATGATCCTAAATAAGGTTGCATCAATCAACTCATTTGGTAAAAAGTCAGAATCATTTGGTCTAACAATTCTTACTCTTCTTAGCATTTGTCTTACAATCATTTCAACATGTTTATCGTGAACTTCAACTCCCTGATCACGATAAGTTTTTTGGACCTCGTCAACCAAATATTCTTGGCATGTGCGAACTCCGTTTATTTGTAAGACTTCTTTTGGATCTTTTGGTCCAGTAGTCAAAGCTTGTCCCGCTTCAACACTATCACCTTGATTAACAAGAAGCGTTTGTCTTCTCAAAACCAATAATTCGATCTCTTCCTTTTCATTTTGAATTGAAACTATTCTATTTCCATCTTCAGTTTGATCTATAGATTTTATCTTTCCATTAATAAGTGATAATACGGATTTACCTTTTGGTGTTCTAGCTTCAAATAATTCTACAATTCTTGGTAATCCAGAAGTGATATCTAGACCAACAACTCCACCAGTATGAAATGTCCTCATAGTAAGCTGAGTGCCTGGCTCACCAATCGATTGTGCCGAAATAATTCCTACAGCTTCGCCTTCTTCAACCGGTTTTCCTGTTGCAAGACTGTATCCATAACAAAGCTGATCCATTGATTCTGGATCAAGGGAGTTAAAAGGCGTAAGTACATTTACAGAATCAACACCAGATTTTGAGATTACATCCAATGCCTCAGCATCAATGTAAGTTCCTTTGGATAATTTTTTACCATCACCAAACTCAATTACTTTTTTGTCTTTCTTTATATCCTCACTTAAAACTCTTCCAAATAATGTTGAATGTAAATATTTAGTTGGCCTTCCTTCTTCATCAACTATACGTTTTGTTGTTCCTCTCCAATCAATATTTTCATCACCTTTATTTTGAACAACAATTCCTGCAGCAACATCCACAAGTCTTCGTGTCAAATAACCAGAGTCGGCTGTTCTTAATGCTGTATCTGCAAGTCCTTTTCTAGCACCGTGTGTAGAAATGAAATATTCGAGAACAGACATTCCCTCTCTGAAGTTACTTTTGATTGGTCGTTCAATAATATCTCCCTTTGGATTTGCAACTAAACCTCTCATACCAGCAAGTTGCCTTACTTGCATCATGTTTCCTCTCGCCCCAGATTTAACCATCATGTCAACAGGATTGAATCTTTCAGATTCTAGTTCAGCACTCATTGCATATTGAACTTGGTCTGTTGCCTCATTCCAAATTTCGATAATTTTTTGTTTTCTTTCAGTTTCCGTAATTATGTCGTCTGAGAAGAGTTTTTCTACTTTTTCAGCTTCAATCTCATACTTTTCAAGAATCTGAGTTTTTGTTGGAGGGGTTTTTACATCTGTCATAGCTACTGATAGTCCTGCTTTTGCTCCAAAGTTAAATCCAACTTTCTTCATCGAATCTAAAAACCTTCTTAATTGTGCTTTATCATAAGTCTCAATACATTCAGAAATTATTTTTTTCATTTCAGGTTTTCTAACTGATGCCTGTATGAATGGAAAGTCATCAGGCAGTATGGAGTTAAAATGCAATCTTCCTAAAGTTGTAGTTGTTAAAGTATCACCTGAAACATATTCTTCAGTTAACAATTCAGAGAATCTATTTTTTATTTTATTGTAAATTTCTTCAGATCCGGCTAAATTTCCAACTCTTACTTTTATTGGTGTTTGAAGAGTTATATGACCAGCTTCATAAGCAAGTTGTGCTTCATCAAAATCTGCAAATGCGTATTTTGCTGTATCTAACTCATCATGACATTCGGTAATGTAATAAAGCCCAATAACCATATCTTGACTTGGAGACACTATCGGGTTTCCAGAAGCTGGTGATAGGACATTATTAGTTGCAAGCATAAGTACTCTCGCTTCAGCTTGAGCCTCCGCAGATAGTGGAACATGAACAGCCATTTGATCACCATCAAAATCAGCATTGAATGCTTCACAAACTAGTGGATGAACTTGTATTGCTTTACCTTCAACAAGTATTGGTTCAAAAGCTTGAATCCCGAGTCTGTGTAAAGTAGGTGCTCGGTTAAGTAATACTGGATGCTCTTCAATAACTTCAGCAAGTACATCCCAAACCTGAGCTCGCGATCTTTCAACCATTCTTTTTGCAGACTTTATATTTTGTGCAAGTCCAAGCTCAACAAGCCTTTTCATTACAAAAGGTTTAAAAAGCTCAAGAGCCATCATTTTTGGCAAACCACATTGCTGTAAGTCAAGGTGTGGTCCTACTACAATGACTGACCGAGCTGAATAATCAACTCTTTTTCCAAGAAGGTTCTGGCGAAACCTTCCTTGTTTACCCTTGAGCATGTCAGAAAGAGATTTTAATCCTCTTCCACCAGCCCCTGCTACTGCTCTTCCTCTTCTTCCATTATCAAAAAGAGCATCAACAGATTCTTGTAACATTCTTTTTTCGTTGCTGATAATAATGTCAGGAGCACCTAATTCTATAAGTTTTTTTAATCTGTTGTTACGGTTAATTAGTCGTCTATAAAGATCATTTAGATCTGATGTCGCAAACCTTCCGCCGTCAAGCTGGACCATTGGTCTTAATTCAGGTGGTATAACTGGTATTACTTCTAATATCATTGCTTCAGGTGGATTTTTACCATCGGCAAATGGTTTAATTACTTTCATTCTTTGAATGGCTCTTTGCCTTCGTTGAGCAGATTTTGAATCTAAATCACTTTTTAATTTTTCCATTTCAGATTTTAGATCAACTAATTGTACGAGTTCTCTTACCGCTTCAGCTCCCATTCCTCCAGTGAAATATTCGTCATACTTATCAATCATTTCACGCCATAATGTATCATTTTCAATTAATGTTTTTGGTTTTAAAGTTTTTAATGTTGAAAAAGCTTCTTGAATAACTTTTATTTCTGCATCAGACTTTCCTTGTTTTTGTTTAATTTCTTTTTCAATCTCTTTTTTTCTCAGTTGAATTTCAGCTTCTGGAACTTTTGCATTTTCCATTGCTTTAATCTCAACATCCATTTGCTTAAGTCTTTTTACTTCCCACTCCGTAAATTCTTCTTCAACAATTTCTACTTCTGCTTCAACGGCTTCTTCAATCTCTGACAAATCTTTTGTTCTTTTTTTCTCATCTACAGAAACAACTAAGTAAGCAGCAAAATATATGACTTTCTCTAACTCTTTTGGAGACATATCAAGAAAATATCCAAGCCTACTTGGGACTCCTTTAAAGTACCATATATGAGTTACAGGAGCTGCTAATTCAATGTGCCCCATTCTTTCTCTACGCACTTCACGTCTTGTAACTTCAACTCCACATCTTTCACAAACAATACCTCTATATCTAATTCTTTTATATCTGCCACAAGAACATTCCCAATCCTTGGTTGGACCAAAAATTCTTTCATCAAAAAGGCCTTCCTTTTCAGGTTTCAATGTTCGATAGTTTATTGTCTCAGGTTTTTTAACCTCTCCAAAAGACCAGCTTCTCATTTGATCTGAGGTTGCGAGACTGATACTTAATTCATCAAAAATTTTTTCCATTATACTTCAGCCTCATCTTCTTCTGGTCTTGTCATATCAATTCCTAGTGTTTCAGCTGTTTTAACATATTCATCGCTAATATCTTTCATAGAAATTTCTTCGCCAGCAGATAATATTTCTACGTTCAAACACAAACTTTGCATTTCTTTAAGTAAAACCTTAAATGATTCAGGAATTCCAGGCTCAGGAATATTGTCACCTTTTACAATTGATTCATAAACCTTCACTCTTCCAACAGTATCGTCAGACTTAATAGTTAAGAGCTCTTGTAATGCATAACTTGCTCCGTATGCCTCTAATGCCCAAACTTCCATCTCACCAAACCTTTGTCCCCCAAATTGAGCTTTTCCACCCAATGGTTGTTGGGTAATCATTGAATATGGTCCTGTAGAACGAGCGTGAATCTTCTCATCGACTAAATGAATAAGTTTCAATATATATGTGTAACCAACTGTAATTTTTGAATCAAATTTTTCGCCAGTTCTTCCATCAAACAAATCAGCTTTTCCGTTTTCGTCAACAAGTAATTTTCCATCTCTGTTTGGATTAACATTTCTTAATATTTGGTGAATTTCATTTTCATCAGCACCATCAAATACAGGGGTTGAAACTAAGGTCCCTGGTTTTGCTCCATCTGATGCTTTTGACTTTCCTTTAAAATCTTGCCATCCCTCATTTGCTGCCCATCCTAAATGTGTCTCTAAAATTTGTCCTAAATTCATTCTGCTAGGTACGCCTAGTGGTGATAACAATATATCTACTGGTGTACCATCTTCTAGAAATGGCATATCCTCTATAGGATTTATTTTTGATATAACGCCTTTATTTCCATGGCGTCCAGATAGTTTATCTCCTACTTGAATTTTTCTTTGTATGGCTACATAAACTCTTACTTTTTGATTTACCCCAGGAGGAAGATCTGCACCATCATCTCTTCTTAAAATTTGAACATCAATTACTTTACCTCTTTCACCATGAGGAACTCTTAGAGAAGTGTCTCTGACTTCTCTAGCTTTTTCACCAAATATTGCTCTAAGTAGTCTTTCTTCAGGAGTCAACTCTGTCTCACCTTTTGGAGTCACTTTTCCTACTAAATAATCACCTGGCGTTACCTCTGCTCCAATCCTTACAATCCCCATCTCATCAAGATCCATTAATACTTCTTCAGCTACATTAGGAATATCTCTTGTAATTTCTTCTTCACCAAGTTTTGTATCACGTGCTTCAATCTCATGTTCAGCAATGTGCACAGAAGTCAAAACATCTTCTTTAACCAAACGTTCTGAGATGACAATAGAATCCTCAAAGTTGTATCCATCCCATGGCATATAAGCTACCAATAAGTTTTTACCTAAAGCCAATTCACCACCTTGAGTACTTGGACCATCAGCGAGTACATCCCCTGGTTTTACTTTAAGACCCACTTTTACAAGTGGTTTCTGGTTAACTGAGGTTGCTTGGTTGGATCTTTTAAATTTTCTAACTTCAAATGAGTATTTTTTATTTGTACCCTGTTCTTTAACAGTTATTTGATCGCCTGTTACGGACATTACTTCTCCAGCAATTGGAGAAATTAAAGCTTCCCCTGAGTCTCTTGCTACGTTTTCTTCCATGCCTGTCCCAACATATGGAGCTTCAGTTGTTACAAGTGGTACAGCTTGTCGTTGCATGTTAGAACCCATTAACGCTCTGTTAGCATCATCATGTTCCAAGAAAGGAATTAAAGCAGTTGTCACTGAGCAAATTTGCTTTGGACTAACATCCATAAAGTCAATTTCTTTATCACTAACAAAGGAAACCTGTCCACCATTTTGTCTTGATAAAACTCTTTTATTTTGAAATGTCCCATCATCATTCAATGGTGCATTTGCTTGAGCAATGGTATATTCATCTTCTTGAGATGCAGTTAAATAAACTGCTTTATTTGTCTTTACAATACCGTTTTCTACTTTCCAATATGGTGTTTCAATAAATCCAAACTTGTTAACTCTGCCGTAAGTAGCAAGTGTTCCAATCAACCCAATATTTGGTCCTTCAGGTGTTTCAATTGGACACATTCTTCCATAGTGAGATGGATGGACATCTCTTACTTCAAACCCTGCTCTCTCTCTTGATAATCCCCCTGGACCAAGTGCAGATAACCTTCTTCTGTGAGTCAATGCAGCAATTGGGTTTGGTTGATCCATGAATTGACTTAATTGACTAGTGCCAAAGAATTCTTTTAATGACGCTTGAATAGGCCTTATGTTTATTAATGATTGAGGGGTTATTGCTTCAGGTTCTTGCGTTGTCATTCTCTCTCTAACAACTCTTTCTAAACGACTTAAACCAACCCTTACTTGATTTTGAACAAGTTCACCGACAGTTCGAATTCTTCTATTTCCAAAATGATCAATATCGTCAAGCCTTACAGGAATTGTTCTACCTAATTTGTTATCAAAAGATTCTTCACCAGCATGTAGAGCTATTACATATTTAATTGTGTCGATAATATCTTCAATCTGTAACATCCCCTCAACTTCTGTAGAATAAGTTTCAGCATCTTTTTCTCCGTAATCTCTTCCAAGTTTCTGTTCAACTTTGTATCTACCAACCTTTGTAAGATCATATCTTTTTGGGGTGTAAAACATTTGCTTAACAAGATTTCTAGCAGATTCAACGGTTGCCGGTTCTCCGGGTCTTAATTTTCTATATAAGTCAATTAAGGCTGCCTCAGAAGTAGTATCTGGATCTCTTTCAATTGTGTTTTGAATTGATGGATAATCTCCAAAAAGTTCAATTGCTTCTTCCTTTGTCTCAATAACTCCTAACGCTCTTAAAAATGCAGTTATATGTTGTCTTCTTTTTCTGTCAACCCTTACTCCAACTGTGTCTCTTTTATCAGTGTCAAATTCAAGCCAAGCTCCTCTGCCAGGAATCATCTTTCCAATAAAAATTTCTTTGTCTGAGGTCTTATCAATTTCCTGAGAAAAATAAACACCTGGAGATCTAACTAGTTGGCTGACAATTACTCTCTCTGTACCGTTGATAATAAATGTTCCAGTATCTGACATAATGGGAAAATCGCCAAGAAAAACAGTTTGTTGTTTTATCTGACCAGTTTCACGATCCAAAAATTGAGCAGTTACATATAGTGGCTGTGAGTATGTTGAGTCTGTTATTTTGCATTCTTCAAGACTCTTAAGAGGCTCTTCAAAGAAATGATTTAAGAATTCAAGAGAAAACCTCCCAGAAAAGTCTTCTATGGGAGATATTTCATCAAGTATTTCTTTTAATCCCTCTTCAATAAACCATTTAAATGAATCTTTTTGAACAATAAGTAAATCTGGAATATCTAGAACTTTTGGAATTTTTGCAAACGAAAGCCTAGAATTCTGAACAGCGGACAACAAGCCTCCTCAAAAATGTTAATTGTTTACCGAAAGATACAGTATATAAGTACTTAATATTTAAGTAAACAAATAAAAAATATTTATTTAAGTTCTACAGTAGCGCCAGCGCCCTCGAGAGCCTCTTTAGCTTTTTCAGCATCTTCTTTAGAAGCACCCGTAAGAATGTCTGATGGAGCACCATCTACAAGCTCTTTAGCTTCTTTTAAGCCAAGACTTGTCAGCCCTCTAACTTCTTTGATAACTTGTATCTTCTGTCCACCAGCATCTGCTAGAACAACATCAAATGAATCTTTTGCTTCCTCTCCACCAGCAGCTTCTCCGCCACCAGCAGGTGCCGCAGCAACTGCAACTGGTGCAGCAGCAGTGACATCAAACTTTTCTTCAAAAGCATCTAGGAACTCTTTAAGTTCTAAAACCGACATTTCCTCAAAAACGCCAAGTATTTCTTCTGTTGTCATTTTTGCCATTATTCCTCCTCTTTACTAATTTCTTCGCCAGACTCCTTTTTTTCTAAAAGAGCTTGTAAAGCAAAACCTGTTTTATTTGTGAGACCTTTTAAAGCATAAGCCAATTTATTAAGAGGAGCATTGAAACCTCCAGCAATTTTTGCGAGTAAAATATCTTTGGGTTCAATTGAGGCAAGTACATTTAATTGGTCTACTGTTAGAGGTTTTTGATCCATTAACCCTCCTTTGACAACGAATGATTCGTTGTCTGTGGAAAATTCTTTTAACACTTTTGCTGCCTCAACAGGATCTGAATCAATTATTGTTACTCCTGTCGGACCTGAAAAATACTCAAGGATATCGTCATACCCAACATTAGATGCAGCTCTCTTTGCAAGACTCATCTTGACAACATTAAAACTAGCTCCTGCCTTTGTTAAATTTCTTCGTAAAGCTGTTTGTTGGCTTACAGTGAGTCCTCTATATTCTGATAAAATAAGAGTGTTAGCTTCTGCGAACAAAGCCTCTAATTCTTTTACTTTATCTTTTTTATCTTTTCTAACCATAAAAAAATCCTTGCAACCAAGGACCATCTTTTTACCTGCGATAGAAATTAAGGCAAGCCACTATCGGTCTTTGGTTTTAATTGTTCTTAAATTATATATGTTATGAAAGAATAGTGTAAATGAATTATAAATTTATATCTATTGGGATTGAGGGCCCCATGGTAGATGATAAATATGATGACTTAATATAGTCACCTTTTGCTGAAGCTGGTTTTGCTTTGTTAACTTCTGCTATCACTTCATTTAGGTTTTCTAAAAGCTTTGATTCATCAAATGAAATTTTTCCAATACTTAAATGTATATTGCCTAATTTATCATTTTTTATTTCAACTTTACCTTTTTTAAAATCTTCAACTGCCTTGGCCACATTTGGAGTAACCGTACCAGTTTTTGGATTTGGCATTAGTCCTTGGGGTCCAAGAATTTTACCAAGTTGACCTACTTCGGCCATCATTTCTGGTGTAGATATTACTATGTCAGCATCAAGTTTCTCTTCTGAAGCAACTTTAGTTGCAAGGTCTTTTCCTCCAACAATATCTGCACCAGCTTTTTCTGCTTCAGTGAGGGCCTCTCCACCTGCGAAAACAGCAATTTTGATATCTTTCCCCGTTCCATTTGGTAGAGATACAGTTGTTCTGATGTTTTGCTCGGGATCTTTTGTGTCTAAATTTAGAGAGAAAACTACATCAACCGATTCATCAAATTTTGCATTTGCAGTATCTTTACAAATTTTTATTGCATCAGTGGTGCTTTGTTTAATATCAGGGATCTGCCCTTTTATAGATTTATACCTTTTACCTAGTTTTTTCATTATTCTCCTTTTGGTTATATCGACTTTTGTCTCCCAAAATATTAATTTTCTACAGTAACTCCCATTGATCTGGCTGTTCCTGCAATTATTTTTACTGCAGCTTCTAAATCATTTGCATTGAGATCTTTCATTTTTGTTTCAGCAATAGTCTCAAGTTGTGATTTTGTTATAGATGCAACTTTTTCTTTATGAGGTTCTGCAGATCCAGATTCTAATCCAATTGCTTTTTTTATTAAATATGAAGCTGGTGCAGTTTTTGTTTCAAATGAAAAGGAATTATCTTCATATATTACTATTTCAACAGGTACTGTTTCACCCTGCCTACTTAAAGTGTCATTATTAAATGCCTGAACAAAATCCATGATATTGACCCCGTACTGACCTAATGCAGAACCAACAGGAGGCGCTGGAGTTGCTCCACCTCCAGGAATCTGTAATTTTAATTTTGCTTTAATCTCTTTTGCCATAATATTTTAATTCTTTACAATATCGGTGAACCCAAGTTCAACCGGTGTTTCTCTTCCAAATATATTAACTAAAACTGTAACTTTTGATTGATCTAGATTAATTTCCTCAATAATTCCATTGAAATCAGCAAAAGGGCCTGTTGTAACACGTACTGTTTCACCGACTTCAAAGTCTGGCTTGAACTTTGGACTTTCTTTTTTAACTTCAACTTCTTCGTTGCTTCCAAGAATTCTCTCAACTTCCCTTTTTGACAATGGAATAGGAACTTTTCCTGAACCCACAAATCCAATTACTGATGGTGTATTTCTAATTTCATACCAAGTAGTATCATCTAAATCCATTCTCACAAGGACATATCCTGGAAAAGTTTTTTTCTCAATATTGACTTTCTTTCCATTTCTAATTTCAACTACCTCATCAGTAGGAATAACAACTTCATATACCTGCTCTTCTAAGTGAAGGTTCTTAATTCTGGTTAATATATTTGTTTGAACTTTTTTTTCATGACCTGACTGGGCATTTAAAACAAACCATTCTCCTGGCATATCGTATGGATGAACTGATTGGTTTTGTTCTATATCTATATCTTGATCTTGATCTTGATCTTCAACTTCGTCTAGTACAGTATCTTCACTCATAATATTTATTTATCCTCCAAGAGATAACATGCTAATTAAAGTATTTTTAAATCCAAAGTCCATTCCAAAAATAAGTAATGTCATTGTAATAATTGTAACGATAGTAACAATAGTAAAAGTGGAAAGGATCTGTGTAGATGGCCAATTTACTCTTTTTAATTCAGTCCTAACCTCTCCAAGATAATTTGAAATTTTCTTTAGTCTCGAAACCTTTTCATTGTTATATTTGCCAATATTTCTATCAGCCTTTTTTGCCAAACGTTCTTCACGTTCTGACATCCTTCTCATCTCTCTGTTCATTTCATTCATATTTACCTCTTAGCAGGGGCGGTGAGATTCGAACTCACAACCTCCGGTTTTGGAGACCGGCGCTCTGCCAGTTAGAGCTACACCCCTAATCTTATTCAATATCATCAGTCTCTTTAGATGAGCTCTTTATTCCAAAAACTAAAATTAGCAATGATATTAAACCAATCAAAGATAATAGTATTATTTTTGTTCCCTTATTAGTAGTCGTTTTTACTTTTTTATCTAGTGAGTCAATTACCTTGGAAGCAAAATCAGTGGGTATTTCAACTTCTTTATTTATTTCAGACTCAAGTTCTTCTCTAAATGCTTTATATCTTTTTCCAGCAATCTGACATTTTGGACAATACGAGATGTGATTATCAGCATCAAACATAAAATATTTACCGCTTAAATATGTTCTCATCATATGGTTTCTTTTTCTTCTACAAATTAAATTATCTTTGAGATTTTCAAATAATTCTTTCATGCTTCTATCTCCTCGAGAATATTTCTAAGTTTTTGATGAGCTCTATGCAGTCTTACTTTTGCTGCTGTGACGCTGATATCTAAATAGTCTGCGATCTCTTTATGGGATCTTCCTTCAATATTTTTAAGTTCAACAATTATTCTTTGTTCTAATGGAATTTGATTCAAAGCTTTTCTTAAGACTGACGACAGATCAGAGTTGATAGCTACAAGTTCTGGATCTTTTTTTTCATCAACTACAACTGGCTCTTGTGTGTCTTCAATATTTAGAGAATAATGTTTTTTTGCTTTCTTTCGAAGAGTCCAAGCTGTATTCACTGTTATTCTATAAATCCAAGTACCAAATGTAGAATCACCTCTAAATTTTCCAATTGCTTTCCATGCTCTAATGAATGCCTCTTGAGCAACATCATTGGCTAATTCTTGATTTCCAGTTAATTTAAAAGAAAGGGAAAAAACTAATTCTTGGTGTCGTTTTACAAGTTCCTCAAACGCACTTTTATCACCTAATTGTGATTTTTTAACAAGTTCAGAATTTGAAACTTCTTCACCAAAATCGTTCAATTTTGTTACGTTTTTCATCTACATTAAGAATAAAGTAATTTTCTATAATTTCTATCTTTTTTCTCTATGAAGTATATGTTTTCTACAAACTGAACAGTACTTTTTGAACTCCATTCTGTCTGGTGTGTTTGTTTTATTTTTTGTAGTCACATAGTTCTGTGCTTTACACTCTGTACACACCATTGTAAGTGGTGGTCTTTTATCAGATGCCATATTTCTCCTTTTCGTAGCGGCGGGCAGACTTGAACTGCCGACCTCACGATTATGAGTCGTGCGCTCTTACCAACTGAGCTACGCCGCCAAATCTAAATATAATTATAGACTTATGAGCCCTCTTCCGGGTTTGAACCGGAGACCTCTTCCTTACCATGGAAGTGCTCTACCAACTGAGCTAAGAGGGCAAGTGCCGGGAGAAGGATTCGAACCTACGTAGGCATAGCCGGCAGATTTACAGTCTGCTCCCTTTGGCCGCTCGGGCATCCCGGCATAACAATAAAGTCTCTATAAAGTTTAGATTACAAATAAAAATTAGTGAGATGAATTTTTAAATGATTAGGATATTTTTATGGATAAAAAAATTTTCAACTCATTAAATAAGTGGAAAGAAAACAATTTAATAACCGACACTACTTACCAAGAAATTATAGAATTCGAGAGTAATTCAAGCCCAACACAAAAATCAAAAGTCGCAAAAGCAATAACCTTAATTGGAAGCCTTTTTTTACTATCTGGATTACTAGGAACTCTTCCTTTAATTTGGGATAATTTAACATACTGGGCGCAACTCCTTCTTTTAGTTGTAACTACATTTTTTTTGATATATGCCGGAAATTACAGTGAAAATTTTGAAGATAAAAATATTTTTATTTTTAAATCCTCTGAAAGAGTGTCTTCTGTACTGTTTTTAATTTCAACAATTTCTTTTGGTTCAGTAATAGTGTTTTCTTTAAATATAATCAATAACACTACTGGCTTCTCATTGTCAGAAGATATGCAGATATTAATAGTTTCATTTATGGTATTAATTTACTCTCTATATATGTATTCAAGAACTAAACAAATTTTTCAACATATAGCGCTGTTTTATTCATCTATCTTTTTCCTTGGATCAATTGGAAATATTATATTTCCTAACATTGAACCCTGGGCAGGTGGCTTATTCCTCATTGCGACAGGGCTGATTTGGGGACTTTATACTTTTAATAAAATTTTAGGCCCTAGCTGGCTTGGCTATTTATTAGCTACTTCTACCATTTCAATTGGTTCGATAATTTTGATCGAAAATTTATTTGGAAATAATAATCTACTTAAAATAATTTTATTAATTATTGGTTCAGTAATTTTTGTGTGGGCAAGCATACAACTATCAGAGCAGGTAATCTTCTACATAGGTGGCTTGGGATTAGTAATTAACCTACCAAGATTAATAACAGAGTTACTTCCAGATAACATCTGGCCGCCACTCATACTTTTCTTAGTTGGTGGAGTCCTTGTAGCCGTAGGTTTGTATTTAAATTCAATAAGAGAAAGTCTAAAAAATTAATGACAAGTAGGTTATTGTTACTCGTCTCAATCGCAATACTTTTAGTTACTACTGTTATTGTAGCTTTATTTGGAGTTGTCCCATTACCTGAATATGAAACCTTTGCATCAGATAAAGGTTTTAATGGAAAGTTAATTTACCATGTTGAGTTTCAATCTGAAAATATAATTCCTCCAGCACCTGACATCATGGATTCCTGTATTTTTTTTATAGATTTATCTGTAAGCCCAGCACAAGAGAAAGAAATAGTTTGCAATAGTGATTTTTACAACATCTCTAATGATATAAGTTTTTATGATGCACAAATACATAATGATGACCAGATTCTGCTTTCATACTGGGACTATGGAGAAAGTAATGATCGTAAGGTTTTAATTGTTGATATTGAGTCTGGAATAATTTCTGAAAGTATGGATGTTGCTCCCTTAAGCGAAAATAACAGAATGAATGTCTACGGTGAGAAATTGATTGAGCCTTGGGAAACAACTGATTTTAACTCTCGGCTAATTGGTGTATATTATGTTAACAGAATTGACACAATTGAAGTCTACAATTCTAGAGCACCATCAAATTATTACTTTGAATCTCTGCACTGGTCTCCTGATGGGGACAAAATTGTTGCAGGAGACTCTGAAAATAATTTGATTATATTTTCTAAAAGAAAACTATTTACTCCAGTAAAAATTCCTTTGAATTATGAGAAACTTGATGACGAGAGGGTTGAATTAATAAATGTATTAGGTTGGACTAATTAGTTAAAATCATTCTTGGGTCTGACCCCAATTTCACTTATTACATGAGCAGCGCTTCTATTAGCAATTTCAGCTGAATCTACTAAGGATAGATTTTTTTGGAGTCCATACAAATAGCCACCTGCAAAAAAATCACCCGCACCAGTTTTATCTACAACGTTAGCTTCCGTTGCTTCAAAATGATGAGATTGTCCTTCTTCAATGATCAAGACACCACTTGAACCAAGCGTACAAATGAGTTGTTTGACATTAGGAAATAGATTCAAAAAATTTTCAATAGATTTATCAATATTGTTTACCTCAAAAAGAGAATTTAATTCATCTTCATTGCAAAAAACATAATCTATATCACTTTTAATAAAATCTTTAAAACTTTCCCTGTGCATATCTACACAAAATACATCAGATAAGCTTATTGCATTCATTCCACCAGTTTCTTTGTTAATTTTTGCGGCATGTAGAAACGCTTCCTTACTTGAAGGCTTGTCCCATAGATATCCTTCCATATATAATATGTTTGCATTTTTTATTGAATCAAGGTTTAAATCATTAACTGACAGATATTCACCAGCCCCAAGATAGGTATTCATTGTTCTTTCTCCATCGGGAGTAATGAAAATAGCGCATAACCCAGTCTGGTTGTCCTCTGCTTCAAAAACTGTAAAATCTTTTAATCCTGAGTCTTTTAAGCTGGATCGGAATTGATTACCTAAATCATCATTTGAAATTTTTCCAATAAAACCAACTTCTCCACCTAGTTGAGAAATCCAATAAGCAGTATTTGCTGCTGAGCCACCAGCTTCATAAATTGGGTTCTCCATAT
This sequence comes from uncultured Candidatus Actinomarina sp., assembly GCA_902626065.1. Lineage (GTDB taxonomy): Bacteria > Actinomycetota > Acidimicrobiia > Actinomarinales > Actinomarinaceae > Actinomarina. Next base: position 318,964 of record CACODT010000001.1, read on the forward strand.
TTTGAAGAAGAAAGTTGGAATGTTCTTTATCAACTAAAGTCATTCTTGCCTTGTTTAAATTTAGTTCATCAATCTTTGATTCTTCTATTTGAGTTAATGAATCTACTAGTGCGTTTCCAATACAAATTATCACAAAATGATTTTAAATGATAATACCTGGATTTCCATCAGAACTAATAATTTTATTTGATTCTTTCGAAAGCTTTTTCATTCCGCCAATAAGATTATATGATTGATAGCCAATCGAATTCAAATATTCTGAAACCTTGCCTGATCTGTGACCCGATCTACACACGATAATATAAGATGATTCTTGGTCAAATAATTCTAGGCTTTCTGGTATTTCGCTCATCTTTACATGTTTTGCTTCTTTATGATGCCCATATGTCCACTCATCATCTTCCCTGACATCTATCAAACTCCAGCCTGATGATAATTTAGCATCTAGTTCTTTTGGTAAAACACCTGTAGAATCTTCGGTGTTATCTGTATCTAATTCCACTAGCTCCCTCCCTTAATCTTCTGACTCTTTCTTTAGTTGGAGGGTGGGTTGAAAATAATCTACTAAGTCCCGATCTTGAAATTGACTTTAAAGGATCAGATATAAAAAGTTGACTTACTGCAGGATTAACATTTAGAGGATTTTTTGAATACATTTCAATTTTTTCAAGTGCAGTAGCTAAAGCTAATGGATTGCCTGATATTGCAGAACCAGTTTTATCAGCACCAAATTCTCTTGTTCTTGAAATAGCCATTCTGATGATTAAAGATGCTATTGGAGCTGCAACAAATGCTAATAAGATAATGATAGGATTTGTTCCTCTATTTCTTTGCCCACCTCCCCAAAAAGCCATTCTTGACATAAATGAAATAGCAGCAGCAAGCATTGCAGCGATGCTTGAAACTAAAATATCTCTATTTTTAATATGTGAGAGCTCGTGAGCAAGCACCCCCTCAAGTTCGTCTCTATTTAAAACTTTCATTATTCCTGTTGTAACTGCTACAGCTGAATTTTTAGGATTTCTGCCTGTCGCAAATGCATTTGGTTGATCACTATCAATAACATAAAGCTCTGGCATTGGCATTTTTTCTTTTTGCACAAGAAAGCTCACAATATCTCGTACTTCATCATATTCTCCATCTTCAAGCTTTCTTGCTCTGGTTGAGGCGAGAGCAATTCTTGAAGAATAAAAATACATTACAAAATTAAATATAAATGCGAAGAATAATGAAAATAGCAAATCAAAGCCTAATGCTTGAGCTGAAAATATAACCAACAGTGTCATCAAGGTTAATAAAGTTGTAGTTCTTAAAATATTCATAAGATAATTATAAATATTGTAATTTATACTTTTTCAGCAACAATGCAATTAAACCCTCCCAAACCTCTCGGATCATGTATTGCCTCCAACCCGACCAATTCGGATTTGATTTTTAGCTGTTCTATTCCATTAGATTGTGTATATTTGTTCTGTAAATTTTCATAATGATCTTGAAATCCAAATTTATCCAGAAATTCATATTGATACATCATTTCACATTGAAAGTTTTTCTCACTGAAATATTTCTTAATAAAAGAAAAGTTAACGTCATAAGTTATATCAGTTTTGGTTGGCATATCAATTGGGTCTACGGAGAGATGATGCTCTTTGTAAGTTCTTACAAGAGAGCTATAGGGCTTTTTATTTCTGTCTTTGTATTCAAAACCATAATCAAAAATTAATAAATATTCTGGATGAATTTTATTTAACAAATCATTTAAAAATAGTTCAGTATTTAATTGAATTTCCAATTCATTATTTTGGTTGTTTAAAAAATTATATCTTTGGATCCAATCAGCATTTTCTTTTCTCATCTCAACTTGCCCATAAATCAATTCATTACTTTTCGTGATTTCGATTGTCTTTTCTAACCATTTATCCTCATTCTGTATGCCTATGGAACATGGGATGTTATCTAATACCTCATTCATATAGATAATTTTTACATTGTTTTTGTAATGATTATCTAAATTGTTGTCATAATTTATATTTTGTTCTTTTAAAGCTTTTTGTGCATTTGATGACAACTCTGTTGTAAAAATATTTCTGTTTAAGTTTTTTGATATTTGAGAAACAAGTGACCCTGTTCCAGCGCCTATCTCTAAAATATTTAAGTTTTCATTATTATCTATCTCTTTTATCCAATTTGAAATAAACAGTCCGAAATAATCCGAGACTTCTGGCGAAGTTAAAAAATCACCTTTTTTACTTGATCGAACTTCTCCTTTAGAAAAAAATCCATAATCTGAATAAAGACACTCATCCATAAATTCATCAAAAAATAAATAATTTCTAGAATAATTTTTTTTAAGATAATCGATAAATTCTTTTTCTACCACTTACTTAGCTATTAAAAAATATAGATGATGCTTCACCTAAGTTGCTAAATATTCCTGGAAAAATACCAGAAACTATTGTTAAAACTAAGCTAACGAATCCAACAACTTTTAACGGGCTTGGAATAAACGACTCTTCGTCACTCTGAATTTCTTCCTTAGGGCTATCCATCCATATAATCTTTGAAATTCTTGAATAATATACCAAACCTATTACAGCATTTACCGCTCCCACAATAGCTAAAGATAATCCAAAAATTTCACCCGTACTTAACAAGCTTCTAAATACAACAAATTTAGCAAACCATCCTCCTAAAGGTGGAATACCGGCGAGAGAGAAGAAGAATATGACCGCAAAAATTCCAGCTAGCGGCATCTCTTTTGCAAGACCACCCCAATCATACATGTCTTCAGAATCGATACTTCTTTGTAATATGTTTATCACTAAAAAAGCACCGATATTCATAAAAGCATAAATTATTAAATAGGTAACGCTTGCATAAACTCCATCTTCAAAATTACCTGTTATGTTAGCTACTGCTATTGGTGACAGGATGAAACCGGCTTGTGCAATTGATGAGTAAGCAAGTAGCCTTACTGGATTTGTTTGTTGTAAAGCAGATAAATTTCCGACAAACATTGTTATTCCTGATATGAATACCAAAACAATACCTAATCCTTGACCGGAATCAAAAAATATCTTTGACAATAAAATAATCAACGCAACAAAACCTGTTGCTTTGGAGCTTACTGATAAATACGCTGTAACAGGTAATGGTGCTCCCTCATAGGTATCAGGTGCCCAAGAATGAAAAGGTACAATTGATATTTTGAATCCGATACCAGCTAAAATCAAAATCGCACTTAGTAAAGCTAAGGGTGATTGTGCAAGATCCTGTTGAATTAAAATATTAGCGATTTCAGAAAAAACTAATTTTCCTGTCACTCCATAAAGTAATGAGAAACCATACAGAATTAACGAGGCTGATAAAACTCCAAGAAGAAAAAATTTAATTGAACCTTCATTAGATTTTTGATCACCTTTTTTCCATCCTGATAATAAGAACATTGGTGTTGATGCCAATTCAATTCCGATAAACATTGTTAACAAATCCCTTGAAGAAGTGACAACTAATGCCCCTAAAAGTGAACATAGTAATAAAAAGTAATACTCTCCTTGGTAGTATTCATCACTCTCAACAAAATTCACTGATAATAAAAAGGTTAAATAGGTAACAAGAATGAATAATCCTTTCAGAATTAATGAAAACTTATCAATTACGTAACTTCCTTCAAACATAATTTCTGGTGATGAATAATTAGCAAATTGAAAAATAATTGGAAGGAACGCTGTTAATGATCCAAGAATTGAAACTAATGCGATAATAAATTTTAATCTTCTTGGCAAGAGTATATCTAGAATAATTGCACCAATAATGGTCAAAACAACAATTAACTCACTTGATATAGCCAAATAATTAATACTAATTTTTAGCCTCCGAACGCTTTAGAAACCAAAGCAATCACTGCATCATTTGTTGCTCCAAATATGAGCTTAGGAAAAACTCCTATTAAAACTGTAAGTATTACCAAAGGTATCCATGCAACAAGCTCATAATTATCAGCATCGTGTAATTCTTGATCTAGCCATTCGTCTTTTGGCTCACCAAGGTTTACTCTTTGAAGCATCCATAATAAGTATCCAGCTGTTAAAACAGTACCAACTGCACCAGCCACCATGGATGACCTAAAGATCATAACATTCAATCCAGGTAATGGATTGTAAGCACCTAATAAAGCCATAAACTCTCCCCAAAATCCTGCGAGTCCAGGAAGTCCAAGAGAAGCCATTGCTGTGAATGCCAAGATTGCTCCTGTTTTTGGAAGGAGTTTCATGTTTCCGCCCAATCTTCCCATATCTCTTGTGTGATAAGTATGAGCCATTGAACCAGAGACGAAGAATAGTAATCCTGTGATAATTCCATGAGCTACCATTCCGATCATCGCTGCATTTATGCCTATAGAAGTAAGAGAAGAAATACCAAGCATTACAAAGCCCATATGTCCTACTGAGGAAAATGCAATCAATCTTTTTAAATCAGTTTGTGCCAAACAGGCTAAAGATCCATAAATAATTCCAATTGCAGAGAGAATTGCAATTGCGGGTGCCCATGTGACAGCCTGATCAGGCAATATTGGTAGTGCAATTCTTACAAAACCATAAGATCCTAGTTTTAATAAAATCGCGGCCAATAAAACAGAACCAACCGTTGGTGCTGCAGTATGAGCATCTGGAAGCCAGGTATGTAATGGCCACATTGGAACTTTTACAGCAAAACCTAAGAATAAAACTGCAAAAACTAAAGTTGCAAATGTTCCAGAGAACGCTCCATTTGTTCCAAGCTCAATTAATTCTGGAATACTAAATGTTCTATTGCCCCTAAAATATAATCCTAAGAATCCAAGAAGCATAAATGCAGATCCAAAAAGAGTAAATACAAAAAATTTAATACTTGCGTAAAGTCTTGTCTCAATATCATTTTTCAGACCTGCAACACTTCTTATGGTTTTATCTCCCCAGATTCCAATCATGAAATACATTGGAAGCAGAACTAGTTCAAAGAATACAAAGAATAAAATTAAATCAAGAGCTACGAATGTTCCATTCATACCTGTTTCTAAGATTAGGATTAGTGACATCATCCCCTTAGCGTTTTTAGGTTCTGGTAGATGTTCAAAAGAATAAATTATTGCAAGTACTGAAATGAATGTTGATAGTAGCAATAATGGAAGGGATATACCGTCAATTCCAATTTCGTAATTTGAATTTATGCTACTTATCCAAGATACTTTCATCCCAAGTTGAAGTGTTGATGCATCATTAAAATTAAATTGTATCGCAACCAATAAACTCACGACAAATGTAAATAAAGCAGAACCTAAAGTTACCAATTTTATGAGAAGCTCTTGTTTCTTTGGAATCAAAAATATGATTATTGCAGTTATTAGTGGAAAAAAAACTACAATACTTAAACCTAATCCATTGTTTAAAAAAGATAAACTATTCAATACGTCCCACTCTCTCTCATAACACTAACAAAACTATCAAGCTAATAACCACTACTCCCGTTAAAAAATACATAATATATTGTTGGGTTTTTCCTGTCTGAATTAGCTTAACTTTACTACCAATGACATCCGTACCCGTTGAGGATAAATTCAAGGCTTTATCGATACCGCCCTGATCAAGATTATTATAAACAATACCGCCGGCTTTAGAAGCTGTTACACCTACACCATTAACAAACCTATCAAGTAAATTCGTGTTGAAAGAATCAACTAGCCTTGCAATAGTTATTTTTACCGGATCAACAATGAACTTAAAATAAAATAAATCTAAATAATATTTATTTTCTAAAACTTTCCAAATTGGTTTAATTTTTATTTTTTGGTCGCCTTCAATCGCTTTACCTGAGAATTTATAAACATAATAAGCAAGACCAATACCTAAAATACCCGCAGTAAAACCACTAAACATTGCAACCAAATCAAATGATTCAGGATGGTATTCGACAATCGCAGTTTTTCTTGTTGTAACCCATTTCGTAAAACCTGTATAAACACCAGGTATATTGACCCAACCAGCAACAATCGCAAAACCTGATAGTGTGATGAGAGGTATTGTCATCATGCGATCTGATTCGTGTGGATGTCCATGTCCACGATATTCACCATAAAAAGTTAACAAGACTGCTCTTGTCATATAAAAAGCCGTAATAAAAGCACCTAAGACAGATACGATAAAATAAAAGTTATGACCTTCGTGGTTTAGTGATGCAAGAATTTCATCTTTAGAGAAAAAACCCGCCAATGGAGGCAGTCCAGCAAGTGCAATAGTTCCAATTATAAAAGTTGTGAAAGTTCGAGGCATCTCTTTTCTCAAACCACCCATTTCTGACATATTATTTGTATGAACAGCATGAATAACAGAACCTGCTCCTAAGAATAAAAGAGCTTTAAAAAATGCATGAGTCCAAAGATGAAATAAGCCAGCTGTATAAGCTCCTGATCCCATCGCAGTCACCATATAACCAAGTTGGCTAACAGTAGAGTAAGCGAGTACCTTTTTAAGATCATCTTGAACAACCGCTACAAGTCCTGCCCCAAGAAGCGTAATAACACCAAAAAGAAGAACGACATCAAGGGCTTGAGACGCCATACCTTGATAGAAAGGAAACATTCTGCCAAGTAAATAAACTCCCGCAGTAACCATTGTTGCAGCATGCATCAAAGCCGAAACTGGAGTTGGTCCAGCCATAGCGTCTGGTAACCAAACGTGTAGTGGAAATTGAGCACTTTTACCCATCGCTCCTATAAAAAGAAGAACACCTCCTAAATAAGCAACCGTTTTTATTTCTGAATAATCATGAGTTGATTGATACAAAATCTCAGAGATTCTCATAGTTTTTGTTGATAATGCCAAAACAATAATTCCTATCATTAAACCAATATCAGCAATCTTATTTGTAATAAACGCCTTCATAGCTGCTGAAGAGTTTTCTTTCTTCTCCCAATAATGGCCAATCAATAGATAAGAACAAACACCTACTAATTCCCACCCAATCAATAATTGAAGAAGTGTTGGAGATGAGACAAGAACTAGCATGCTCCCAGCAAATAAAGTTAAAGAGGTAAAAAAGAAAGTATATCTAATTTCTCCCTTCATGTAGTTAGTGGCGTATATAAAAACTAACGAAGCAACTGTACCTACTACAAAATACATCATTATAGATAATCCATCAACGACCCAACCAAATTCAAGATCAAACGTCCCTATGCTTCCAACGTTTATGAAAAACTCATTCGCTATACCTTTGGTTGCATGTTGAAAAAGTAATGTTGAACTATATATGAATATAAACAAGACAGTTCCCAAAGCTATTTCTGCCCCTTTTAACGGAAGATATTTTCCAAAAAAAGTAATTAACAGTGCTGATATAAATGGCAAAATGACAATCAGCCAAGCAAATTCAGCGATCACTCCTCCATCGGTATATTCAGGTTGGCCCTCAGCAAATAAATTTACTAAATAAATATTTACCATTTCATTAAATCAAATTCATTTATATTGGCAGTTTCTCTATTTCTAAACAGCATTAACACAATTGCAAGGCCAATTCCAACTTCTGCTGCAGCTACAGTAATTATAAAAATTGAAAATATCTGTCCATTCAACATGACGTCTGATAAAAGTGCATTAAAAGCAACAAAATTTATATTTACAGAATTTAGAATAAGTTCGATAGATAATAGAACCATTACTGCATTTCTACGAACTAATATTCCATATATCCCAATTGAAAATAAAGCCGCTGCAGCAATCAATATTGGTTGAATACTCATATCTGATCCTCATCAATTAATGCATTATCTTTTCGTGCTAATGTAATTCCTCCAATTAGCGCACCTAATAGCACAAATGAAACAAGTTCAAATGGGAAAACAAATCTGCTCAATAAAATTTCACCAAGAAGTTTGGTTGATGTTCCCTCACTAATCACCACGGTTGAGTCAAAAGTTTGTATGAGTATAAAGGTAAAAATTCCGAAAATTGAGAGTGATAATAAGGCTGCAAATATTTTATTTTTATCATTATCTAATTCTGCATTTGGACCAAGTGGTGCTCTAGTAATCATGACTCCAAAGAGAAATAGAACGATAACTGCTCCTATATAAACAAGTATAAGAACTAAGGCAACAAATTCAGCTGCCAACAAAATAAACAAAATAGCAGTAGTTGCTAACGTGAAAACTAAAAATATCGCAGCATGTATGACATTCGATGTTGTTACAACTTTTATTCCGCTTAATAGTAGAACCAAAAGAAGAAAGTATGAAATTATATCTAAGGTTTCCATTAGCTTTCTAGGCTAGGACTTTGAGGGACAGTCTTTAACCATTCATCAAGTCTTTCTTTGTCATGCAACATATCTCCCATTGCAAACTCAGAATATTCATATTCCGGGGACCAAAATAATGCATCAAAAGGACACACTTCTACACAGATTCCACAATACATACATAAAGCGTAATCAATATCGAATCTATCCAGGACTGCTCTACTTCTTTGACGACCACCTGGTTTTGAAGGTGGCTGTAACTCTTTATGTCCTTCGATATATATACACCAGTCAGGACAAGATCTAGCACAAAGCATACAGCTTGTGCATGCTTCTTCATCGAGTGCAATGACTCCCCTTGTTCTGGGCGCTAAGATTTCCTTTTCAAATGGATAATTAACATTTGGATTTTCAAAAAAAGGTAATAATGTTTTAAACATATTTACAACAACTATTTTCATCCCAATTAAAAATCCGGGAACTTTTGGTTTGAAAGACTTCTCTTCTTCTGGCTGAGTTACTGTTGTTATCTTTTTAGGTTCAACAATTGTTTCCACAACTTCCTCGGCCACTGGTGTTTCCACGACTTCCTCGGCCACTGGTGTTTCCACGACTTCCTCGGCCACTGGTGTAGCATTTTCTATTGGTACTACATCAATAATCTTTGGTATCTTTTGTATGATGGTTGGTTTTGACTCTCCTTTTAATTCTGCAATTGCTTGTTTAATTGAAATACCAAGTGCCTTTGCTCTTTTTTCAGCAGTGGCTATCAATAAATGTTCGGGCATATTTACCATTTAAAACACAACTTTCATTATGGATGTAGCCATTATATTCAAAAGTGACAGAGGAATTAAAACTTTCCAAGCTAGTGTTTGAAGTTGATCTTCCCTAAACCTTGGAAATGACCAACGAACAACAACTAATAAAAAGACTAAACCAAATGTTTTACCAAGCATTACTAATGGACCATAAAAGTTAACCCATTCAGTTGGTAAAAAAGGAAAATGATAGCCCCCGAGAAAAATTGTTGCAGCGATTGCACACATTACAAAAAGATTGATATATTCAGATATATAAAATATTAAAAATCTAATTCCAGAATATTCTGTCATGAATCCCATTACTAATTCAGATTCACCAATTGGCATATCAAATGGAGTTCTCATCATCTCCGCAGTAGCTGCAATCATAAAAATGGCAAATGCTAATCCTTGGCCAGCAATGATGAAGGGGAAACCAAATTCTATTTGTTTTTCTACTATTCCAACAGTAGACATGGTCTCTGCCTGTATTACAACTCCAACAACAGATAATATTAAAGGCAACTCATATGCGATTAACTGACCTGCTGCTCTCAAACCACCCATAAGTGAGAATTTATTTGCTGATGACCATCCTGCAGTTAAAACTCCGATTGTAGATATAGAGCTAATTGCTAATAAGAAAAATACACCCAACTCCAGATCTCTAACTATAAGGGTTGGGCTTAGTGGAATAATTGTGAACAGACCCATAACAGCAGCTATAACCCATGCAGGTGCCCATTTAAAGACAGGCTCATCTACTTCGTCTGGAATAATTGTTTCTTTTTGAAGATATTTTGTAGCCGCAGCTAATGGAAAAATAAACCCTCTTAATCCAACATGTAATGGGCCTGGTCTTCTTTGCATCCAAGCAGATCCCTTTACATCAAGTAAGGTGCAAGCCAAAGCCATTGCAGGTGCAATCGCCAATACAATACCAACTTTAATTAATAACTCTGTACTAAAACTCACCTATCAACATCTCCTAATACAAAATCTAAGCTTCCCATTATTGCTATTAAGTCTGGCAGCAATGCTCCTTCTAGCATAACTGGAAGTATCGAAATATTACTAAAAGAAGCTGTTCTTATTTTTAGTCTATAAGGGCCAAGTCCTCCTTCAGATATGATGTAATAACCCATCTCTCCTTTTGGATTTTCTGCACGAACATACGTTTGGCCTTTAGGAACTTTAATCACTTTTGGTACTTTTGATTGAATTGGTCCTGATGGCATAGAATCTATTGCTTGTAAAATAATTTTCGCTGATTCTCTCATTTCTGCAGTTCTTACATACCATCGATCATAACAATCGCCATTTTGACCAATCGGTATATCAAAATCAAAATTATCATAAGGTAAATAATCTGAGTATTTTCTTAAGTCAAAAGGAACTCCCGATGCTCTTAAAATCGGTCCTGATACTCCAAATTCCTCAGCAACTTCTTTTGTAAGAATTCCTACATTTTTTGTCCTTGCTTTAAAAACTTCATTTCCACCTATTAAATTTTCAAATCTCTCAACTGCTTCTAATACTTTCTCCATTGCAATTTTTGTATCATGATAAAAACCAGCTGGAAGATCTTGAATATCCTTCTTAGTAGTAGGACCAGCTCCTGCTGCAGGCTTTACTCCTCCAATTCGATTAAAGTTTGGATGAAATCTTCCTCCAGTAACTGATTCAAGTAAATCAAGTACTCTCTCTCTATCTTCCATAGCAAGAAAAAGTGGAGTTAATGCTCCAATCTCTAAAGGAAAAGCTCCATTAAAAACAAAGTGTGATGAAATTCTCGCCATTTCTGTCAAAATTAGCCGAATATACTGAGCTCTTTCTGGAACTTCTATCTCCATAAGTTTTTCTGCACCAGCAATAAAAGGTATCTCGTTTGCAAATCCTGAGACCCAGTCAATTCTATTAACAAGAGTTGTGACCTGTGGGTAAGTTCTCACTTCAGCCAGTTTCTCATAACCTCTATGCATGTAACCTAAAACAGGTTCAACATTGTATATTTTTTCACCATTTACCTTTGCTACCAATCTTAAAACACCGTGAGTAGATGGGTGTTGAGGTCCAATATTTAAAGTCATATCTTCAGTTTCAATTTCAACTGATACAGAGGCTTCAGATAAAAAAGGTAAATTGTTTGGATCCATAGTTGTTGCCATTATTTTTCCTCTTCAGTGGCTACTTTATCTTCTGGCATAGCTTCAACATCTACATCACCAGGCCATGGTTTCACTTCCCTACTTATTAGTTCAAAAGACTTTAAGAGTGGGTTTCCCTCATAACCATCTGGTAAATATAGTTTTTTTAAATTTGGATGATTTAAAAAATTAATACCAAACATTTCATACGCCTCTCTTTCATGCCAATCTGCCCCTCTGTAGACAGGCGTGAGAGATTCTATATCAGGAATTTCTTTGGAAATATTTGTAGATATAATCACGAGATTATTTGAATCAGTTTGTGATAAACATGACATTATTTCAAACATTGGAGTTACTTGTTCTTTAGGAGGATCTCCAACTGCAACTTCGTTATCCCAGTCAACTGCGGATAACCAATTAAAAAAATTAAGTTTAAATTCATTTTTTAATATCTCGTGTGCTTCAACCCAGTTTTTAGGTTGAACATTTATTTTTACAGTATCGAATTCAAAAGTTGTTTTTGTAAATTTTAATTTGATCGAGTTAAAAAATTCATTTATTTCAGACTGGCTCAATGTCTTTCTCTCTCCATTTAGTTTTAATATCTTCATTTTTTATTTTTTTCTGCAACAGTACGATTCCTTCTTGTAAAGCTTCTGGTCTTGGAGGACAACCAGGAACATAAACATCCACAGGTATAAGCTGATCTACACCTTTTGTAACAGAATATGAATCCCAATATGGCCCACCACTATTTGAACATGAACCCATCGAAATAACATATTTAGGTTCAGGCATTTGGTCATAGAGTCTTTTGACTGCAGGAGCCATTTTATCCGTAACTGTTCCCGCTACAACCATTAGATCTGCTTGACGTGGAGATGCAGGTAGTGGGATTATACCTAACCTCATAAAATCATGTCTAGGCCCACTTGTAGCCATTACCTCAATCGCGCAACATGCAAGTCCGAATTGAAAATACCACATATCGTAAGCTCTAGCCCAATTTAAAACTTTGGAAATTGGTTTAGGGATTCCGAATTTTTCAATTACTCCCATTTCAAAACATCCTTACGAATTGCATATATAAGTCCGATTAACAATATAAATATAAAAATAAACATTTCAATTAAACCAAAATAACCAAGATTTTCCAGATTTAAAGCCCATGGAAAAATGAATACAGCCTCTACATCAAAAATAACAAATAACAGACCAAAAATATAATACCTTACATATGTTTGGCTCCAACCCCCGCCTACAGGATCCACTCCACATTCATAAGATTTTAGTTTTTCAGGTGTTGGTTTTTTTGGACTTAATAGCGAAGAAATAGATATAAAAACCAAGAACAAAAACATTCCTAGTCCTAACATTGACCCAACGGTCACATAGTCTTGAAAATAAGAAATCATATTATAATTTTAGTATGCTCATAAAAAGTTTAGTTTTATTTTGAACTTCAGTGGAATTGTTTTGTAATATTTTTTTATGGATAATTATCAGAAATACCTAAATTCACCTAATTTAACAGATTTAATAAAACTACTAGTTAACAAGGTTTGTAACGAAAGTATTTATAGAGAAAATCAAAATCTAGTTTTAAAAAAACTCGAAAATTCAATGAAAAAGATTAATTTCATTCTGGTTGATGGTCTTGGTAGTAGAAATATCGAAAATCTTGAAAATCTGTTTACGATAAATCAAACTGAAGAAATTGTATCTACGTTTCCAAGCTCAACAAGTGTAGCTTTAGGTTCGATAAATTTTGCATCTAAGCCATTAGAAAATGGCCTAATCGGATATTATCACTTTGATAGGAATTTAGATCAACTTATAAATACTTTAAATTGGAAAGGATCAGAAAATTACTTAAAAGAAAATGATTTTTTTTCTAGTCAAAAGTCAATATGGGAAACTTTCAATGAAAGAGATATAAACTTTAACGTAATCCAACCAAAGAATCTTCTGAATACATCTCTATCAAATCACATTTATAGAAATGCTAATTTAATAGGTTATGAAAATTTACTTGAACTGGAAGATATTTTTTCACTTCCTGAAGTTATAGATAGTCCGTTCAATTATCTCTATTACCCAGTAATAGATGTAGCAGCTCATGTATATGGTACGAATAGTGACGAATGGAACTTAGAAGTTTCAAAATTCTCAGAATTTTTATCAAAGATTACTAATAATGAAACTAATAGGTACACATGTATTACTGCCGACCATGGAGTAGTAAATATTAATGAGAAAAATAAATATAAACTTGAGTACGATGAATCAGTAAAAATTTATGGAGATCAAAGATCAGTTTATATAAATGGGGATATTGAAAAGATTCAATATATTTTTAAAGATATCCCCGGATATTTTTTAAATGATAATCAGAAAGAAAGTCTTTTAGGACTTCCTGAAACTGATGAATTAAAAAACTTTTTCCCAGATCAAATATTTTTATTAGATGATGAAACTATAGTTTTTCCTAATCACTTAAGTGCAAATTTAAAAGGATACCATGGAGGTTTATCAAGTTTGGAAATCTTTATACCGTTGATTGAGATTGTAAATTAGCTATGTTTTTGTCATATATAGGTATGCTGATTATTTTTATAATTATGATTTTTCTATTCAAAAAAATAAAATAATCTAATTTGGTTGATATGTTCCAAAAAATACTTGCCAAGCCAATGCAGTTTTTGCCAATAGACTAAGCCATATATATGCTCTTTCACCATAAAGGTAGTCTCTCCACTTACCAACACCTTTATATTGCAAAACCATATTTATTGAAAACGTATTGAAAAATAAAAATATACTTACAAAAATCCATACAACAAATTGTGGAACACCTTGTGGATTTGAATCTGTAGCAACTCCATCTCCAATTAAATTAATAAAAATAAAAATCCATGGTGCAACACCAACCAGACATCCCATTATGTAACTTGTCCAGTCAACTTTTTCAGTATATTGATTATTTACTTCCATCATCCAACCAAACCAACACATAGCTGCATTCATAAAAAAGATTCCTAAAAGAGCCCAAACATCATAGATCCCAACGAGCAAAGCAATTAAAACTATCATTACTGATGCACTGATTGAATATTCAATCCATCTGACTTTATTTATTCCTTTTGCAAGATCTTCTTGATATTTTCCATAAAAAGGTCCAGAGATTAAAAAATGTGCAACAGCTGACGCTAATAAGAAAGTTGCAACGGCGGGACCAAAATTTGTGATTTCTCTCCATACCTCAAGTTCTGGAACTAATGCAAAGGTAGAAGGATCTTCAGGATTTCCCACTCCGGTTAATTGAGTCAGTGTTATAGGTACAACAAAATCTGAATTTACAACTGTTCCTAGCCAAAACAATGCAGAACCCTGGATTAAATGCATGAAACCCATGATGATATTAAAACGTCTTAGTTTTTTAATTTTTTCAGATATCAAATTTCCTCCCTTTGACACTCACATATTAATATAGAAATTACAAACATCTACTAAATAATGAATAAACAAGAAATTTATCAAGAAATACAGGAAATACTTGGCGAGCTTAATTCTCTTTCAAAGTCATTATCAACCTCAAGAGAACTCATTTCGGAAAATTCAAATAAAAGAGCGAGTGTAAGACTTGCAGAAATTGAAAGTGAGCTGCAGATAATAGCTGGTAGAGTATCTAAAATTAATTCAGCTTTTTGATGGAAAAGTTGTAACTTCGGTAACGTCAATACAAACTTTGTCACCTGGTTCAAAAATCATAGATGGTAAAGATCTTGCTCTAAAGATCTCCCCATTTTGATTTTCAAAAGATATTACTTGATCATGTCCATAAAAAATGCATTCTTTAACAATATAATCTCCCTTTGAATCAAGATTTACCTCAATGCATTCAGGCCTAATTGAGACGTCCAACTCACCCTCATATGCAGAGTTAAATGTTCCTAATGAAGTTTTTACCCTTCCATTTGTTGAAAATCCCTTAATGATATTTGGATCTCCCACAGAATTTGCGACAGTTTGACTGATTGGATTTAGATATATCTCCTGAGGAGTTGCGCTCTGTATAACTTTACCATTTTCCAAAACGCTCACAATATCACAAACTGATAATGCTTCTTCCTGATCATGAGTTACTATAATTCCGGTTGTTTTAGTGGCCCTCAATAAAGAAACAACTTCTTCTCTAAGATCCCTCGCCATCTGAGCATCTAGACTTGTAAACGGTTCATCTAAAAGTATCACTTCTGGCTTTGGAGCTAAAGCTCTTGCGAGTGCTACTCTCTGTTGCTGACCTCCAGATATATCTTGAGGAAATTTTTTTCTATATAAATTTAAATTAGTCATATCGATGACCTCATCTAATCTTCCATTTTTAATTTCTTCTTTAGATAAACCAAAAGCTATGTTCTTTTCAACTGTTAGGTGCGGAAATAGAGCATAATCTTGAAAAACCATCCCAATTTTTCTTTCTTCAGGTGGAATATTTATTTTTTCATTAAAAATTATATTATTGTGCATTTCAATAGTTCCCTGATCTGGACTTTCAAATCCGGCTAATAATCTTAAAGCCGTAGTCTTACCAGAACCTGAAACACCCAAAATTCCAAATATTGATCCATACCAAATATCTAAATTAAAATCTGTTAAAACGTTTTCATCCCCATAGGATTTTGATAAGGATCTTGCTCTTATAATTAAATTATCGAATACCATTTTAAATTGTTAAATTCCTTGTACTTAATATATAAGTAGGGATTGCACTTATTGCCAACAAAATAAAAGCAGAAAATGCTGCTTGTGTGAACATTGCTTCAGATGCGAAAGACCAGACATCCACTGCCATCGTGTTATATTCTGTCGGTCTTAAAAGAAGTGTTTGTGGCAGTTCTTTCATCGTTGATAAAAAAACGAGTGCACCCCCGGCAAATAAACCTCTATATATGAGAGGAAATGTAACTTTTCTGAATGTTTCTAACTTTGAACGACCAAGGCCTAAACTTGCTTCAATATAATTGGATTTTACTTGCTCCATTGAGGCTTGACCTCCTCCAATAGCTTGTGGCAAGAAAACAATTAAATAAGAAATTACTAAAGCAAAGAAACTTTGATAAACACTTGGAAATATCTTTATTGAAATAAATAAAATCGATACACCAACTGCTAAATGAGGTAATCCATATAGTGACAACATTATTTTTTCTAGAATGTCTCCAAATCTTGACTTATATTGGGAGATCAATATAACAATTGGCATTGAAATAATAATTGCAAGAAGTGAAGTTACTATTGATGCAGAAAAGGAACCCAGAATACCCGGAATCGATGAAGTAACATCGGTACCATAATAAAGACCCCTAAATAACCAAAAACTTAATACTGCTACAGGGATTATCAGACCAAGAGAGATAATGACTCCAAGGAATGAATAAATTAATATTTTTCCATTTTTTTCAAGTTTTACTTTTTTCGGGACTCTTGGAGTGCCCGATACTTTAGCAGATCTTGAAGTTGCTGATCCTCTTTGGATAAAACTAATCAGTAAAGCTAGGACTATAAGTAAGCTTGAGTAAAAAATCACAGGATCGCCAAGAATACTAAATTCATAATATGCATAAATTGCTTTTGTAACAGTTGAGTATCTCATTAAAGATACTGCTCCAAAATCAGAAATCACATAAAGTCCAACTAACAAGCTTGAATATATAATTGGTTTTTTTAGTCTAGGAATGACAACATTTGTATAAACTTTAAATTGATTTACACCTAACGACCGAGCTGCGTCTTCCACAGTTGAGTCAAGATTTCTTAAAGCACTACTACAAATTAATTGTACGTATGGATAAGTGAAGAGAGTTAGAACAAGCCAACTTCCTAGAAATCCCTCAATACCAGCAATTTCATTAATACCGTATCTGTTAAAAATTTGTACAAACAAACCTTTTGGAGAAAACGCTGATATATAAGTTAGGGCACCTATATATGAAGGTATTACCAGTGGTAGTGCACATAACGTAAATAGTATTTTTGAGCCCTTGAATTCAAATCTCACAGTAACTATTGAGATTAATAAACCAACCAAAACGCTTGTTAAAACAACCGCAAAAAAGACTGTTATTGTATTAAACATTAAATTAAAAACGTTCCAAGATTGAAAAAAACTTGATAAAGATCTAGAAAAATTTACAAATCGCCAAAGCATATAAATTATAGGTGCGATAAAAGTAAATAAAATTAATGAATTTATCGTTAATAAACTCTTGGGAATCCTCATAGGTTTAAGAATATATTTGATTTTGAGATAACAAAAGAAAAATTCTGGCCAGAGAAACCCCTGGCCAGAATTCTATTCGGTTTCGAGCTTACTAGTTAATTTAATGACTGACTAGAAACCTGCTTGCGCTATCAATTCAACAGCTTTTTCCTGCCAAAGTGCTAACGCTGACCAGTTCAAATTCGATGGAGAATTCAAACTATTAATATCTGGAAGTAAAGCGTTTGGTGCTATACCGGCAACGAGAGGGAACTCATAAACAGTATTAGTAAAATGCTCTTGAGCACTTGTTGAATGTAAATATTCAATAAATGCTAAAGCAGCTGGTTTGTTTTGACTTGTTGACAAAACACCTGCACCTGCTGGCATAACCATAGCGCCACAACCACCATCTAAGTACACATTCTTCATTTGAGCATTTGGCTCTTCAGCTAATACTCTTAATGTGTAGTAATGATTAATCATTCCAATGTCTAGCTCACCAGCATTTGCTGCTGCAACTTGAGGTGAGTTCTTTGGATAT
The DNA here is from genome assembly GCA_902626065.1 of uncultured Candidatus Actinomarina sp. Taxonomy (GTDB): domain Bacteria; phylum Actinomycetota; class Acidimicrobiia; order Actinomarinales; family Actinomarinaceae; genus Actinomarina. Next base: position 337,000 of record CACODT010000001.1, read on the forward strand.
TCTGTATATCCAAGACCATTGATTGCTGTTAACCATTCGAGAACTTTTTCTTCACCGTCAGACTCAATCATGCATGCAATCATTGCAATAAATGATGAGTTTGTTGGTGCTAGTCCAAGTCTGTTTCTAAACTTTTCATCTGCTAAACCATAAATATCTCCTGGTAGTTCAGCATCAGTAACATCTCTTGTGTCTACAACGAGTGATCGTGACCTTCCAGATGTACCAACCCAAAAACCATTTCTATCTACAGCCCATGAAGGAACATTGTCCAATATATCAGCAGGCAATCTATCAAATAGACCTGCTTTGGCTACTACGCCAAGACTTACTGGATCTTGTGAAAAGAATACATCAGCTGGGCTGATTGCACCTTCAAGTTCTAATGTTCCAGCTAAAGCAGCACTCTTTGCATACCTTACTTCGACATCTACTCCTGAAGAAGCTTCAAAAGCTGCAATCACATCAGCGACTAAGCTCTCTTTTCTTCCACTATAAATAACAAGTGTTCCTCCAACTTCTGCCTCTGGCTCGGCGAGTGCAGCTTCAACTGCAGCATCTATAGCTGCTTGAGAAACTTCACCTGCTGGACCTGCTGGTCCTGCCTCACCTGCTGGTCCCGCTGGCCCTGCTTCACCTTCGGAAGCACATGCTGCAAAAACCATTAGCATTACAGAAATCAAAGCAATAAATTTTTTGTTCAATTTAATTCCTTTATTAGCTTGTATGGTGTTAATAGTAGTTAACAAACCAAGTTAATAGGAATTATTTTAAAAAATTTTTTAAATTATCATTTATAAAATTAAAAGTTAAAATAATTAAATCAGTATGAAAATAAAAGAAGCTGTCTTATTAGTCAATCTTGGCTCTCCTAAAGAGTTAAACAAAAAAAGTGTAAGAAAATACTTAAATGTTTTCTTATCTGATGATTATGTAGTTGATATTCCTAAGGTTTTACAGCAATTATTACTCAAACTTTTTATTTTACCTTTTAGACCTAAACAAACTCTGCATGCATATGAACAAATTTGGACAGATGAAGGGTCGCCCTTAATCATTTCAACTTTTAAAATAAAAGAAAAACTCATCAAAAAAACTGGATGGCATGTTGAAATAGCCATGAGATATGAATCTCCAAGTATTGAGAATGCTTTAAGAAATTTAAAAGCAAATGGCTTTAATAAAATATATGTAGTGCCTTTATATCCTCATAATGCGATGGCAACAACAATTACTACACAGGTTGAAGTTGAAAAACTGGCAAACGAAATAATACCTAAAGCAGAACTATTCTTTATTAAACCGTTTTACAACAATGATAAGTACATAAAAGCCGTATCTAATAAAGTTAGAGAATATATTACTACTGAGAAATTTGATAAATTAGTTTTTAGTTATCATGGGATCCCAAAAAGACAAGCAAAGAAAACTGATGAAACCGGTTCACATTGTTTTTCAAACAAAGAGTGTTGTGAAGTTGATGAACTTGGATCGGCAGACTGTTACAAAGCTCATACAGTTCAGGCTTCAATCAAAATTGCGAAAGAATTAGGGTTAAAATCTACTGATTGGGAGATCGCTTATCAATCTAGAATAGGACCTGGTTGGCTTACTCCATTTACAGATAAGAGGTTGGAGGTATTACCTGATGAAGGTGCAAAATCAATTGGCGTACTTTGCCCATCTTTTATATCTGATTGTTTAGAAACCTTAGAAGAGATAGATATTCGAGGAAGAAAAACCTTTATTGATGCTGGCGGTGAAAAAATGACTTATATTCCTTGTCTAAATGAATCAAATGATACGATTGATCTTTTGGTTTCAATTGTTGAAGATGCAAAGAAATTTAGAATTAAAGCTTTGAAAACTGCTTAATACGAGCTGCTCTAGGAAGTAGTTTTCCACCATTCCGCACAACCCACATAAAAGCAAATAACAAGTAAGCAAATGGACAAGCCATACATTTATTTTACATGAATATTAAGATAAAAGAAATGGATAACAATATTAAAGAGATTGATAATAACCCAAAAATAATTACAAAGTTCGAGCCACTTATCTGGTTAGCTTTTATCGCTCTTACTGCAGTTGTTGGTTGTCCAGTGTTCTAGAAAACATTCAAAATCGCCAAAATGTTAATACCTGTTAACATTATTACATATGCAGATAGATGAACTAAATACTCCAAATTCAAATAATGATGAAAGTATTCTAACCCATGAAGAGGTAGAGAAATTTCCAAAATCTTTTTATACCCATGCAGAAGCAATATTTCACCTTCAAGAGGTTGGTATAGATATAAAACAAACAAGGGTTGCGGAATGGTTAGGAGTAAGTCGTGCAAATGTTTCACAAGTTGTTGGAAGAATGCAAAACAGTGGTTTAATCAAGTTGAATGATAATCTTCAACTTACTGAAACTGGCTTATGTTTGGCAAAGTGTATATCTAGAAGGCACAGAATCACAGAAAGATTTTTATCCGAAGTTTTGAATCTACCATGGGATCAAGTCTATAAAGAAACAAGTCGATGGGAAGACGTTTTAAGTCCAGTAACTGAAAAAGCAATGTTAAAGATGTTAGGAAATCCAAAAACAGGACCCTTTGGAAATCCAATCCCTCACTCTAGATATCAAGAAAAAAATATGAAAAATTTACTTAATGTTGAGACGAATAAAACATACTCTATTGAAAAAATTACCGAGGAACTAAAAAGAGATCCATCTATGATAGATTTTTTACAATCACATGAGATGCTTCCAGGATCAAAACTAAACGTAGCCGATGCTGGTGATTTTTCGATAACTATAAGTACAAATGGCAATGAATTTTTTGGTGTCGATAAATTTATTGCCAAAAGAGTCTTCGTTAGCTGAAACAGCTTATGATTATCTCAAATATATTTAATAATTAAAGATGGAAGATTTCTTACAACAAATTCCAAGAAATTTATTTCTTTATATAGGTGTAGGAATTTTTGTTTTAATTATAATTTATCGATTTTTCCCTCAAGTATTTTTAAAAATTCATAAACCATTTTTTTTCACTATAGGAATTTTGTCACTATCTCTGGGGTATGTAGGTATCTTAATTCCTGGTCTTCCAACCACCGTATTTATTCTTATTGCTGCATGGGCATTTTCAAAATGCTCAGATAAATTTACAAATTGGCTTGAAAATCATAGACTTTTTGGTCCTATGATTCTTAATTGGAAAACCTATAGGGGATTATCAAGACGAGCAAAAAAACTTGCTATTCTTATGATCGTTCCAACATTTGCACTGACAATTTTTTTAGTATTTTCTCTAGTTGGGGATTTAATTTTTGGTTCATTTGGGGTTGCACTTTGTGTGTGGTTAGCAACTAGGCCTGAGCCTCCTTTAGAAAAAGCAAACTCTAGTTAGCTTCAGGTATCTGATAGTCAATTGGAGAAACTTTATCTAATTCAAATACATCTCTTGCCTGAGCTTCATAATTTAACCCAATAGATATTTGGTCTCCTTCGGTAACTCTATTTCCATTTTCATCTAAACGAGCATTGAAGGTTGCTTTTTTTCCAGATTTACAAATAGTTTTAAGTTCAATTAACTCATCTGCCCATCCAAGTAAATATATACTTCCAGGAAATGGCTCTCCCCTAAAGTCTGTTCTTAATCCATAGCAAAGTACAGGTATTTTTAATTTATCAACTACTAAAGAAAGTTGTAATACTTGCTTGGGAGTTAAAAACTGAGCTTCATCTACTAATATACATGAAATTTTTTCTCTTTGATGTTCGTGTGCAGACCATACATATAAATCATCCTCACCCTCAAATCTTTCAACATTTCTTTCAAGCCCGATTCGGGAAGTTACTTTTCCTTCACCAAAACGATCATCAAGTTTTGGAGTAAAAATCAAAGTTTTCATACTTCTCTCTTCATAGTTGTGTGCAGATTGAAGTAAGTTAGTACTCTTTCCAGCGTTCATAGCTGCATAATAAAAATAAAGTTTTGCCATGTTTTTATATTACCTTTTTATTTTTATCTTTATCCTTTTGTATGATATAAATATGGAAAATATATTAAAATTTTCTCACATGATTGGACTTTCAATATGGTTGGGGTCGATGGTTATGTGGGCAATGTTCGCACCAAAATTATATAAAATTGATCCTACGAGGAATACAACTAATACTTTGAGAAAAACTTTTAGTACTCTTTCCTGGGGTTCTTATACTTTAGCACTTATAAGTGGTCTAGGAATTTTTCTTATCGTTGAAAATTCTATATCGACTTGGGGGGTTGAACTACTTGTTCTAATTTTTGCTGGGTTAACTATAGGCCTCCATAGTTATGCTTCAAAGTTAAGTTCCGCATTAAGAGGTATGTTGAATGGGGTGATGTTATTAAGTGCATTTATAGTTGTGTACTTAGCAACAATAAATATTTAATAAGATTGAATTATTTCTAATTCTCTCTCAGTAATAATTCCTTCACCTTGGATCAAAATGTTGTTAGAACCTTTTTCAATTAAAAACCAATAAATTGTATCCTCATTTGGTATATCAAGATCTTTCTTAAACTCCTCTTTATTAAGATAAGCTGTAATTGTTCGATTTCTTATCCTATCGTCTCTAATCCCAGCTCTCATTACGCCATCTAAATATATTTCATTTAGCTTATTTGTTTTTCTAATTGTTGGAACTTCAATTATGTTATGAGTCAAATCCATCTCATTACTTTCTAAAAGATTAATTGATTGATCAACCAAACCTTGATGCCATTGTTGAAAAGCTACGATGATTATTAAATCTTTATTCACAAAATCATCTGGTACAACTTTTTTTTCTTTATTAAGATTATTTCCTTCAATTGAAGGAAATTCATTAATTTCACCACTCATATACATATTCTCGCTTGGTTGACAGCTTATTGTAAGTAGAAATACTAATAAAAAAATTAATTTAGGCCGGACCAAGAACTGCCTCAAGATTTTTTATTTGTGTATTCATTAACTTTGTCCATATAGGACCAAAAAATAGTCCTAATATCATAAAAATTCCCTTATATCTTACCTCCACAGAGTAGGTAAGTTCAGTACCTCTAGAGTTTGCAGATAAAAATATTGTGTCGATTAAAGTAAAGTTTTTTGTATCTGCTTTTAGTGAAGCTCTCAAAGGCGCACCCCATTCAATTACCTCATAATTTATAATCATTTCTCTA
>CACODT010000002.1 GCA_902626065.1 uncultured Candidatus Actinomarina sp.
TATTGATGTAATCGGTTAAATACTCTTGTTCACTTGAATCTAATTCACCTGCTGTTCTGTAGTGATTGTATGCACCACCGTAATAACGCACAAGTGCATCAACTAAATATTCTTCCCCTCCAAAAAAGTCTCGTGCATCTTGTCGGTACAAAGTTGTTGAATTTTTTGGACAGTTCCTAGTTGAATATGTAAATGCATGAAGTGATTCATGAAGTAAAACATCATAGGAAACTGCAGCTGAAAAAGCTCTATCCGATATCCAAATAGAAAGTGTCCATTCTGCATTTTTGGTTCCATCTGAGCTTGTTCCGCTTGGATCCCATACTCCATAAGGACACCTCCCAACAAGTGAAGCCCCATATTGATGACAACCATTAATAACACTTATGTTATTTGTTTCGATTATTTGTAACAGTAATGGAGGTAATTGTTTGACTAGTTCATCCAAAGTAGTTTGATTTGTGCCTTCGAATCCTGCGTATTCTGCAAATGGACCTGTGTAAACCGTTGTGGTTGTAGTTGAAGTCGTAGTTGTTGAAGTTGTAGATGTTGTGGTTGAAGTGGTTGTTGTTGAAGGTGGAACAGTTGTTGTTGAAGGTGGAACAGTGGTTGTAGTTGAAGATGTAGTAGTTGTTGGCTCAAGAGTTGTTGTAGTAGTATCGATGACTTGAATTTCGTCTTCTTGTTCAAGTACAATTGTCTCTTCTTCTTGATTAAAGTTTATTACAACTAAAGAGACAATTAATAACAGGAGAATAAATGAATTTATATATCTGTTGTTCATCTTCTAGCCTTTACTTTTATAAATAAACCTACAATCAAAATTGTTAAAATGTATCCAATTAGGCCAATAGCAAAGGTTAAAGAAAAGGAACCCATACTTAATAAATCTTGTTGCATGTTGGCAAATTCACTATCTGGAGGAACAATAAGAATTCTTATAAACAACCACAAACCCAATATAAAACTTAAAAGTGGAAAGATTTTAAAAACACCTTGAGAGTCGGAAAGAGATTCGAATAACTCATTTCCACCGCCCGGCAGTGACTTAAACAAAACTCCCTCTAAACACATCAAGTAGCTAAGGGCTGCTGCTGCCGTCAATACCGTTGAGTCTCTAATAAGAGGTATAGATGTTAAATAGAAGAAACCAAACCCTGCAAGACTCAAAGCAATTGTTGAGTAAAATTTTGGTGATAGTTTTGCTATATTCCTTCTTCCAGTGATGTACGCAGATGCAAAAAATCCAAATATAAATCCAATTGGCATTTCAAAATAAATGAAAGCAAGAGTAGAAATCCCAGCAAAAAATATTGCTTGTGGGGCCCATTTAATTCTTACTTTCTGCTTAAAAACTTTACTTTCAATAAATCCCTCTGTCCCCTCGTAAAATAAAGTGACTGCAATTAATCCAACGAGTGCAGCCACAAATATTGCTAGATTTTCAAGATCTAAAGATAGATCTGCCCCTTCCTCAACAAAGCCTATTAAAAATGCAGTTGAAAAGAGGACAAAAAGAACTTTTACTAAAGTAATAAGCTTCTTTGAGCCACGAATGTTTCTATCTTTGGCAAACCATCGAATGTTATTCGTTGAAATAATTTTGTTAAACCATTCTTGCAAGAGCAGTACGACATAAAATAAAAAGATTATTCCTGTTGAAACAATTACAGCGATACTGTTTTTTTCTTGATCTGTTAAATCTACATCCTCAAATAAAGGAATAGATGTAATCAATTCATTTGTTATTTCAATATTCAGAAAATCAGTCTCCTCGATGACGGGTGGTGGAAGAGTTGTTGTAGTTGTAGACGTGGTGGTAGTAGTTGAAGTTGTTGTCGGTGGTGGGATTATTTTTAATAATTTTTGATTTATGTATTCCATCTCAACTATTTTTTTACATTGATCTGCAGGACAGTCAGGTCCCGAAACATCTTCGAATTCGGTAACAAAAACCCGTACTGTGACTCTTACATAATCTGGATAGCAACACAGTTCAAGTTCCCCGTCTGGACTTTCTAGTTGAATTGTTTCAATATTATTGTCGTGTGAAATTTGGAGGACAATGTCATCATATTCCTCGAAATTTATAGACCATTCAACTAATATTTTTTCATTTTCTAATCGTTTTATATCAAGCTTTATATTTTCGGTATCTAAAGTTGGAGTAAAAAATGAACCATTGAAAAAGAGGAGGAATAATAAAAATATTAGACTTTTTTTCATTGACTACTTTTGGATTTTAGTTGCCTTTTCAAAAATTTCATTTACATTTTCTACATACCATTCATCTGTATATTTAGACCAGACGGGATAGCTTGGGTCATAACGTAGCCATAGAAATGTACATCCATTGAATAATTGAAAAATATCATCAGCAAGACCATCAGCAGAATCAGCATCATAATTTTTGCAGAGAGATTTGAGAACATCATAGGGTTCGCGCTGTATCCATTTACCCGATGATTGAATATCTCTAACTTCAAACCAAGCAAATCTAATTGCATTACCAAGTTCAACAACTTTATTTGCGATTGTATCCAAAAACATGGTTATTGCAGCACCAGGCTCTGGGGAGGTTTCTAAAAATGCATTCAACTCATCAGCAACATCTTTAAATCCTAATTGAAATAGTGATCCATAAACATCTAATTTATTCTCAGGAAAATGATTGTAAGCAGTTGCTACAGACACTCCAGCATGCTTTGCAATTTGTGAGACAGTGACTTTTTCATGAGAAACGAGAGGATTATTAAATAGCTCGACTGCACTGTTTATAAGCTTTTTATGCGCCTCATCATATGTTTTTTGTGCACGTAATGATCTTCCATCTTGTTTTTTTAATGGTTCAATGCTCATTTAATTACCACTTTCTATCCTAGTAAGAATCCCTGAAACAACGAGTCTTTGCCTAGCAGAGTACCTAGGGTGACAAGTTGTTAATGTCAGCCTGTCATCACCTCGATTAAAAAGAACATAATCTCCTGTGTCAGCATCAACCACTTCTATATCATCCACAATGTAATGGAATTTATTTGACCCATATGTTAGATAAATCTCATCTCCAATTTCTACCAAATCTAATCTACTGAAAGGGGCACCATATGTTGTCCTGTGGCCTGCAATTCCAACATTTCCACCTGAACCCGGTAATTTTGTCCCAAGATAGTGTCCAGGACCAAATTGCAAATTAAGTTCATCAGTACCTGAAACAACATATTGATTTACATTTATATCTGGAATTTCAAGAAGACCGAATATTTCAGGTTGAAATTCTTCAATCTTTGCACTCTGGTCAATGACGGTAAAATCTTGTAAAGTTTCAAAAACAGGAATGTCACTTTGGAATAAGCGAAGAGGATTTGAAAAAATTGCAGGAGGATCTACGTCCTTTATTTCCTCACCTAGATAGATTTGTTCGAGATATGCTTGAGCATTGTCTTGTTGAACATTTGATAAAAACATTTGTTGTGTTGCATAAATACCAAAACCCATACCTGTAATTATCGATAAAACAGCAAATCCAAGAGCAGGTCGTTTGAATTTTTTTCTATCAAAAAATTTTCTCTTGATTTTTTTAGTGTCTTTTTTTGGAGAAAATACCTTTTTCTCCGATATTTTTGCATCGAGCTCATTACCAGAATATATAATTTGAAAGTTATTTGAAATTAGACCCAAACGCTCTTCAAGAATTTCTTTTGTAAGTTCTGTATTTTCTTCCTTGCAAATAGATTTTATATTTTCAATTGCAACTAGAGTATATTGAAGCTCACTATCAAGTGCTTGTATCTCTGATTGATAAGTTGTAAAACTCTTTGCATATGGAGCAAATTTATTTATATCAATACTAATTTCTACTTTTTCTTGTATTAGTTTCTCAATTTTTGTTTTTAATTTGAAGGCATGCTTATAAATATCTTCTAGCGAAATTTCACTTTCCATTAATTTTCTTTTTCGAGAAGATGTAAAAAGTATTACACCACCAACTAAAAATACTGAACCACTTAAGACAATATAGTCTAAATTTATTCCTGTAGCTGCCAAGGCTATACTGTCCTCTCGATAGATGTAGGTAACGTTGTAACTACCATCAGTGAAATATATGTCATCATCATCATCCCACTCTAGAAAGTCATTTCCAGTTTCATCAGTAAGAGGTGCTTCACATATATCATCCTCTTCTAATATCATATCCTCACAAAAGTCATCCACTAATGGATCTGTTGGGTCAGGATCTGTTGGGTCAGGATCTGTTGGGTCAGGATCTGTTGGTTTTATACACTCAAGAAGTTCTTGTAAGCTTGTTGGATTACAAATCTCTTCTGGATCAGGATCAGGCAAAAGTATTTCTGGATCTATAGGAGGACCTGGAACTGTTGTTGTAGTTGTTGTTCCATCTGGCAATGTTGTAGTTGTTGTTCCATCTGGCAATGTTGTAGTTGTTGTAGGATCAGTTGTTGTAGTTGTCGGACAATCAACTACAAAGTCTGGACCCCAACCTTTCCAACCGCCTGAAAAAGAATTAGAAGTTGTAGAGGTTTTGTATCTCCATCTAACGTTTTGTCCGCTTGGAACATTAACAGATGCCATTTCTGAGCTACCTGGTGCAACAGGTTGATTAGAAACGAGTGTCGACCAGCTTTCCCCTCCATCTAGAGAATACTCAGCTAAGAAATAAGCATTCGCATTTGATGAGTCTGAGTTAGCCATATGGAAGTGTGTAAGTTTTGCACCTCCGGAACATTCATTTCGAGTATTTGAAACCGAAGGGTTAATTGTTGGAGGTCCTGGCAGTGTTGTCGTAGTCGTTGGAGACGGATCATCAATACAATCTAAAACTTTCTTGGTACCACCTTTTGTTTTTCTACCACTTAGTTCATCTTTAATAATAAAACGAAGTTTATATGTAGATCCATTTGGGACAGATAAAAGTGTAGTTAAGTCTCGTGTTTCTCCAGCAGCAATACTAAAAGTTTGATCAACAACTTTGGCTTTGTTTATTCTAATTCTCATCCTTAATGTTATGCCAACAGTTGATCTTGAGTTATCTACAATTAAACCAATTCTCGCAGTTCCATCATCATTACATTCCATGAAGTTTGCAATCCTAAAATCTAGAATAGGTTTCTCTTCTGTTGTAGTAGTAGTTTCCGGCAGTGTCGTGGTAGTTGTTGTAGTAGTAGTTGTAGTTGTAGTTGTAGTAGTGGTTGTAGTAGTGGTTGTAGTAGTTGTTGTCACAACACAGCTAGCCGTATATGAAAGAGTAGGATCTACGCCTGGGATATCTGTATCTTCAGTCACCCAAGTACTACTGTCATGAGCGCCTCCAGATTTTCTTGAACTATATCTCCATTGAATACTTTCTCCATTAGCTAGTGCGGGAGCAGAATACGTCTCCGATGAAGTAGCTGGTACCTCTTCATCATCTTTCAATTGTGTCCAGTTAGAGCCACCATCAGTTGAGTATTCCACCCTATAAAAGACTGAGACAGTCGAATCAGAACCGCTATTAAGAGTTATTGAAGGTGTTTGTGTCTGAGAATCAGAACATGATCCTAGTGATGTTGAAACACTAGCACACGATATCGTAAGCGCTGAACCTATCGCTGTCCATGTTGACCCACCATCAGTTGAATACCTATGTTCACGTCCAGTACCATTTGCTATTGCAGTATTTACCGCAAATTCTTGTGTAGCGCCAGCATTAATTGACTTACCACTATCTTCACCGGTAACACTGCCTCCAAAATATGCCCAATCCCCAACATTTCCAGTCACCGCATTGGTTGCTCTTTTTTGTACTAAAAATGTAATAGCGACGTTACTTCCGCTGTTGTCGACAGTAATTTTAATTTTACCCATTGTGCCACCCTGGCTTGTGCCGTTATTTTTACAACCATTTGTTTCGTGAGAAACAGCCGGAGCAATAACGGGACAATCAATAGTTATTGTTGAAAGTGTTACCTCCGATTGGCTGAGTCCCTCTGATGCGTTAGCAACAGAGTATTTTATGATTACCGAGGTATCATGACTTTGTGCTGGTACGGAAAGTGAGGAGGAGTCTGTCGCTCCAGCTCCAACGGTTGTAGCAGTTAAATCTGTAAAGTTTGATCCCCCGTCAGTTGAGTAGCTGACAGTGAATGTTCCAACAGCGGTTGAATTTGTATTTATAAGAGTTATTGGGATTGTTGCACTTCCACTCGAACAACTTGCAGCAGTTGCTGTGGCAGTAGCATTAAGTATGGGGCAATCTATCTCAATACTGCTTAGGTTGGTTGTTGAAGCAGATGAAAAGTCGGTACTTGATGAGGTCTGATAACGAATATAGACGGTAGTGTCGTTTGTAAATGATGAACCTGAGAGACTAACAGTAGAGGTTGAGTCTGCTCCAACTAAAACATGAGATCCTCCGATACCGTCTGTCCAGGTTGAGTTATCTGTAGAGTATTGAACTTTAAAATAATTACCAGAACCCTGTCCAGTATTGTCAAGGAGTACGTTTATAGGTGCTCCCCCTCCTGAACATGTTCCATGCGATGCAGAAATTGCTGGTGTTGTACAACTGACTGTGGCACTATTTAAACTAGCACCAGTGACATAATCTCCTGAGAATGATCCAGAAACCGTAGAGGTTTTATATCTCCACTGAATTGCAGTACCGTTATTGACAGTTTGTGTCACTGTATCTGATCCACCAACAGTAACCGATTTACTTGCTTCTTTTTCAACCCAGTTTGATCCACCGTCTATTGAGTACTCAATTAGGAAATACGCAGTAGCTTGTGATGAACCACTGTTTGAGATAGCTAATGTTGATGTCTTTGAAGCTCCACTACAACTAGCCGATAAAGTCTGTGAAGCAGAAGTTGTAATATTACATGACACATCTGAACTTGCACTTCCAGTAGCAGTTGGAGTTCCTGTAAACGTTGCACTTGTTGTCGATTCTTCATATCTCCACGTGATGTTTGAGCCAACCGGTACGCTATGCGTCAATGTTTCTGTGCTGTCAACACCAACAGACTGATTAGCTTCCTTCACTTGCCAGGCACCGCTATCAATCTTGTACTCAACTTTTACATACGCTGTTGTTGTTGCAGAGGCTGAGTTTGTAATTGCAAAACTTGATGTTGCACTACCACTGGAACACGTTCCAAGTGAAGCTGAAACACTTACATCAACAGTTGGACAATCAACGGTAAAATCTGGACCCCAGGTTGAGTAACCACCTGAAAAAGAATTAGAAGTTGTAGAGGTTTTGTATCTCCATCTAACATTTTGACCATGTGGGACATTTACAGATGCAGATTCTGAGCTATTTTGTGCAACAGCTTGATTTTCAACGAGTGTTGACCAGTTTTCCCCACCATCTAGGGAGTACTCAACAAAGAAATAAGCAGTCGCATTTGCTGAATCTGAGTTAGCCATATGGAAGTGTGTAAGTTTTGCACCTCCAGAACAGGCATTTCGTGTATTTGAAACAGAAGTATCAATTATTGGACAATCTACAGTTGCACTATTCATATCACTACTTGTGACATAACTTCCTGAGAATGATCCTGAAGTTGTAGAAGACTTATATCTCCATTGAATAGCTGCATCGTGAGATACGGATTGTGTCAGTGTTTCAGATCCATTTTTTGCAACGGATTGGTTTGCTGCTTTCTCTGTCCATGTTGATCCACCATCAACGGAGTATTCAACTAGGAAGTATGCCGTTGTGTTAGCAGAGTTGGAGTTTGATAAAGTTAATGTTGAAGTTGCTGCACCAGCTGAACAAGTACCTAATGCCTGTGATGCGCTCACATCTATTACTGGACAATCAACAGTACCACTTGCAACAGTTGTGGGTGTTAATCCTGTAAAACTAGCTGATGTATCTGAAGATGTAACTCTCCAAGTTATTGCAGAACCATGAGATACATTTTCTGAAAATAAGGAAGCCGTTCCATTTAATATAGTGGCGTTTGCATTCTCTACTGTATAAGTTGAACCACCATCCGTTGAGTATTCTACTTTTACGTAAGCAGTTGAACCTGACGTATTCGAAACTGTAAGTGTTGATGTTGCAGTTCCAGAACTAGAACAACTACCCAAAGATTGAGAACTTGAAACTGTTACGGGTTGAGGACAATCAACAGTTGCACTTTCAGATATTGTTGTAGGAGTCAATCCTGTAAAGTCACCACTCGTATCTGAAGAAGTAAATCTCCATGTTATCGCGCTTCCATCCGAAACAGATTGATTAAATAAAGAACCCGTCCCGTTTGTTATAGTCGCATTATTATCTGCAGGTGACCAAGTTGACCCACCATCAAGAGAGTATTCTACTTTTACATAAGCAGTTGAACCTGATGTATTCGTAATTGAAAGTGTAGAAGTTTGGGCGCCACCAGAACAAGTGCCTAGAGATTGTGATCCAGAAACAGCTACATCTGTAGGACAATCAACAGTTGCACTATTCATATCACTACTTGTGACATAACTTCCTGAGAATGATCCTGACGCTGTAGAAGACTTATATCTCCATTGAATTGCCGTACCATTTGAAACAGATTGTGTCAGTGTTTCAGATGCGTTTTTTGCAACGGACTGGTTTGCTGCTTTCTCTGTCCAGTTAGATCCACCATCAACGGAGTATTCAACTAAGAAGTACGCTGTTGTGTTGGCGGAGTTAGAGTTTGATAATGTAAGGGTAGATATTTGTGCACCACCGGAACAAGTACCATCCAAAGCCTGAGATGCAGATGGGTCAATATATAAACAATCTACAGTTGAACTAGCTACTTCCGTACCCGATCCGGAGAACGAGTTGCTAGTTGAAGAAGTTAAATAAATCCATGTAATTACGGATCCATGTGGAACACTTTGAGTAAGCGTAGTAGATGAATCTACTCCTACTGATTGATTCGTTACAACATCATTCCAGTTTCCACTATCGATTTTGTAACGAACATAAAAGTATGCTGTTGTGTTCGCTGAGGCAGAGTTTGATAAAGTTAATGTTGAAGTTGCTGACCCACTTGCACAACTTCCAAGTGATTGAGAAACAGAAGGATCAATATAAGGGCAATCAACAGTTGCACTATTCATATCACTAGCTGTCACATAACTTAGTCCCGTCCAGTTCCCTGACGCGTTAGAGCTTTTGTATCTCCATTGGATAGCCGAGCCATCAGGAACGCTCACTGTCAAAGAGGTATTTGTTTGATTATTGGTAATTGTTAAATTGTCTGCTTCCTGTGCGTCGGTGTGAACATCCCAAGTAGACCCACCATCGGTTGAGTACTCTACAGTTACATATGCTGTTGATCCAGAAGTATTTTGAAGAGAAAGTGTAGATGTAGCAGAACCAGCAGAGCAACTACCAAGTGATTGTGAATCTGTTAGAGCTACTGCGGTAACACAGTCTACCGTTAATGCCGTACCATCTGGAGAGGTATAGCTTCCAGAAGTTGGATCTGATGATGCATCAGCTCGAGCTCGCCAAGATACCTGATACCCATGTGGTTGGGCGGTTAATGAACGTTCAATCGATTCACCTTGAGCTAATTCATACCCAATTAAATTGTCAGTCCAATCAGATATATCAGTACCATCAACAGTGAGTTTGTATTGTAAATCGACAAAAATTGAACCGTTAGCAGTGTTATTGATTGTTGCTGAAGGAACAGCTGAACCAGCTGAGCATGAACCCATAGCATCTGTAATTGTAAATGTTTCCGTTGGGCAGTTAACTGTGGAGCTATTTAAATCAGAATCACTGGTGCCATCCACATAAGAGATGCCAGTCCAGTCACCTTCTGTATCTGTACTTTTATATCTCCACTTAATTGAAGAACCATGGGAAACCGAAACTGACGATAATTGACCAGGGAATGCCCCAGATGTAATTACCAGATCGTTACTCGTATTAGCTTGAGCTTGTGGATGAACACTCCAAGTAGACCCACCATCGGTTGAGTACTCCACTGTTACATAGGCAGTTGTTCCCGAAGTATTCTGAAATCTAAAAGCTGAGGATGCAGAGCCACCCGAGCAACTACCAAGTGTTTGTGAGGCAGTAATAGCTACAGCCTCTGGATCACTGGTATCACAAGAAGAAGCATCAATCGTTATTGTAGAAAGAGATGTCGTTCCAGAAAGTGGTTCCCTTAAGTCATTAGTTGTATTTTCTGCATACCAACTTATCACAACTTGAGCATTGTCAGCCTGAGCAGGTACAGTCAGAGCCCCATTGCTCGATGCCGAGACAGAGGTTCCTGATGTTAAAGATTGTGAGCTTCCACCATTAACTGTGTAAGTAACAACAAAGTTTGCTGCAACATTAGAGCTTGAATTATTTAATACAACATCTATTTGACGATCAGAACCATCGCAACTCCCTTGTGTAGGCGTAGGAATAGTTGGGGCAAATGTGACATCCGGATCTCCAGCGTGACATGCAGCACCATCATTATTTGAAGTACTTGCACCGTTGTTGGACGTATCTGTAATTGAGTATCCAGAACCACTCACATTAATTTTGTAAATGTTTCCTGAGCTGTTATTTAATGCATAAATGTTATCTCCACCAAAACCATAAATTGCACCAAAGTCAGATCGGTCACCACTTGGTATTGAAATGCTATAAGATTGTGTCTCTATCTCAATAGATTCGCTACTGCTTCCTTGGTTTGAAATTGAGTATGAAGAAACATAGATTCTCTGGTTTCCTCCATCAATTCCTATGAAGCTTGGTTTTAGACCGTTGAACATTGTTGGAAAGCTTGAGTTATCTCTAATCCATGTAAAGTCTTTAGCTTTTGATCTTTTTATACTTCCACCACCGGTATTTGTGTCGCCCAAAGTAAAATTGGCATCTCTTACAACAGTTGTATCATTACTAAAACGCATGAAAGCCCCTGCGGAAGAAAAGTGACCCTTTGCAGATATTGCATACTCGTAACCATTATCAACAAAAAAGGTTGCAGCGTTGAGATCTGTACCAACTGTTCTGTCATCACCAGCTGGCAATGAAACTTGAGTGGGACTACCTGTTGGGTTGACTAGATATACACGGCTATCTGGGTTTCCACTACTCGAAGTCTTCCTCTGCACATAAAGATTGCCCTCAAGATCCATAAATGTTGCATTGATTTCACCACTACCATTGAAACCGCTACCACTAAATGTTGTTTGACTTAGCGATGCACCATTAGAGAAGTTATACCTATGAACAATGAGGTCACCGCCGCTATACTCTGTTTGAAACGCTATTGGTCTACCATTTGAATCAAGACAATCCCATGATGCTGCTAATGCAGGTTCAGGATCAACTGTCTCAATGGTCACATATGTAAGAGAGACAATCATTAAAAATGACATAACTAAATTAAAAGTTTTCCTATTAAAGACGAACGAAAACAGCTTTTTAAACAAAAGCACAACAAAGTTGAAGGCGTTTAATATTTTTATATTCACATTTTTCTACAACAGGCTTAATTTTACATTAGAAAAGTTTCTAATCAAACAAATTTTTTTAGGAAAACCTTGCTTTTATTGATTCAATAATTAGATCTTTTTGAGGCACTAAAGTCTCAAAATCCTCATCCTGATCAATCTCAGAAACGGGAAAATCTTCAATAAGTGGAGATATCACGTTGCTGAATTTCTGAGGTGATGCAGTAGCTACAGCGACCGTTGGAACACTTGAATTTATATCTATAGCCATTCTTAAAGAGGTGACGGTATGGGGATCAAAAACAATACTAAAAAGATCATTGAATGTTTTTATTTCCTCTTTTATCTTTTCATCATCAAAGGTCTGTGAGCTAAATATATGTCGTAATTTTTCTCTGCTACCTTCACTCAACGTTCCTTTTTTATTTTCACTCAGATCTTGATAGAAAGAAGATGCATCTGATTCAAAGTCATATATTAATCTCTCTAAACTGGATGGGATCTGAATATCCATACTCGGAGCAACACTGGGTTTTGTTGTTTGTGGTTCTAGGATTCCGGAATCAATAAAACGCTTCAAGACATCATTAACATTTGTTGTACACATGATCTGATTTATTTTCAGTCCATGTGATCTCCCAAACCATGCTGAGTAAGCATTACCAAAATTTCCAGACGGTATTGCAACATTGATCGGTGAAGTAAATTGTTTGGTCAACCAAACATAATAAGAGACCTGTCCCATAACTCGAAGCCAATTGATTGAGTTCAAAGAGATAATTCTTCTCTCAAATGGATTGTTAGATAATATCTCTTTTGCAATTCTCTGACAGTCATCATATGACCCTTCAACCGCAATATTGAAAACATTATCTTTGATGACACTTGTCATTTGTTTTCTTTGATAATCACTAATTTTGTTTTCTGGATGAAGAACAACAATATCAATATTGTCTGAATCTTTCACAGCCTGGATGGCAGCACTACCAGTATCACCACTGGTTGCTACAAGAACAAGCCCTCTCTCTCCTAATTCACTTAGTCTTTTATCAGCAATTGCTCCTAAAGGTTGTAGAGCATAATCTTTAAAAGATTTTGTAGGTCCATGAAAAAGCTCCATGACGACAGTTGTATCGTTTAAATCTTTTAGTACTGGTTCTGGAGAGTTCTTAAATCCAGAATATAGTGATAAGTTATCAACATATTTAGCTGAGTTTTTATCTAGTGCAATAAAGATTGTTTTTACAAAATCCTCATAACTTAAGTCCTCCTCAGTTAAATGATTGAGGTTATCAATTGTTAATGAATCAGGTAAATAAAGGCCTTTATCAGGTGCTAAACCTGAGAGAATGACATCTTCAAAAGAGAGTTTCTCTTTATGTCCCCTGGTTGATTGATACTGTACCACTTAGACGTAGACGCGAAGTGTTGAGGTCACTGTAGTGACGGAATCTAATGCTGATATTTGATCAATAGAATTCTTAATGTCTTTCTCTGGTGCCTCATGGGTAACTAGAACAAGTTCTGCCTTATCTCCCCTGCCTTCTTGGATAACACTCTCAATACTCACATTATTTTCACCAAAAGTTCCAGAGATTTTTGCTAATACACCTGGTTCATCATTGACGGATAACCTTATAAACATACTGGATTCAACGTCCTCAAAGCTTTTCATTTCACCTTCAAATTCTCTTAGTGGATACCAGTTTGTTTGTTCTGAACTTAATTGATGACAAGCACTCAGCACATCACCAATAATTGCGCTGGCAGTTGGTTCAGAACCAGCACCTGGTCCCGAAAATACAAGTTGATTGATATTATCTCCTTCAACAACGACCGCATTTAATGCTCCTCTTATTGCAGCGAGGGGATGTTTATTGTTAATTAATACAGGGTGAACTCTTGCGTTAAAACCATTTTTGTTATCAATCTGTGCAACTAACTTAATTGTTTTTCCAAGCCTCGCTGCCCATTCAAAATCTTCTTTAGTAATTCCAGAAATTCCATCAGTAAATAGTTCGTCTGAACTTGGTGATACTCCAAAACAAAGAAGAGACAAAATTACTGCTTTGTATTTTGCATCTATTCCTTCAACATCATTTGTTGGATCAGGTTCTGCATAACCAAGTTCTTGTGCTGTTGATAATGCCTCTTCATAGGAACTTCCCTCTTCCATTGAAGTAAGCATATAGTTGCTTGTTCCGTTTATGATTCCAAGTACTTTAGTCAACTCTTCGCCTCTGAGACTTTCTATGAGTGGTTTGAGTACTGGAATTCCAGCGGCAACTGCTGCTTCAAAATAGAGGCATGCATTATTATCCTTTGCAGTTTGAATTAAATCACATCCAGCATCTGCAATAATATCTTTATTTGCAGTGATAACAGCTTTTCCTTTTTTTAGTAATGCATCAATATATTCTTTTCCAGGATCTATTCCTCCCAGAACTTCAATGACTAAATCAATCGAATCATCATTTAAAATTTCATCAAAATTATCGGTTAATAAATCTTTTGAAAAATCTCGAGCCTTCTTCGTATCTCGTACCAAAATTTTTTTAACATTTAATCCAACTATCCCTTTATCTAGATCTATAAGACGTGCGACAACAGCTGAACCAATATTGCCAGCACCTAATACCGCTACATTAAACGTATTATTTTCCATAACTAGTAAGGATAAATGTTATTCCGTTTGAAACAACATATAATTTCTCAAGTATTTTTCTCTAAATTATAAAGATCACAATAAGCAATCATCTCACCGACCCATCTTCGATAATCTATCGCTAAAACCTCAAGATCTATGTAATTGGTCCATTTTCCGCCAAAATAATACACAAAGATATCAGCTAAATTTTCTTCACCGCCAAATTTTCTATGAGCTAAATTTCTGTAAGATTCTCCACCTGGTTCTTTACAGGTTCTTAATCTTAAATATGAGTAGGCATGTGCAGCCTCGTGAAGGAGTATGTCATTTAGTTGTCCGGATTGTAGCCCTCTGTCTGAAATCCATATAGAAAGAGACCAATCATTTCCATAATTACCATCTTCGTCATAACCAAGTGGATCAAATACACCATAAACACATCTCTTAAATAAAACTTTGCCATAAGGGTGACAACCATTTACGACTAATATTTCTTCTTTTAAGATTGTTCTGAAAGGATCAGGTAATTCATTTATAGCTAATCGAATTTCTAGGTTCTGAATGGAATCACCTTCATATCCAGGAAGTCGTTCTATGAAATCTCCATATCCTTCATTCGAACTTGGTATATCTTCTCTTTCCGACGGATGGTCCATGGATATAAAAATTTTTTTTGGAATGGTAGTTGTGGTGGTTGTAGTAATCGTTGTTGACGGAGAAGTTGTGGTCGTGAAATTAGTTGTAGAAGAAGAAGTACTTGAAATTGTGGTTTCAATTATTATCTCCTCTACAGAATTATCTGTATCAACTGAACATGCAGTAAATAAAAGTATGTAGATTAAGGATTTTTTTATCATTTTGAATTAATAGACAATTTTTTACTCATCCTCATCAGCACGACCGTCATTATTGTTATCTGTGCTGGAGTTGGGATCTAGTGGTAATGCGTCATCGACATCAAGCACCCCATCATTATCATCATCAGTGTCAGTCAAATTATCAGTACCATCACCATCTGAGTCCATGGCTGTTAATTTCCACCTTCTATGTTGCTCGTCTTCAAACATAACAATTCCAGTATCAGGAGCTACCCAAAAAATTAATTTACCATGATCAAATCTAGCCATTTCTATATTTCCGTTAAAAAAATGCGATTTTGAATGAGATGTGATTATTTTATACGCGTCAAATGTTCCATAGGGAGTTACAACAAGTTCTTTGTCTACAACATTGGTGAAATTCCAATTTGTTTTATCGACAGCTCCTGAAAAAATATCTTCACGTCGAGACGTACAATCGGTTTCGATATAGTCACCAATTTTCATATATTTATTTATTTGAAGACAAGGTGTTGGATAATTAATGTGATTTCCCTGTGTATTAGTCGCAAATTCATAAATAGGCATTGCTCTTTTTAAGTACAGATTTCCCTGATTAAAATAAAATTGATATCCTACTCTTGCGTTGTATCCAGTTTTTTCTTCCCATGCGAAAGGATTGACATAAATGATGTCACAGTTTTGAACACTACACCAAGTTAATGTGCTGTATGTAGTTGAATTTTCAGTTTCATTATCAGCTACTGTGGAATACATAGTTAACGAGTCAGGTGTCGTCAACCCTGGCAAGTTTTCGGTATAACTATACGAAGCACTGGCCCCATTAAATTGAGGAAGAAGTGACATGGTACTTACATAATCCGATCCAACAGTCACTCCATAGTTTGTATTAGGAATTATTCTTTCATAATAAATTAAGTTTTCTTGTAAAAATCTTGAAGAATCAGCCTGACTTGTTCCAGCAGGTATTGTGCCCCAGGTTCCATCAATCCACTTATCAAGATCGGTAGCACTTGGATCAAATAAACCCTGAGCTTCTCTTGCATCTCTTTCTGCTTGTGTTGGACATAATTTATCTGGGTTTGAATAAAGAAAACAAGAGGTACCATTATAAGACAGCACAGTTCCAATATTGTTTACTGAGTCATAATAACCATAGTTATATGTACCTGCTTCAAATGTTGCAGCTTCTGATGATTGATTGACTGCATGATTTAATCCAAGTGAATGTCCTAATTCATGACCAAAAGCACTAAAAGATCGTATGACACCTGTTGATGTCATATGATTTTTAGCATAAGGTATTCCATTAATTATCCCCAAATATGCCGATGAAGATTGACCCCAGGTCTGAATTAAATGAGGTACTTGGATCCCATTTCTAACTCTATCTTTGTTAATTTGTTCATTTCCAACGAAAATATTTATTGCATCCTCGGTATCTGAAGTTAAGTAGCCACTCTCTGTAGAGGTTAAGCTTGTCCACTCCAATGGAGGCAAGAGATTTATTCTCAAATCAACATCACTAATTGAAAATCTTCGATTTTGCCATAATTCAGTCTCATCTCTTGTTGCATCAAGAAGTGTTGGTGTTCTTATTCCACAAATAGGTGAACCATTTTCAAGAATAAGATTTACACAATTAGGCAGGGTTACATCGTCGTACCAAGAACGGATATTTATAGTTGTATATTCAGTGACGTCGTTAATGCTTACGTTCAAAGATTTTGAAGTTGAACCTACACTATCAGAAACGTCAACTGTAGCTGTGTAACTTGTTTTTTGTTCATAATCAGCATTTGAATTTAGGGTAATTACGCCGCTTCCATTAATACTCATTAAATGTGCATCGGTACCAGAGAGAGTATAAGTCAACCCCCCTGTGCCAGTAGCATTTACAGTAACAATAGATTTTTGATTTTCATCTATAGAAATAGTTGAATTTAAATTTAATATAACGAGACTTGTTGATACACCCTGTGAGCTTGATGATGTAGGATTTGGGTCAGTATGGTATGTATAACCTGAAGCTATCGCATCGCTTTCATTTTTACAAGACATAACAGTATTGCCATCTCCAGATAATGTATAGAGCGTATATGGTTCAAATGTTTCATCATTACAAACTGGTGGTGAAATAGTAGTTGTTGTAACAGGGGTAGGTTCACTAGAAACTTCAATCATTTCATTCATAAAAAAAGTACATTCTTTGTATGCAAGATATCCTGAACAATCAATCATCTCAGCTTCTACAGTTTTTGTACAGCTGTTAAAAGAAGTCATGGCTTTGTGTGTGGATGGACCAATTATTCCATCGACCCTTATTCCAACATATCTCTGAAAATTTTTGATTGATAGCTTAAGACTTATTGTCATGTATGGTTTCATTTTTCCGCTTAGAAAACCTTCTTTATCGAGAAAATCATTTAAATTAGCAATTTCAAGAAAATCTGTATTGTTGTAATTGTTAGGTACACAGTTTTGAACATTGTCATTAGAAAATCGTTCGCTTGCTACAACTGAAAAAGAAAATGTAAGTGTTAGTAAAAAAATAGAAATAACAAAGATAAATAAAAAATATTTTCTCCAACCCATAGATGGAAATTTTAAGTTAGAAGATGTTCTAATTCAAATAATTTATGTTAGTTTTTGTTTAACGATTTTACTAACAACCGAACCATCTATGCCATCACCTTTTGCCATAACCGCACCAATTACTCTACCCATTTGTGTAATATCTACATCATCTAATTCAGTCAGGACATCATCAACAATTTTTTCAACATCTTCTTCGCTAAGTTGCTCAGGTAGATATGTACTTAGGAAATCTATTTCAAATTGAATTTTGTTCGCCATTTCGATTCCTTTGTCCCCAAGTGATTGATACTCCTCGACAGCTTTTGCCATTTTCTTTACATATGATGAAATGACACCAAGAACAAGTTCATCATTAACCTCTTCACCTTTTTCAGATTTCTTTTTTGCTATCTCAGTTTGAATTTGTCTGATCGCATCAAGTTTTGGTTTATCTTTTGCCTTCATTGCCTCTTTCAAAGCTACACTTAAGTCATCCGCTAAAGCCATAATCTCTCTTTCTATCTACCTAAAGTTTATCACCAATATCTGTGACAACACCATATACATTCATATTTAAAATATTCATAATCTCATTCCTCTCATTCACAGTCCAAACAACACATCTGTCTTTTGGTAATTCAAAATTTCTTGAATAAAATATTTCTTTTTTAACCATAAACATTAACTTTGCATCTAAATTTGATATTGCTTTACTTTCAAAAAGCTGATTTTCCTTATCAATTAGAATGCCGTATCGTGATTGAAAGTTCTTTCTATTGTTTAATATTGTCTCCCAGTTGAAGGATGAAATGATGTCCGAAGGATTAGCTAATTCAATAATTTTTTTTACTAAAATCTTGCTGAGGTCTTTTTGTTCAGTATTTACTTTTAATTCAAAATTAACATCTCCATTTATATTTTCTCTTTTAGCTAAATGAATTTGAGAAATATCGTAATCTAGATACTTTGTGATTTCTGAAAGAGACAATTCTTCAATTTTTTTTTTGTTTATGGTTGAATCATGGAATAAAATTAACTCTTCATCATTTGTAATTCTTACATCTGTTTCGACAAAATCGCATATTTCAAGGGCTTTATTTAAACTTTTAAATGTATTTTCGTTATAAATATTAGGGAGTCCTCTATGGCCAAAAATTTTTTTCAAATTACTTCCTTATGTTTCCAATTTTAGTACAATTAATCCACTAGATTGTGAAACTTTTCACAAAGTAAGGACGATTGTGCAAATTATAAATTTTGACTTAGAACAAGAACTCTGGATGCAGGAAGGATCATGTGTCTATTCAGATACTGAGCTATTTTTTCCAGTAGGTTCTTCTATGAAAGCATTAAAACAAGCAGCTGAAGCAAAAGCAATATGTAATGAATGTGATGTTAAGCTTGATTGCTTGGAGTATGCTATTCGCACAAATCAAGATTCTGGAGTTTGGGGTGGAACTACAGAAGATGAAAGAAAATCAATTAGAAGAGAGTACAGAAAATCAGGTACTCTTGTTAACTTTTAAACTAGGCCCGCTTCCCTTTTATCTGTTTCATCAACGAATTCAATGGAATGTATCTGCTGAGCGTTTATTCCAATCTCACCATCTTCATCTTTAATCCAATACATTCCTCCACTTTGAATTAACTCTTCAATCTCTTTTGTGAATTTTTTCTTATCATCAACTTCTGTTTGAAATTCTTTCATCGAACCAAGAAGTGAGATTTTTACTTTTTGTTTTGCCACATTATCTCCTTATAAAACGTTTTCACCCATGAAAATTGCAGAGACAGAATCATCCGCAAAAATAGATGTTAGTGCAGTTGCAATAATAGATGAAACGGAAAGGGTTTTTACATTTCCAATCTTATCAATATTTCCATTTTGAAGAAGTGTATCAGTCACTACGATTTCTTCAATTGGTGTATCTTTTAATTTATCGACACTTGATTCTGAAAATATTCCGTGTGTTGCAGCAACACTGACTGATTTAGCACCTCTTTCAATCAACGCTCTTGAGGCAGCTGCAATCGTACCACCTGTATCTATGATGTCATCAAATAAAATTGCATGTCTATTCTCAACTTCTCCTATAACTGTGAATGCTTTTACCTCATTATGAAGTTTTGGATCTCTTTTTTTATGAACAAATCCAACATAAGCCTCCATATTTTTTGCAAATGTTGTCGCTCTTCTAACTCCACCAGCATCCGGTGAAATAATTGTGATAGGTTCATCATATTTTTCTTTAAAATAATTTACAAACAAAGGCATAGCAGTAAGGTGATCGAATGGTTTATCAGTAAAGCCTTGGATTTGTTGAGTGTGTAAATCTATCGAAACAATTCGATCTGCACCTGCTGAAATGAAAAGATCAGCAATCATTCGAGCTGAAATCGGTTCCCTAGGAAGAGCTTTTTTATCTTGACGTGAATAAGGATAAAAGGGTAAAACCGCCGTAATTCTTTTAGCTGAAGCTCTCTTTAAAGTATCTACCAAAAGTAATTGTTCCATGATTGTGAAGTTAACATCACCAGAATGACTCTGCATTACAAAGCAGTCTGCTCCTCGGACACTGTCTTGTACCCTTATATATATCTCTCCGTTTGCAAATTGAGTCTTTTCTACTTCAGATAAGTCTGTACCCAGCTCGAGAGCAACTTTACCTGCTAGTTCTTGATTTGAAGAACCCGAAAACAAAAGCATTTTCTTTTTTCCAACTTGCTCAATCATTTCTTTTCCTTTTTGTTTTTTCTGTCCATGTACCCTTCAATATTTTTTTGATCATTTCTCTCAATACCTAGTGCTCCTGGGGGTACATCTTTTGTTATTACTGATCCTGCTCCAACCATTGCTCCTTCACCTATAGTCACTGGAGCTACAAGCATTGTATCTGAACCTACAAATGCATTTTTCTTTATCTCAGTTTTATGTTTTTCTTTTCCATCGTAATTTACTGTAATCGCCCCTGCTGAGAAATTAACATCTTCTTCTAATTCTGCATCACCAACATAAGCTAGATGGGGAACTTTACTACCTTTTCCAATTTTTGAATTTTTGGTTTCTGCAAATGCTCCCACTTTTACATTTTCATCTAAGTTAGAACCTTTTCTTAAATGAGCATAAGGCCCAATCATTCCATTACTTTTTATCACGGCTTCATCAATAACTGAAAACTGTATAACTGAGCCCTCACCTATTTTTGAATCATTAATTATGGAATTAGGTCCAATCACACAGTCTTTATCAATAATTGTTTTTCCAGTTAGATGACAATTTGCAAGAATTTTTGCACCGGCTTCGATGTGAACTGATTTATCTATATACGTTGAGCTTGGATCCTGAAAATAAACTCCATTTTCCATATGAGATTCAATTAATTGTTTACGAAGAGTGTTCTCAACATCATTAAGCTGACTCATTGAATTTACGCCTTGTATTGAATCTTCATTTACTTGTACTATAACCCTTCCGAGTTTGTTTTGAAAAGCTATATTTATTAAATCTGTTAGATAAAATTCTTTTTGAATATTTGTAGTTTCTAAGCTTCCAATATTCTTTTCCAAGAATGTTTTTTCTATACAATATATTCCGGAATTAATTTCATTAATTTGTTTCTCACTTTCACTTGCATCAGTTTCCTCGACTATTTTTTCAAACTCATCGTTATTTTTTACGATTCTTCCGTATCCATATGGGTTGTCAACAAAAGCAGTGATTATTCCAATTGCAGCTTTTTCTTGAACTACATCATCTATTAATTTCTGTAAATCTTCTTTTTTAATTAGTGGTACATCTCCGGGAATTACAACAAGATATTCATTTTCATCATTTTTGTATTCACTGCTTTCAAGCAAAATAGATATTGCATGGCCAGTGCCTAATTGCTCTTCTTGTAATATAGGAATGAAAGACTCAAATAAATTGACTGTTACCGTTTTATACTGATGGCCAACAACTACATATTTATTTTTTAAGTCACTAATCGCTTCTTGAGCATAATTAATCATGGGGCTTCCAAGTACATTGTGAAGGACTTTTGGAAGTGGAGACTTCATTCTAGTCCCTTGACCTGCTGCTAAGATTACACCTGAAATATTCATTTATTTTTTGGCTGGGGGAGAAGGACTCGAACCCTCAACGTTGGGACCAAAACCCAATGTGTTGCCAATTACACCATCCCCCATAGTTTGTAAGTTAATTCTAATCTGAAATTGTTTCCAAACTAAAATCTAATTTTTTTACTAGTTTTACAAGTCTAAATTCGTTCTTATCTATTAGGTCGATTTTTTTAACAAGATCTTTCTTAACCCCTAAACAAAATAAAGCGCTTCCGCTTCCAGACATAAAGAACATGTCTTGGGTAACTGATTCTAAATATTCTTTTTTTCTAATCAGCTTTGGTTGAATCAATGATGAAGCTTTCCAAAAATCATTAAATATTTTTATATCTTTAAAGTTATAAACTGATCTCTCTACCTCTTCTAAATTATCAAATTCAGCAAATGATTCCTGAGTTGAAACAACTTCATTCGGTACTGCAAGAATCATATCCAATTCATAATCAATAGATTCAGGGTTAACTTTGTCACCAATACCAGTGACTATTGATGGCCGACCATTGACAAAAAATGGAACGTCACTTCCTACTTTTAAAGCAACATCTCTAAATGTAGGTATTGAGATGTTATATTTTTTTGACAAAATAGATATTATTGCACCGGCATTTGAACTTCCACCACCCAACCCAGCTTCAGTAGGAATGTTTTTTTGAACATTAATTTCAAATTTTTGTGGAAAATTATTAAATTTCCTCAATAAATCTAACGAATGTGTAATTGTATTGTTTGTACCTATGCTTTCATCATCAAATTTGATAATGTCATGTTCACCATCAATTTCATTAATCTCAACAAGATCGTATAAGTCAATTGGAATAATCAATGATTCAATCTTATGTAATCCACCATCGATTTCATTTAAAATTTTAAGATTTAAATTTATTTTTGCGTAAGATTTTATTTTCATGTGATACTTTCAGCTATAGATAAATAATCATTAGGGGTGAGTTCTTGTGGTCTAGAGTTAAGGTCAAGCAGTAATTTCTCAGCTTTTTCTTCATCGATAAAATCTCTTAATGCTGTTTTTATTTTTTTTCTTTTCTGTTGAAAAGCAATCTTTGAAATTTCAAAAGCTTTAAATCTGATCTCCTCATCAACCAAAGTTTCTCTTTGGATTGTTAATACAGTTGATAAGATTTTTGGTTTTGGCTCAAAACAATTATTACTTACATTGAATTGTAATTTTGAATCAGTAAACAGTGAAAAAAGTACAGAGATAGAACCGTAATTTTTAGTATTTGGTTTAGCTACGATCCGTTCAGCAACTTCATCTTGTAGCATGATTACATATCTATGAATTTGAGGAACTTCTGTTATCAATTTAATTAATAGACGAGTTCCAATATTGTAAGGAAGATTGCCCACCATAATCCACCATGGGCCAGTTAATTGACTGTAGTCAAAACTCATTGCATCTTCATTAATTATCTCTATGTTTGGTACATCTCCAAAACGTTCTCTAAGAAGATGTGTTAATTGTTTATCAACCTCCACAGCTTTTATTCTGTAATTATCTTTTAAGAGTTCATTGGTTAACGATCCAGTACCAGGTCCTATTTCTATAATTGGGTCAGCTAATTGTCCCTGAACAAGTTTTGTAATTTTTCTGGATATGTTTGTGTCAATCAAAAAATTTTGACCTAAAGTCTTTCTAGGTTTCATATTTAATTTATTAATCCAAAAGATTTCGCTCAAAATTACCTCTTTATTAAATTTCTTGAATTTTTAATTGTAATTTCAGATAATTCTTTTTCATTTATATTTAAAAGTTTCGATATTTTTTGTGCAGTATGTTCTATATAATTTGGTCTATTGTCTTTACCTTTTAAAGGAGACGGAGTTAAGTAAGGAGTGTCAGTTTCTAAAAGTAATCTATTAAGTGGTATTTCTTTTACAGATAGTTGTAAATCTTTTGCAGTCTCATATGTAACGATTCCAGAGATTGAAAAATATACTCCGAGATCAATAAATTTTTTTGTCCACTTCCTTCCTCCAGTCCATGAATGAAGTATCACTGGAGATGTATTATTAAATTCAACTAACATCTCATAAGTTTCCTGAAAGCTGTCACGACAATGAACAATGATTGGTTTATTTAACTTTTTTGAAAACTCTAGATGAAATAAAAAGTTTTCACACTGTTGTTCGTGAGATGACAAATTTCTGTAAAAGTCGAGGCCTGTCTCTCCAATTAGATCTGCTTGATGAAAAAGTTCTATTAGAGATTCTTTTTCATTCTCTATCTTTTTGGCATCATGGGGATGTAGGCCTGCAGACCAGTAAGTTTCTATATTTATCTTTGAACTTAAATTATGAGCTCTGACTGACGATGAATAATCTACTCCGGGAATGATCAAAAACTCTATATTTTCAAAATCATTACCACTTAATTCTTCTTCTATTAATTGCAAGTGACAATGGGTATCAACCCATTTGATTTTGCCAAAAGATTCAGATTTATTCACTACTATAAGAATAGGAGTATTAAAAATATGGTCAAAGGCAATAAGTCCAAGATAGATAATTTAGGAAGAGTCGTAATACCGAAATCAATACGTAAAGCTCTAAATATTGATCATAACGATGAAATATCATTGTATGTGGAGAATCAAACATTGATTATCTCGAAAAATAATAGTAGTTGCAATATATGTAGCGAAGAAAAAGTAGAAGTGCAGATAAAAGATAAATTCCTATGTAAGAACTGTGTTCAGGCAATCAAAGATTTTTAATAGAGTCGTATATCTTATTTACTTTTTCATTATTTAATGAAGAAATAATTTTTGCAATTTCTCTCTTAGGAACTTCATACATAATTAACTTTTTTGCAAGTTCTTCAATATTTATATCGATTGCACTTTTATTTTTTGTTTTATCAATTACAAGTGTGATCTCTCCTCTATATTCTTCAGTAGGAATATCATTTAATAATTCTTGCGCATTCCCTCTGTAAATTGATTCAAATTTTTTTGTAAGTTCACGACATACGACAACTTGATTTTCTAAATTATTTTTAACAAAATCTTCTAAATCTTTCTTTAATCTCTTTGGAGAAGTAAAACATACCAAAGGATGAGCTAATTCTGAAATAGTTTTATAAAAGTAAGATCTCTCTCTTCCTGCTTTAGGGATAAAACCAAAAAAGGTAAATTTATCAATATCAAAACCTGACAAAGTTATTGCAACTAAAACACTTGATGGACCCGGTATAGATACAATCTGAATTTTTTCTTTTATTAATTCTTTAATTAGCATATTTCCCGGATCAGAAATAAGAGGTGTTCCGGCGTCTGAGATCATTGCAATCGACTTATCTTTATTCAATAAATTTAAAATCTCAGATATTTTTTCTTTTTCATTTCCTTTAAAATATGAATGAACCTCTTTTTTTAAATTTAAGTGAGATAATAATTTTTTAGCTACACGTGTATCCTCTGCATATACAATATCTACTTCAGATAAAGTATTTTCTAATCTTTCAGAAATATCTTTTAAATTTCCAATAGGTGTTGGGCAAATATAAAAATTACCCATTTAAAAATTTGTATTGCATTGATCTGATGAACAAATGTTCAGAAAGTCAAAAATGAAGTCGAAATCATTCGAGAGTGCCATTCTTAAATAGATTCCATCATTATGAATCCATAAATTGGTGTCTCCTTGGTATAAAACTCCATCCCAAGTTTGAGTATCATTTGAAAATTTTGTAAATCTTGATTGAAAATTAGCCCAATTCATAAATGCTTCTGCGATTTCATTTAGCTCTTGTCTATTATCTCCTTCTATTTTTACAGTCATGAACAAATCATTATCATCATTAACATAATCTACCCAAGAACCTCCACCCAGTCCAATAGCCGCATTTACAGCGTCAACTTGTCCAATTTTTGTTTGTAATAAGTAGACAATATCCAATGAGTCCAGCTGGCCTTCTTCGAGAAAATTATATTCAACAAGATCAAGCTTTTCGATCTCTACATCAATATATGGTTCCTCAGAAAAATACTTTTCAGGAGAATAAATCTGTTCTGCAGTTGGTAACTTATATAAAGCTTCATTGAGTGCTTCCATTCTTCCATTGCTGTGAATTTCTTTTCCCAAGCGACCACCAAAATCGTAATAAAGATCAAATGGAATATAAAAATATTCCGGTAACGAAACTGAGCATCTAAAATTTGGACGCTCTGAAGATAATCTATCTCTA
The DNA here is from genome assembly GCA_902626065.1 of uncultured Candidatus Actinomarina sp. Taxonomy (GTDB): domain Bacteria; phylum Actinomycetota; class Acidimicrobiia; order Actinomarinales; family Actinomarinaceae; genus Actinomarina. The sequence goes on from CACODT010000002.1 coordinate 25,832, forward strand.
TCATATGGATCCAAATTAGATACCCAATAAGCCTGTACTAAATCAGCTTGAGCCTCCATAATTGATCGTCTACCTGGGTAGTTCATAAAATCGTCATTTTCTTTCATAGTGCTGTACCAATCTGATAAATCGAAAATTTGACCTTGAAGTGAATGTACTAATTCATGAACAATTACAGATTGTTCCCAGAAATTTAATTTAGTTTGGTTACGCTTGATAGGTACACGTAATATCTGATCTAATAAATTGTAAGAACCTGCTGAAGCACACCTTTGAAATTCTACAATAAGATCTTTCATCTTTTCGGGTGATGCCTCAGTTAATCCCCACATATTTTCAGATAAAACCGCTCTTTCCCATTCACCGTCTTCATAATCTTTATCAAAATCATCTAAATAAGATGCGGCGCTGTAGTCCCTATAGCCCTCAAGGGTATAAAAATTAAATTTTGGATAATCTACAAACTCTAATCCTGTCCTTTTCTCAACAAAAGTAATCAATTCATCAAATTGATCAATCATTTCAGGACTTGCCATGAGTAATTCAATACCAAATTCATCAACTACTAGATCTTCGTCATCTTTTACCGTTGAAGTGGTTGTAGTCGATTCAGTAGTAGATGTTGTCGAAGAGGATGTGGTGTCAATTGCTTGTAATTGAGGTTCTGATTCTGACGTGCAGCAAGCTATTAAAAAAATTATTAATAAATAATTTATGTATTTTGTCATAGGACTTAAGAATAATTGTAATCTTAATTATTGAGATACAAATAGGAGGTTTCATGATAAAAGAATTTAGAAATTTTATCAATCGAGGTAATGTAGTAGAACTTGGAGTTGCATTTGTAATGGGTGCTTCTTTCAAGTCTTTAGTAGATGTATTTACAAAAAGATTAATTGAGCCGTTGATTGGATTAATAATCAATTTACCTAACTTGGATAATCTTGGACTGTTTGGTGATGTGGATCCAAACTCAGGACTTCAGTCTGGGAGTTTTGGTGCATTCTTGGGTGAGGTAATTAACTATCTAATTATCGCTTTTGTAATGTTTTTAGTTATCAAGGCATACAATCATTTTGAGGATATGGTTGATGATGAAGAAAACGAAGAAGTTATCGCGACTGATTCAAAAGAAGTAACTCTATTAAAAGAAATAAGAGATGGAATAAATAACTTACAAACAAAGTAAAGTAGCAACCTATGAAACAAAATAACTTGAGAGACCTTTATAGGTATGCTCAACAAAATGAGACAAAAATTAAAAGGGGAATTCTTTATTCGATATTAAATAAACTATTTGATCTTGCACCTCCGGTATTAATTGGCGTCGCAATCGATATAGTTGTTGAGGGATCTGATTCTTTTATAGGATCATTTGGGTTTGAGGATAGAAGGCAACAGTTGATCATCTTGGCATTTATAACTTTTGTAATATGGGGGCTAGAGTCAACTTTTGATTATGTAGCTGCAGTAACTTGGAGAAACATTGCACAGGACTTACAACATTCTTTAAGAACAGAAACTTTTGACAAAACATTAGATTTAGATCTTTCATTTTTTGAAAATAAATCATCCGGTAGATTAATGGCAATTTTAAATGATGACGTTAACCAGATGGAGCAATTTTTGAATGAGGCAGCAAATCGTTTAATACAAACTGCAACAACTGTAATTGTTATAGGTGGGACATTCATTTACATCTCACCGCTTGTCGCAGTTTTTGCATTTATTCCAATCCCAGTAATCATATTTGGTTCATACAGATTTACTCAACGAATTGGGGAGAGATACACAAAAATAAGGGATAACGTTGAGTCACTTAATGCCCACCTTTCTAATTCAATAACGGGGATTCTTACTGTGAAGAGTTTTAATAGAGAACAAAAAGAATATAAAAGAATTGAGGTCTCCTCTCAAGATGTAAAAACAGCAAATTACGATGCAATCAAATTATCTGCAGCATTCATCCCTATAATTCGAATAGCAATATTGTTCGGGTTTACTGCAACATTACTTATCGGTGGATTTCTTGCACTCGATGGACAAATCAAAGTTGCGATGTACTCTGTTATGTTATTTATTACCCAAAGACTTCTATGGCCATTAACAGAACTTGGAATGATTTTCGATGTATACCAAAAAGCAATGGCCTCTTTCAGAAGAATTATTAATTTAAAAGAAACCAAACCTCTCATAAATGACGGAGATATACAACTAGAGGAGCTTCAAGACAGTATCAAGTTTCAAAATCTTAATTTTGAGTATGTATCAGATTTTCCTGTTCTAAAAAATTTAAATATAGAAATTATTAAGGGTAAAACAACAGCAATTGTTGGAAGCACAGGATCAGGAAAATCCACTTTAATCAAATTGATCTTAAGATTTTACGAAAAGACATCCGGAAAATTATTATTTGATGAAAAGGAAATTGAAACATTATCGATTGATAGCGTTAGAAACAAGATTGGTTTAGTAAGCCAGGATGTATTTTTATTTGAAGGTAGTGTTTTTGAAAATATTGCATATGGGAATGTAGATGCTCCAGAAGATGAGGTTTGGGAAGCAGCACGTTTATCTGAATCTGATAAATTTATAAATGAACTTCCAAATCAAGAAAATACAATTGTAGGAGAAAGAGGACAAAAACTATCAGGTGGTCAAAGGCAAAGAATCTCTATTGCAAGAGCCATATTAAAAAATCCAGAAATATTAATTCTTGATGAAGCAACATCAGCAGTAGATAATGAAACAGAAGCAGCAATACAACAATCCCTTGAAACACTTAAGGTAGGTAGGACAGTCATTGCTATAGCCCATAGACTTTCAACAATCAGAAATGCTGATTTAATTTATGTGTTGGAATCTGGCGAAATTGTTGAACAAGGAACTCATGATGAATTATTAGAAAACAATGGTGTCTATGCAAAGCTGTGGGATGTTCAAACTGGGAGAATTAAGAAATAATTTAATCTAATATTTTTGAAGCAATTGATTCACCAATTGCTAGTGAAGCTGTTGCGGCCGGACTTGGTGAATTCAAAACATGAAGAGAACTATCTCCTTCTTCAAATAAAAAATCATCTACTAAATTACCGGCTTTATCGACTGCCTGAGCTCTAACACCAGATGGAATCTGCTGTATATCTCTAGGATCAACTCCTTTTATTAATTTTTGAATCTCTTTTACAAATACATTCTTATTTAGTGATCTATACATTTCAGAAATTCCAGTCTTAAAATATTTTTTTCCTAACTTTATCATTCCTGGAAAAGTCAATACTTTTGTTAAATCAACAAAATTTATATCAGTCCACTTATAACCTTCCTTTGAAAAAGCTAATACTGCATTTGGTCCAGCTTCAATGTCTCCATTTGCTGTTTTGGTTAAATGAATTCCAAGAAAAGGAAGGTCAGGATCAGCTAGTGGATAAATCATATTATTAAGAATTTCTTTTTTTGAATCACGTATCTTATAATATTCTCCTCTGAAAGGAATTATTTTCACATCAGGTGACATTCCATCTAGTTTTGCAATTTCATCTGAAAATAAGCCCGCACAATTAATCAAAAATTCACATTTGTATGAAGAATGCACACCTTTTACATTCTTTAAACCATTTATATTTTCAATTTCTTTTATTTCTTCAATAAGTTTTATTTCACCACCATTTTCTTGAAAGTCATGTGCATAGGCTTGTACAACTTCCTTGTAATCAACCACTCCTGCTTGAGGAACAAAAACACCATTTAATATGACAGAGTTTGGCTCTATATTAAGAAGTTTTTCATTTTGAACCAGTTTTACACCCTCCATTTCCAATTCTTTACTTCTCTCCAATAAATTTGTAAGCTTATCTAAGTCATTATCTACAACTATCTTTCCTTCTTGTCGGTACCTTATTTTTTTAAGTGCTAAATATTCAACTAATAAATTTCTACCTCTAATCGAAAGCTCAGATTTATATGTATTTGGTTTGTAATAAATTCCTGAGTGTATAACGCCTGAGTTACGCCCAGATTGATGAAGGCCTGGTTCTTTCTCCTTTTCCAGAACAACTACGCTTTTATTTTGTTTTTGTATATGTAACGCTGTTGATAAACCAACAATTCCCCCTCCAATAATCGCAAAATCATATGTTTTATTGTTACTCATATCAGTGGAGGTGCGGGGAGTCGAACCCCGGTCCTTTTAAGCTACCCAACAGCTTCTCCGAGCGCATCTGGTGAAATACTATTGAGAGAGTCACCAGAAACAAATTCTCAATAGTTTTTACCTTAAATCTTAAAAGTTAGCCGGTAATCTAACTTTGCATCCCACATTTCGACGCCGATACTATCCGAGGTGGGAGCCCCGAAAGTCGACGAGCAACAATTAAGCTGCTACGGCCAATTTAGGTTTGGCAGTTATCTTTTTTTTCCTACGTTTTTAATGAGGCCCTAGGACCCTCAGCTCGCTACTGAGAGGCTCGCTTCAAAGTCGAAGCCAGTTCACCCCCATATCACTATTATGGCTTTACAATAGTTATTAGCAAATACATATTTATAATATGAAAATTGATAAACAAACTTTTGGTATAAATGAGGAATTATCTGTCTCAATAGGTTTTGAGGACAATGATGGATTGATATTCATACCAAAAAATATAAAAGTTGAAGTTAAAATTGTTAATTATTTTGGGAAAATTGTAATAAATAATTTAAAAATTGATCATATTGTGGACGAATTGTCCTTATCGAAAGTTGGTCTTGAACAAAACTTAAGCAATCTTGATCTTAAGCTTCTTGATAGATTTCTTTTTAAACAATTAAGTGATAAAGCAACATTTAATTACTCCCCTTTTGATTCATTCTTAGAATATGATTTTGCGGTGTATGAAAAATCAAGAAGACCCAGTGATCTTGATTGGTCTATGTTTGGCTCCCTTTACATTTTTGCCTGTAATGTCATACCTGAATCAATAAAAGTTGAGTTAACTCTTGCAAAACAACTTAGAGTCTCTGAAGAAGTTTTTAAAAAGCTATTAAAAAAAATTCCAGATAAAATATTTCGAAAAACAGGTCATTTGGAATCTAGAGGTGGAAATTTGACATTTGATGCGGAAGAATTAATCAAAAACAATCTTACAGCTGAACAACAAAAATTATTTGAAGAAAGCCCTTTTTTGAAATTTCATTCAGGTTCTGACTTGGCCTGAGGCCTCACCATAGAAATTATTTTCTTAACATTGACCTCCCAAATCTCTCTGGATTTTATATTTGCCTCTTCCCAGCTCACACCTTGTGTTCTGAGATATGGTTTGCTCATATAACGATTTGAGAGGTAATCAATATGATTATTCGCACTATCGTCATCAATTATATTTTCGACAATACCCCTAACTTCCCAACTTGAATACATCTCTGATGGATGAAAAATCACTATAGAAAGATTTTTATGTATGCGAATATTTTCAGTTTTCTTTCGACCTTGTTCGGTATTAATTAGTATGTGATTATCTTTATAGTCAACCCACATTAAATGATTTTGAATCTCTTCATCATTAACTTTCGTTGCAATTGCACAAAAAGCATTATTATCAATAGCTAACTTTAATTCATTAGGTAATTGCATTATTTCTAACTTTAGGTAAGACTTTTAATTATGGCATTTATAAAGTTATTTAATTTTGAAGAATCATCTGGCTTATTGAGAAAAGAATATGAAAAAGGCTTAAGAAGAGCTGGAAGAATTTGGAAAGTATTGACAATCCAGTCACAAACCCCAGAAATACTCAAAGACTCTATGAATCTATATAGTTCAACTATGTTTGGAAACTCAAATATTTCAAGATTTGATAGTGAACTACTTGCAGTAGTTACATCGATATCAAACGAATGTGAATATTGAATAAGGGCACATTTATATGATCTCCGGTCGGAGACTGATAATCAAAAGTTAGTAGATGAGATAGCAAAAGATTGGACAACAAGTTCTTTGTCAAAAAAACAAATGGCAATATGTAATTTTGCTAAAAAATTAACAGAAACCCCAAATCAAGTGGATAAACAAGATATTGAATTATTAAAGAGTTACGATTTCTCAGATAAAGATATTTCTCAGATCGTCCAAATCATTGCATATTTTAATTATATAAATAGAGTTGCCGATGGTCTTGGCCTTGAACCAGAAGATTTTATTGATGAAAAGGGTTATAAAAACAAATAAACATTGTTACATTATTTTTCAAGATATAACATTAAATTATGACAACTAACTCAAGATTAACTTTATTGTTTATTCTTTTAATAGCTATATCAGGCCTTTCGTATTTTATTTTTTTTGGAGGGAACGAATCAATTGAAACAAGTCTAGAAGACCAAGATGAAAAAGAACCCTCAACAACATTATTAACAACAACTACCTCAACATCAACAACTGTACCAAGTACAACTACAACTGTAACTAGTACTACTAGTACAACATCTAGTACAACTTCAACAACTATTCCTCCTAATCAAACTGCCATATATGCGACACAAGAAGAAATAAACAAAAGTAAAAAGATATCCTATGATTTTTTAGAAAGTGGTTGTAAAAAAGATTTTGAAAATAATACCGATACAGAGTGGATGATTCCAGTTGAAGTGTTTCCATTTGATGAAGATAAAATAAATTTTAGTTTAAAAATTGATTCCACGCTTGGTTTAGATGTAGATTGTATAGGAAAATTAATTCCATCAATACTAAATGATTCTCGTGGCTGGATAAAAGTTACAGAGAAAGATTTTCAAATTGTGAATGAAGTCGAGGGAGAGTTTGAATTCACATTTGCATCACCTGAAAAAACTGATGAATTATGTTACCCCCTCGAAACAAATGGGATCTACTCCTGTAGAAATGAGGATCAAATTGTCATAAATTTCTTTAGGTGGGTAAACGGGGCAATAGATTTTGGAGCAGATTTAGAAACTTATAGATTGTATCTGATTAATCATGAAGTTGGACACATCTTAGGCTGGGGTCACGTTGGTTGTCCAAAAGAAGGTGCTTTGGCTCCAGTAATGATGCAGCAAAGTAAATCGACAATGGGTTGCGAGCCTTATGGATGGCCCATCTACGAAATTATCGAAAAAGAATTTGGAATAAATACATTCTCATACTTACCAGATGAAAACATAGATAATTAATTGGTGCCAGTCACAACTAATTGGTATTTTAATTATCACTAAAACTACTAGTTATAACAAATACTTTTTTCTATTTTTTTAAATATTTATAACGCTTGAAAGATCGCCATTTAAAATATCTTTTACATTCTGAACTGTCTCAAAACCAGCTCTTAGCTGTGCTTCTTTAGTTGACGCACCAAGATGGGGAGTAGTAACTATATTTGAATTTGAAAATTTATCATCTATATTTGGAGGTTCTTCATTGTATACATCTAAGCCAGCAAATAAAATATCTTCTTTTGATAGTTGAAAAAGTGTTTCTTCATCAACTATCCCACCCCTTGATGTATTTACGACAATACCACCTGATTTTATCAAATTGAGCTTTTCATTATTTAAAAGATTTAAAGTTTCGCCAGTTTTAACAACATGAATTGATATAACATCTGATGTCATCAAGAGTTCATCTAGATCAACCTTTTTTTCTTGAACGTCAGATTCCACTACATACGGGTCAAAAAATACTACATTCATCCCAAAAGCCAACATTCTTTTTGAAACTTCCCTGGCTGCTTTACCAAAACCAATGAGTCCAAGTTGCTTGCCGTAAAGTTCGGTACCTAGAAAACTACTTCGATCCCAATTTTTTGCTTTTAATGAATTATTTGATGTATGAATTTTTCTAGCTGCAGAAATAATCAAACCAATTGTTAATTCAGCTACAGAAATAATATTTGCATTTGGTGAATTTGTAATATAAATATTATTTTCTGAAGCTTCTTCAATATCTATGTTGTCGATGCCTACCCCGCATCTTGCAATAATTTTAAGATTGCTTGCCTTTTGTAAAATTTCTTTGTTTAATTTTGTTCCACTTCTTATTACAGCTATTTCAGAATCTACTATGTTGCTTAAAAGATCTTTATTCTTTTCTTTAGAAATTGATATATCAGCAATTTCACCAATCTCACTAAATTTATCAACGACTTCTTCTTCGAGTTTGTCACAAATTAATATTTTCATAATTTTAAAGAACTGATCTTATTAATAAGCTCAATATCAGATGGCTCAACTAAAAAACTTCCATCTTCAAAAACTATGGTTGGAATTCTAGGATTTTGATTTTGTAATTTTTTTGCAATTTCAAAACCATCTTTGTCAAAATCTATATCAATCTCTGTAAAATCAACATTTAGTTTTTCAAATACTTTTTTTGATCTTACGCAATCACCACACCACTGTGTACTGTACATGGTAATTTTTGATTTTTTATCCATTTGAACTAAATGGGTCAGTAAGGATTGCTAGTAAATCACTTAAATTTGCAAGATTTTCAAAAAGTGGCTCTAATTGATTAAAGTTATCAACAGCTTGTTCAATTTCTGGTAATACATTCTTCATATCTTCTATTACCAGAAGAGCGCTATCCAACTGAATCGACAATTCATTCACTGTTGTTTGAATATTTAAGATAAAGAAGCCAAACAAAGAAAGTATTAGTAACTGTAAAACTAATACAACTTTTAACACTATTTACCTATTGAGGTAATTTTTTCTTTTATGACTTCTTTTGGCTGTACTCCAACAAATCTATCTTTTACTTCTCCATCTTTGAGAATAACAACTGTTGGAACTCCCATTACTTGATTTTGTCCTGCAATTTGAGGGTGTTGATCAACATCTAATTTAACAAATTCAACATCTTCGATCTCTTCATTTAATTCTTCTAAGATCGGACTCAATACTTTGCATGGCCCACACCATGTAGCATGAAAGTCTATTACCACAGGATTTGAAGATTTTACAATTTCTGCATATTCTTCAGCATTTATTTCTTTCACTATTTATTCCTTTTATTATTGGTTAAGTTTATAAATTAAAAATTTATAAAAGTAATTTAAATCAAAATTATTTAAAGTCTTTAATTTCTTTTTTAAGCCTTTTTTCAGTAATTTTTTTTCTTTTATCTATATTTTTCTTACCTTTTGCAAGTGCTAACTCGATTTTGATAAATCCATTTTGTTCAAATACTTTAGTTGCAATTAACGTCAAACCTTTTGTTGATATCAATCCAATAAGTCTCTTTATTTCTTTTTTATGAAGTAATAGTTTTCTTGGGGTTTTTGGATCATAATCAATGAGTTCTGCGTATTTGTAAGGTTCAATATTCATTTCTCTTATAAAAGCCTGTTCGTCTTCAACCGAACCAAAAGCGTCAATTATAGAGACTCCCCCATTCCTAATACTTTTAGTCTCTGGACCTGTAAGAACAATACCTGCTTCAAAAAATTCTAAAAATTCATATGAATTTCTTGCTTTACGATTTTCGGCAAAAACTTTCATCTATCCAAGAAGCAATATGGATTCATCCTACCTCTAGATGTAGGATCTAAATATGGCAAACTACAACTTACGGAGTTTGGGTTTTTTAACCTGACTTCAAAATGTAAATGTGGGCCTGTCGATCTGCCTGTTGTCCCAACAGTTCCAATTACGTCCCCTGTGACAACAGTCTGTCCAACAGATGTTTTTATTTGATTCATATGAAAATACAATGTTGTCATTCCGCCGCCATGATCGATAAAAACAGTCCTCCCAGCTAATCCATAATATCTAGCGAGAATAACAACTCCTCCTGCAGCAGCTTTAATCGGAGTTCCCGTTCTTCCAGGTATATCGATAGCTCCATGAAAACTTGTTACGCCTCTAAATCTTCTCCACTTGTAACCACTTGAAACATAACTTCCAGTTACTGGCCATGTAAGTTTATCCGGAGCGACTCCTCCAAGAGTACTTAATCTTTCAATATCTGCTTGAATAGCATCTTCAAGTTTTTCAAGATTTGCATGTTCAGCGTCTAATTTAGCAAGCTGATTATTAGCCTCCGTTAAAAGGTTCTGAGCTTTTCTTCTTTCAGCTAAAACGGCTGCTTTTTTATTTTCAACTCTGCGTTTTTCTATTTCAACTTGATTCTTACTCTCTTCTACCTCTTCCGCATATTCTTCAGCTTCAATTGAGATTTGATTCTTTTTTTCCTCTTCAACTTGAAGAGAAGCTATTATCTCTTCTCTTGCGTCTTCACGTTCTGATAAAAACTCAGTTTGTGTTTCAGATAAACTTTCAAATGAATTTAAAGACTCTATAATTTCATATGCAGTATTTACAATTGCCGAAGCATATCCAAGGGCTGCAAGAAAATCTGATAAGTCATTCAAACTAATAAATAAAGCAGTTGCAGGACTCATTACCCCATTGATGTACATATCTACAGCTTTATCTTGTAGTTCATCTTTTGCGGAATTTAAATTTTTTTGTGTTTCAAATAATTCATCTTTAACTTTTGCAATTTCATTCTTTGTAGCGCCAAGGGTAACTTGCTCTTGTACAATATTTTGTTGAACAGCTGCAAGATTATTTAATGATTCGTCATAACCTTCTAATGCTTTTTCTAAGGCAAGTTCAGCAACAGCCAATCTTTTTTGTACTTCAGCAAGCTCATCATTAACTTTTTTCAATGATGAATCATTCGCCAAAATTGCTTTTTCTAAGTCAGTCTTATCTCCTTCATACTGTTTTATTTGGTTTGCAATTGCAATTAATTGTTTTTCTACTTCTTCAAGCCTTTCTTCAGCTGTAATTGCAAAAGAATGGTCTATTAATACAGTTTGTAAAAACAACAAAAATAATATTGAAATTGATACAAACTTCTTAATCATTAAGTACTTTCCTAATTCCTACAAAGCTAGCAAAAAATCCAAAAACAACAGTCGATAATAATAAAATCAAAGTGAGATTTATCAAGTAAGAGTCTGAGATAGCTATATCAAATATACTTTCAGCTATATATGATGTTTTTGAATATTGAATGAATCCCCAGCCTAAACCTACAGCTATGCTCGTCCCAATTAAAGACTCGAAAACCGCTTCAAAAATAAAAGGAAGCCTTATGTAGGTTGCTGATGCCCCAATTGTTCTCATTATCTTTATTTCTTTCTTCTTTGCATAGGCTGTAAGTCTTAATGTGTTAATGATTAATATAAAAGCTGCAAAACCAATTAAGGTTGCAAAAATAGTTGCAGACAAAACTAAAGTATTTGTCAAACTAAGAAGCCTTTCAATTGCTTCACCAGATGCCCTTATTTCTTTGACAGCAGGGTTTCCCTCCATCCTCTCAATAATCAATTTATAATCTGCAGGATCGTTTAAGTTAACTCTTAAAGAGGTAGGTAATATATCAAAATCTACTTCTTGGAGTAATTCTGGCTGATCTTTAAACAGTAATTTAAATTCGTCAGATGCTTCAGATTTTGTAAAATAATCAACCATCCTTACTTCTGGATAACTTTCTAGAGTTTCCTGCAATTGTTTATGAGCAGTCGAAGTAACTCTATCATCTAAAAAAATTACAACATGAACACCATTCTGCCATCTTGAGGTATTGTTTTCTACTATTGCTCTTGCTGAAAGTGTTGTGAATACAAGGAAAGAAGATACTAGTACTGCAAGCATTGTCGCAACAACTAATAATGGATTTCTTCTCATATTTATAAATGTATTTTTTAAGACGTAATTTAGCTTTTTCATGAAAATTTAAACATACCTTCCTTGATCAACATCACTAATTAATTTTCCGTCTTTTAATTGGATTACTCTTTTCTTTCTTCTATTAACTATTGAGGAATCATGAGTTGCCATAAGTACTGTTGTACCAGCCCTATTTATTTTTTCTAATAATGCAACAATTTGAATACTCAAATCAGGGTCTAAATTTCCTGTAGGTTCATCACATAAGAGAACCAGAGGATTTGAAGCTAATGCTCTAGCTATACATGCTCTGGTTTGCTCTCCACCTGACAGTTGATTTGGAAATTTGTACATACTTTCATTTAGATCTACTAGATCGATTAAAGTATTTGTTTTTTCTTCAATTTCTTTTTCTTCAAATCCCAAAACTTCTAACGCAAAAGTTATGTTTTCATAAGTAGTTCTATCTTCTAATAATTGTGGTTCTTGAGTGACAATTCCTAACTTTCTTCTAAGCAAAGGTATTTTCCAAATTGGTAAAGAAGTTACATCCATCTCAACAACTTCAATCTCTCCTTTTGTTGGAGAATATTCTTTATATAAAAGCTTTAACAATGAAGACTTACCACTTCCAGAGTGACCTATTAGGTATACGAATTCTCCTTCTGATATTTTGGTTGAAACATTAGAAAGGGCTACACTTCCACCTTGAAAAACTAACGAAACATTGTCTAATTTAATCATTTAATCCCTGTCTACGCCATTTTAGATACTCATTAATAAATATGTTAATATCTCCATCTAAAACTGACTGAATATTTCCAACTTCAATATTTGTTCTTGAGTCTTTTACTTGTTGATAAGGTTGCATAACATATGACCTAATCTGTCTACCCCAGCCAGCTTCAACTTGTTCCCCTCTTATAGAATCAAGTTTTTTTAGTTTCTCTTCTTTTTCTAGGATTATTAGTTTTGATTTTAGAAGGGCAATAGCACGTATTTTATTTTGTAGCTGTGACCTTTCAGCCTGGCAAGCAACCACAATCCCTGTTGGGATATGAGTAACTCTTACGGCCGAGTCAGTCGTATTTACATGTTGGCCTCCAGCTCCAGAGGACCTATATACATCTATACGGATATCCTCATCATTCAAATCAAACTCATCCGAATCTTCAATCAATGGGATAACATCAACTCCTGCAAAACTCGTATGTCTTCTTTTATTACTGTCAAATGGGCTTATTCTGACCAATCTGTGAACTCCCCTTTCGCTTTCTAGATTGGCATATGCTCGATAATTATCAATTCTTATTGATCCTGATTTAATACCTGCTTCCTCTCCGGAAGAAATTTCTTCAATTTCGTATTTCATACTGTTGTTATCTAAGAATCTTGTATACATTCTTAATAACATTTCTGCCCAATCATGGGCATCAACACCTCCCGCCCCAGCATTAACTGTAAGAACGGCTGAATGATTATCAAACTCTTCTGAATATAAAGATTCTTCTTCTAAATCAATAATTTTTTGTTCTGTGCCAGTAAGCTGATTCTTAATTTCATCTAATTCAGATGGGTTATCTCTACCCAATTCAATAAATTCTTGGAGATCTTTAATTTCAACCTCGATCACTTCCAACAAATTTACTATTTTTTCAATATTTGAAGCATCCTTGACAATACTCTGAGCATTAGGGTTTGTAGTCCAAAAATTTTCTTCAGAAATTACTTTATTTATTTTTGAAAGTTGTTCTTTTTTATTTTCAAAGTCAAAGATACTCCTTGGCCGAAGTCAATCTTTCTTTAAAATTTGATATCTTATTTATGAGCTCTTTATACATTTATCTAGCATTCCACACTTTTTATATTTTAAACCTGATCCACAATAGCAAGGGTCATTTCTGCCGATCTTATCTTTATTGTTTTGGTTTACTTCTTTTGTCTCTTCTTTCCTTAGATTATTATTTTCTACCGAAACTTTTTCAAAGTTTAATAAAAGTCTAACAACAGATAACTTTACATTGTGAATTAAGTCTTCAAATAAATCGTATCCTTCCTTTTGGTATTCAACTAATGGATCTCTTTGACCCATTGCTCTTAATCCAATACCTGATCTGAGATAATCCATTTCTGAAAGATGATTTTTCCAAGATTGATCTATAAAAGATAGTGAGCCCATTCTTGCTAAATTCATGAAATTATTCTTATCTGATTCGAAATTTTTATTGTAGAGGGATTCCAGACTTGATGTAATTTCTAAATTGTCATTAACTTCTATGGATTGCAATATCTGTTTTTTTACGTTTTCAGATAAAATTAAACTTAACTCATCTTCAACAAAATTTCTATAATCTTGGACTGTTTCATATTGTGTTTTATAGTTATCAACATTATTTTGTAATTCTTCAAATATGTCATCTCGCCAATCTGTGATTAGATTTTCTATATTGTCAGATATGAGAAGTTCACGTCTCCATTTATAAATTACATCTCTTTGTTGATTAAGGACCTGATCAAACTTAAGAACATTTTTTCTTATTTCAAAGTTTAATGATTCGACTTGTGCTTGAGCTCTTTCAATACTCTTAGTAACCATACTCTGCTCAATCTTTTCATCATCAGGCAAGTTGAGCTTATCCATAATTGATTGAATTCTTTCACCTTGGAATCTTCTCATTAATTCGTCTTCAAGACTTATATAAAATCTTGATTCACCTGGATCACCTTGTCTTCCTGACCTTCCTCTTAATTGGTTATCGATTCTACGAGATTCATGTCTTTCTGTCCCAATCACATAAAGACCTCCTAGTTCAATTACTTTTTCTTTTTCGTCATTGATTAAAGAATCAAATTTTGAAATTAACGCCTCCATATGTTCTTCATCATCTACTTTGCCATCTTTTTCTGCTTCATTTTTAGCCATAAATTCACTATTGCCACCTAATTTGATATCTACGCCTCTCCCTGCCATATTCGTTGCAACGGTTACAGATTTTAAACGCCCGGCTTGAGCAATTATTAAAGCTTCTTCCAAGTGATTTTTTGCATTTAAAACAGAATGCTTAATGCTATTTTTGGTTAATTCTTTTGAAATTTCCTCTGATGAATCAACAGAGACTGTACCTAGTAAAACTGGTTGTCCAATTTCATGTCTTACTTTTATATCTTCTACAACTGCATTTAATTTGGCTTCCTTTGTTTTATAAACTGTGTCCTGATTGTCGTTTCTTGCTACAGGCAGATTCGTTGGTATCTCCACCACCTCAAGATTATAAATTTGAATTAACTCCTCTTCTTCAGTTTTTGCCGTACCTGTCATGCCAGATAGATGTTCATACATCCTAAAATAATTTTGATATGTGATTGATGCTAAAGTTTGGTTTTCATCCTGAATATTTACATTTTCTTTGGCCTCAATTGCTTGATGAAGTCCGTCAGAATAACGTCTTCCTTCTAGAACACGTCCTGTAAATTCATCTACAATTTTTACCTGCCCATCAGATTTTATATAATCAATATCTTTTTTATAAATTTCTTTTGCTCGTAAAGAAGCTGTTAAATAATGAATAAAATTCGTTGATGTATTTTCATAAAGATTATCAATCCCTAATTTACTCTCAATAAATTCGATACCCTCCTCGGTAGGATGAATTTGTTTTTTTGATTCATCTACCTCATAATGAATGTCTTTTTTCATTTGTTTAACTAATTTTGAAAATTGTAGATACCATTTTGTTGATTCCTCAACCCTTCCTGAAATAATTAAAGGAGTCCTTGCCTCATCAACTAAGATCGAGTCAACTTCGTCAATAACTGCGTAAAATAGATTACCTTGAGTTAATTGATCTGAAGATTGTGCCATGTTGTCTCTTAAATAATCAAAACCAAATTCATTATTAGTCCCATAAACAATATCTTTTTTATATTCAGTAACTTTTTCTTGGTAATCTTGATTCGAATAAATAAGGCCAACTTCAAGTCCTAAAAAATTGTAGATTGGACTCATCCATTCAGCGTCTCTTCTAGACAGATAATCATTTACTGTCACAACATGAACACTTTGATCAAAAAGTGACATAAATGATATTGGGAGAGTTGAAACAAGTGTTTTACCTTCCCCTGTTTTCATCTCAGCTATTTTATTTCTTAATAGAACCATTCCGCCAAAAAGTTGTACGTCATAATGGCGTTGTCCAATTGTTCTTTTTGATGCTTCCCTTACTAATGAAAATGCATCAACCTCAAAATCAAATTTGTTCTCTGAAGTTATCTCTGTTTTTAAATTTTGAAATTTATTTTTTATTTCATCGTCAGAAAATTTCTCAATTTCAGATTCCTTAGAATTAATTAACTCAACTTTTTTATCAAGCTCTTGAGCAAGTTTTCCACTTCCAACAGATAAGACTTTTTTAAAAATACTCAAATTTAGCTTGTGCCATGCTCCCAAGAGTCGAGATAATCAATTTGCTCTTGTGTAAGGATTTCTAATTCTCCACCCATGAGTCCTAGTTTTGTACCAGCAATCTTTAAATCAACTTCTTTTGGAAGAGTATATACTTTTGGCTCAAGCTCTTCATGTTTATCTTTAATCCATTCTGCAGCCAAGGCCTGATTAGCAAACGACATATCCATCACTGAAGCAGGATGACCAGTAGCAGCAGCTAAATTAACAAGTCTTCCCTCAGCTAGAACTAAGATTTCTTTACCATCATATAAATAGCTTTCTACATGATCTCTGACTCTATGTACCTCTGCACTATCTTGTTTTAACGCCTCTAAATTTATTTCTACATCAAAATGTCCCGCATTAGCTAAAACTACTCCATCTTTCATTACATCAAAATGTTGTTTATCTAATGCATGCATGTTTCCTGTGACAGAAACAATAACATCCGCAATCTTTGCTGCATTAACACTACTTTTTACTTCGTAACCATGCATAAGAGCTTCTAAAGCACGCACCGAGTTAGGCTCAACGACTGTAACTTTAGCACCCATTCCATATGCTCTTTCTGCTACTCCTTTTCCACAATCACCAAAACCGATCACAACTACATCTAAACCAGCGATCAAGAGATCTGTTGCTCTTACAACACCATCCATTGCACTTTGACCTGTTCCGAATCGATTATCAAATAAATGCTTCGTGTCAGAGTCATTGACAGCAACTACAGGAAAGCGAAGTTTATTATTTTTTTCCATTGACTTCAGTCTTATTACCCCAGTAGTTGTTTCTTCCATTGAGCCCATAACTGGTATATCTGATCTATCAGTTAAAAGTAATGTAACTAAATCAGCTCCATCATCCATCGTTATATCAGGTTTTGTATCTAAAACTGAATTAAGATGCTTAAAGAATTCTTCATTTGAAACTCCATGTACTGCATGTACTTCAACATCATTCTCAGCAAGATAGGCAGCGACTGAATCTTTGGTTGATAGTGGGTTCGATGCACACAATGCAACGTTTGCCCCAGCAGCTTTTAAAGTAAGCATTAAATTAGCTGTTTCTTTTGTTACGTGCATGCATGCACCTATATTCAAACCATTTAATGGCTTATTACTTAAGAACTCTGTTTTAATTTCTTCAAGAACTTTCATTTGTCTAGCAGCCCAATCAACTTCCTGCTGACCTACTGCTGATAGATTTTTGTCCTTTATAGTAGACATTATCCTCCTAGTAATTTTTTTAAACTTTCAATTGTATCAATATCTTCTGGATCAATAGTTAGTTTGTTTGCTAAGTTTAAACTAACTAAATCACCTAGTAATACTAACTCCAATAGGGTTTTTAGCGTACTTTCCTGATTGTTTAAATTAACTTCAACAATATTTACCTTCTCTCCAATCAATTCTTTGGTAAATTCAAATCTTTTACTAATTTGTACGTGTTCATTTTTATCCCGAATCAAAATAACAATATAATTTTTTTTACTTCCATCTATGTCTGCATCCCATGAGAGAATTTCATTGTGATGTACCTCTGGTAGATAACCAACAAAAGCTTTAGATTTTGAGTTCTCATTAATCTGAGTTTTCCAACGTGACGATACAACCTTTGACATATTGGTTCCTGAATATAAAATTACAGTTTTTTTGTTGATACTTTCACATATATTTAAAGAAAATTTGTTGATATCAGACTCTTCAGCATTTTCAGATAGTTTATCCAAATATGAACTTGCTTCATTCAATTGAGATACATAATCTGAACCTTCAACAATATCTAAAATTCTTGAAATAGCTAAAGTAAGATATCCAAATGCCGCCCTTGGTTGTAGTCCACTTGGTATCTTAATATACTCCTTACCTTCTTCTTGAGCGATATCTATTAACTTGCCGCCGCTTGAAATAACTATCCAATCTAAATTATTTTTTTTAGCATCAGATATACCTGATAATGTTTCTTCTGTGTTGCCAGAATATGAAATAAATAAACATAAAGGTTTAAATTTTAAAATCTGTTTTGGGATTGAATAATCTTTGTGAACAATTATATTTTTGTCAGATATTTCATTAGAAAGTACTTTCATCACATCTCCTGCAACACCTGAACCACCCATTCCCATAATTAATAAATTCTCATATGTAATTTTTTCAAGATTACTAGAAGACTCAAGATCAGATATTATTTGATTTTTTAGGTCGAATGCGATATTTAACATCTATTAATCTATTATATTTGAAATTTTTTCAATGATGCTGTCTAAAGTTTTTTGATTGATTGCTTCCGCATTCAATCTAAGCATGGGCTCAGTATTCGATCCCCTCACATTAAACCAAAAGTCATCAGAAAAATATGATATTCCATCTAATTTATCAAATTCACCCTCAAAAGAATTTTCAATTTTTTTTAAACTTGTCTCTACATCTTCGACAATGTAATTTATTTCACCAGATGACGGCTTAAAGTTGTAATTTTGTACAAGTTCTGAACTTTTAATATTTTTCTCAGATAAAATTTTTAAAAATATTAATAATGTCAATATTCCAGAATCAGCATAAAAATTTTCTCTCAAATAAAAATGAGCGCTATGTTCTCCACCAAAATCTGCGTCATTATCTCTCATAATTTTTTTTATGTATGAATGACCGACTTTAGATCTTATTGTCTTTATTCCTTTATTTTTTAAATATTCAATAACAGATGGTTGAACATTTACATTATGAACTATCTTAATTTCAGATTTCTTTTCAAATAACCAATCAGAGATTAAACAAGTCATCATACTTCCACTAATTACATTTCCTTTATCATCGACAAATACAGACCTGTCAGCATCTCCATCGAAAGCAACTCCAAAATCAAAATTTTGCGACAACACTTTGTTCTTTAGATCCAAGAGATTGTCTTGGTTGGAAGGATCTGCTGGATGATTTGGGAAGCTGCCATCTACTTCCATATAAATGCCTTCAAAATTTAAACTAAAGGATTCGGATAGATCTTCAATAATTGCACCAAGGACACCATTTCCACCATCAATAGCAAATTTCACTTTATTACTTATTTCAGATGGATCAACTATATTTTTAAAATGTTCTAGATAAAGTTGATTCAAAGTTTGTATTTCAGGCAATTCTGACATATTTAAATCATCATTAAATTTTTCTGCTAAATTCTTGATTTCTTTTAATCCTGTTTCTTGACCGATCGCCACTGCTCCACTATTGCAAAACTTAAAACCTGTGTACTCTTTTGGATTGTGAGATGCTGTAATAATCAAACCAGGTAAATTCTTAATACCAGAAAGCGTATAAACAACATCTGTTGGAACCATACCAACATACAATACTTTTTTATTTACTGATTGTATTCCAGAACTTATAGCTGCGAACATTTCATTATTTGAAATACGACCGTCATGCCCGACAATAATTTCATTTGAATCTACATAAGAAGCAAAAGCTGCGCCTATTTTAAAACCAACTTTTGGTGTAATTGTTTCATTAAAAACACCTCTTACATCGTAAGCTTTAAAAATTAAATCTAGTTTATTTTCATCCACTCCATATGTATTGTAATGTTTATGAAAATGAACAGCGTGATTAAAAATTTTTCAGTTGTAGTACCAGTATTTAATGAAGAAGAAATCTTTTTAGAATCTGCTAATAAAATCTTAAATATTTGCCAAGAGATGAATATGCCGTTTGAAATTATTTTTTCCGAAAACGGCTCTATAGACAACACAAAAAATCTCATTCATGCCTTTATAGAAGATAAAGATAATTGTTTTACGATAAATAGTAACTATGCGAACTATGGTCTTGCGTTAAAAAATGGATTTGAAATTGCAAAAAATGATATTGTAATATCGTTTGATATTGATTATTTTTCAAAAAAATTTCTTAAGCAATCATTGGAACTGAATGAGGATTTCGTAGCACTAGTTGCATCGAAAAGATTAAATGAATCTGAAGATGAAAGAACATTTATCAGAAAAATGGCAACATCAATATTTGTATTAATTTTAAAACTCTTATTTCAAACCTCACTTAGTGATACTCATGGAATGAAAGCTATAAGAAGATATAATATTCAAAAAGAAATCAATAATGTGATATCAACACAAGATATTTTTGATACTGAACTTTTAATTAGAATAGAGAAATCAGGATACAAAATTCTTGAAGTACCCGCAAAAGTAAATGAGATAAGACCTAGTGTGTCTGTTATTTTTACAAGAATTCCTAGAACATTAAAAAGTTTATTTTTATTACGGCTTCAATTATTTAAAGAGTCTTTAAATACAAACAATTTATAAATTAAATATTTTATGGGAAGAATAAAACCATGTATCAAAATAGTCGCTATTAAAAATTGTATTTCGTTATCTTGAATTGATGGTCTGATCAAGTCAATTAAAAACCAAACAAACAATGGGACAACTAAGTTGATTAAATTAGTAACCAAAAATTTTACAAATTCTTTAAATCCCCCCTCGTATATAGATAATTTGAAAATAATTCTTCTAGATAAAAAATATGAAACTATAACTCCAATTGCAAATCCAAAAATATTTGTTAAGTAGGTTCTTAAAGGAATCTCAATTGAATAAAAAACAAAAAATTGAAATAAATAACTTATTCCAAGACCAAATACTAAATTGAATCCACCAACAATATACGTTCTTAATAGCTGTGCATAAGTGGAATCACCTGTTAACAATTTAGAATTTTTAAGTTTTTTTAACATTTTTTATAGATCTAATAAAAATAATCAATGATAAGAGTAATGAAAATATTGAAAAATAGAAGCTGTTTTTTTCTAGTGTGGTTTTTTCAAAGTTAATCTCTACATATTCTTGATTAGGTATGACTGACATGAATGAGGGAGAGGTTCTAAATGGCCCTAACCCATTTGAAATAGACCAATTTGGAAAGTAAGAAACTTTGATTAAATGTAACTCACCAGGATTGTTTGTAAAAAATGAAATTTTCTTATTTGTAATTTTTATGTCTGTAACTTCTAAATCATTCTTATTCGATGGCTGTATCAATTTTTTATTACTTACTTCAATAACTCTCATTTCATCAAGTTCATCAAAATTTTCATATGCTTTTTGAAAAAAATTAGTTATATTAGTTTCTCTAAAAACTGAACTTAGAATGCCTTCTTGTTTGTTTACTTTTGAAAACACTTCAATATCTTGATAAATTAGTTCTACTTTTGAGGAATTGACTTCAAATACTGAAAACGGCTCTGATGAAAAAAGAAGTGTCAGTCTATCAGAATTCATTGCTTTATTCTCAATTTCTTCTGTATATGTAATGAAATAATCTACACCTAGGTCATAAAGATAATCAACACCTTTATCAAATTGGTTATTTATATATGACAGTCCACCTACTGGATTTGATGGTCTTTTTGCCAAACCAGATACAGATATAAAATGAAATGGGGTTGTAATACTTGAATCAAAATATAAACCTTCCATACTTGTATGTTTTGTAAAATAAGGAATTGTCATTAGTGTCATCGGGGTTCCATATTTATTCATATCTGAGTTTGGTTCCCACATAATCCTTCCAGGTTTCAAATTGTCTAATTGAGTGTATAAGCTTTGAATTTGATTCCAGTCGTTCTTTCCTTCGTAGCCTGTAAAATTCCAATTAAGCCAATGTGGCAAGAAAGATATAGTTGAAAAAATAATAGATACAATCAACAAATTTAGTTGTACAAAAACATTTTTTAAATTTAGAATTGCAAAAATCATTATCAGAAAAATGATTGGTATGTAAAGATTTAAATATGATTGGTTAGTTGACCATTTCTCATAAAATATATACAAACAATAGATTGTTCCACCTAAAAATAGACCCGTAAGTACATTGACTCCCTGTTGATAAAGGTTTATATCATCAATAAAAATTTCTACTGCTTTGAAAAATAAAAAAATAATTCCAAGATTGAAAAATGGTACCAATCTACCATTCCAAAGAGCGCCTTCTGGGACGTAAAAATAAAGGAGAATAGATGAGGAGATAATATAAAGATCGAATAAGCTTATTGTATCGTTTTTAATCAAATTTTTATGCTTTGCTATCAATAAACCAATCAAGATAAAGATGATGGGTAAAATATCTTTCTTGATCAAATCATCTAATCTAGAAAATGGAGTGTAACTCATATTTGTTGTATATTCTAAATTCATCAACAATGAGACAGACCATCTTGATGCAAGTGCTAAAAAAATAAAGATTGAGAGTATTCTTTGATTTAGATTTTGTTTTTTTGATAACCAGTAAAATGCATAAATTGGAGAATAGATAATAAAAGGAATTACATGAGACAACAAACAGAAAGCAAGAAAGATTGAACTTATTGTAAATCTAAAATTATTTTCAGATTTTATTAAATAAAAAATTGATAGATTTGCAAATGCTAAAGAATACGCAAAAGAAAACTGCCCTGCCAATGTTGATGCTAGATTGCCACCATAAATAGTAAAAGACTCAGTAAAAACGTAAAACAATCCAGCCGTAGCACCATATATAGAGATTTGATTCGATGCTTTTCTCATTAGTTTTTCTATAGAGTAAACAACAAAAATGGTGGACATTACAACCATAATTTTGAAAGCGACTCCAAAAGGAAATACTAGATTAAATATAAATGTGATTATTGCTGGAAGAGGGAAATAAAAATAGTAAAGAGGATATCCACCAAACCAATCATTTGACCATCCATTTATTTGAAGATTTGGCATAAAGTCTTTTATAAAAGTATCTATCGCAACAATATGAGCTCCCATATCTCCACCGGTAGGTGTATTGTTTTGAAAAACTAAATCAATTCTTAGAAATAAAAGTAAAACCAGTAAATAAAATAATTGTTGCGAAATATTTGAATTTAAATTTTTACTAACTGATTTCATCTAAAATCTTTCCAAGATATTTAGTATTTCTTTTACCATTTTCTGACCACTCAGCATACCAGTACGGTCCATGGGGGCAACTATTACATGATTCTCTTCCACATTTTATTGATTTTTGCCTATAGGATATTTTTTGTTCACTACTTGTTGGTCCAAGTTTATTATCAATTAAAATACGTAATCTTTTTAAATCTGATTCACTTAATTCGGATATTGCTTCTAGAATTTCTCTATCTACCATTATTAAAATGTTAATGGAATATTTATAAGAGTAATAACGTATGAAAAAAATTGTTTATTTATCAGGTGGAATTGGTGGAGCTAAACTTGCTAAAGGTTTTTATAAGCTAAACAATATTGACCTTACAATTATTGTCAATACAGGAGATGATGAAACGATACAAGGAGTACGGTTATCTCCAGACATTGATTCTGTAATTTATGCGCTTGCCGAAATTGAGGGTGAGTTTGGATGGGGTCAAGTAAATGATAGTTTTGTTGTAAGTGAAGAATTTAAAAAATACTTACCTCAAGAATTCAGAATTGGGGATAAAGATCTTGCTTTAAACCTATTTAGAAATCAATTATTTTCGGAAGGAAAATCACTTACTCAGATAACAGAAATAATTTCTGATAAATTTGATTTAAATTGCAAAATATATCCAATGACAGATAATATCGTAAGCACAAAATTGAAAACAACTGAAAATAAACTATTGGACTTTCAAGAATATTTTGTCGAATTAAAATCGGAACCTATTTTAAGTGATGTTATTTATTTGAATTCTAAGGATGCAGATATAACTAGTGAAGTTTCTGAAGCAATTGAAGAAGCTGATAAAATAGTTATTGGACCTTCAAATCCAATACTATCTATTGGACCAATTCTCTCAATAAAAAATTTGAAGGAAAAATTAATTAACAATGATACAACATATATTATCTCACCATTCATACAAAATAAAGCAATAAAGGGCCCTTCCAAAAAAAATTTTGAAAACCTTGGTTATAAAAGTGACATAAGTGGAATAAAAAAGTTTTATGACAATGTTGGAAATTTCTATATAGTGCATGAAGGTGATTCCGATAAAGCTGTAAATACAATTGAAAAAAATATATTATTTGAATCTATAGAAGACTCGACCAACCTAGCTAGATACATTATTGATCATGAATAATATATCTATCATTCCTGTTAAAAATCTGCCTGAATTTTCACCTAAACATGATTTAGCTATTGAATTAATAAAAGGATTTGAAAACAACAATATTCTTATTGAAAACAAAGATGTAATAGTTGTAACGCAAAAAATTGTATCAAAAGTTGAGAATAGATTGATAGATAACAATTCAGAAAATATTGAAGAATTAATTCAAAAAGAATCTTTAGAAATTTTAAGAAAAAGAGGTGATACAGTAATTGCAAGAACAAAGCATGGTTTTATTTGTGCAAATGCAGGCATTGATAAATCAAATATCAAAAAAGGTTCCGTTTTGCTATTGCCTGAAGATCCAGATAAGACATCTAGAGATATAAAAAAGAAAATCGAACACAAAATAAATAAAAAAGTCAGCGTAATCATATCTGATACTTTTGGAAGAGCATGGAGAAAGGGTCAAACTAATATTGCAATAGGTTCATCTGGAATTGAACCTTTGGAAAGCTATATCGGTGAAAAAGATGCTTTTGATAATGAACTTTTTGCCACTGAAATTGCAATTATTGATGAACTAGCTGGTGCTGCTGAATTAGTTATGAAAAAAAGTGACAATATTCCTGTAGCAATTATTAAAGGTGTTAATTATAAATCTTCTGATTTAGGAGTTAGAGAATTAATTAGAAAAGAAGACGAAGATTACTTTCTTTAAAAATTTTATGAATTTCTAAACCAATCTACTAATTTTTCAATACCTTCATTTAAATTATATACTGGTTCCCAATCCAAACTTTTCTTTGCTTTCTCGTTATTTAAAACACTTCTCAGCAATTCTCCATCTCTCTGAGGTTTGTAATCAGGTTGTCCTTCCCATGAAGTTGTTACTGAGATTAGTGACACCAACTCATTAACAGATGTTTCAATGCCAGTTCCTATATTTAAAAATAAATCATTATCATTTTCAGATGATTTAATTAATGCACTCACAACATCCGTAACAAATACATAATCTCTTGTTTGGTTTCCATCACCATATATTATTGGTTTTTCATTATTTAGCATTTTTCCAGTAAATATTGACATTACTCCTGCTTCTCCATGAGGATCTTGACGTGGACCATAAACATTAGATAAATTCAAAATTGAATATGACATTTTCTCATTTTCTAACATCAATTTTATAAAATCATTAAGATTTTTTTTTGCTATACCATAAGGAGAAACTGGCTCGCCTGCAAAGTCTTCTTCAGAAGTTGGAATTACATTAGGTTCACCAAATATAGTTCCTCCAGAAGAGCTAAAAACAAACTTCTTACAATCTGTACTTATTAACGTTTGTATTAACTTAATAGGCTGTAAGAGATTATGTTCAAAATCTAATAATGGATCTTCTACAGAAATAACAACAGAAGATTGTGCTGCTAAATGAAAACAAATTTCAGGATTAAATTTTTCAACTTCTTTTAATGATTCATTAGAACCAAGGTCATCATAAATTACGTCAATGTTTTCCAACCTATCTAAATTTGTTTTCTTTCCAGTCAATAGATTATCAATTACTAAAACTCTTACATTGTTTTTCAGTAATTCCTCAACTAAATGTGAACCAATAAATCCAGCTCCACCTGTTACTAGTGCTTTTTTATATTTCATCATTTAAAAATTTCATCATTTATGATTTCCTCATCTTCAATTATTGCTTCACTGCAAATTATTGAATTATTAATTTGTACTCCATTTCCAATGAAACTTGATCCTAATATAACACTATTTTCTATCACTGTGTCTTTTCCTATGGTTGCTGATTCAGAAATCCAATTAGTTTGATTTTCTGTGTGAGCATAGATATACGACTCTCTTGTTCCTACATCTAATATATTTCCATCTACGCTAAAAAAATCCAATGAATTGTTCTTCGCTAATTCAGGAAATACATTTTTCTCAAAAGAACATGGTATTTCTAAATTTTTTTTGATTTCTCTAATATCCTTTTTGTGAAAACAATAGACACCTAGGCTTATATTGTTTCCATATTTTATATCTTTTGGCTTCTCAATAAAGTTTATTATTTTTGTACCTTCCAACTCAAGTACGCCATATCTTGATGGATCTTTAACCGGTATTGAACAAATGGTTGAATTTTTTGAATTATTTGCAACTTCCAAAAACGATTCAAAATTCATATCAATCAGTAAATCCCCGTTCATACACAAAAATTTCTCATCGAAATTTTCTATATTCTGAACTACATATCCACCAGTATCTAATTTTTCATGCTCAAAAAATAAGTTCACGTTATGTATCGAATTTTTTTTGTAATCTACCCAGTAGCTTTCATGCTTTATTGAACAGATTAAATTAATATTGTCTAAATTTGATTCTTCCAAATTCTCAAGAATTAAATCAATTAGTAGTCTTCCTTTTATCGTCAATAGGGCTTTAGGAATGCCATCTGATAGAGGCTTAAGTCTAGTAGCTTCTCCTCCAACTAAGAGATATATGTCTTTAATCATTGTCCAAAAAATTTAAAAGTTCTTTAAAGCCAGATTCTATATCGATTTGTAATATGTTTTCCCATAAATTTTCGGCTTTTTCATCTGAAATGTAATTTTTAACATTATTAACAAATTTATCTTTAAGTAAGGGTATAGCCTCATCTCTCCTATCTGGATGCCCTATAGGAGTTTCTACTTTTACTTTATCGGAAAATGAGCCATCCTTATATTTAAAGTGAATCTCATTTGAAATATGTCGTTTAGAAATATCATAATAATTTTTTGTAAAGTCTTTATTTTCATAAACTTTTATCTTTTTTCTTAAAGAATTTACTTTGTTTAACCCATGAAAATTATCACTATAAGTTTCAGAGCTTAAATCTTTAAAAATTAGTGCAGCAGATACCATATATTCAAGAGAGTGATCTCTATCTGAGGAATTTTTAAGTTCCTTTTTATTACTAATGATTCTCAATGCTGGCTCATGTGTTTCAATAATTATTTCTTTTATATCTTTTTCTTTTTCATGAAATAAATCCGATAATTTAAAAGAAGCCTCAACAGCAGATTGTCCATGAAACTCTGCTGGAAACAAAACTTTGTATAAAATGTTTTGAATCACCCAATCACCAAGTTCTTTACCGAAAGATAAAATATCATCCCCTAAAAAAACTTTGTTGAACCCCCAAATCTGATCATCTTGTATATTTTCATAAATATTATCGGGAAACTCACTTATTTCAGCAATCTCAATACCTCTTGATGTAGCATCTCCCGCAGCCCAGCTTTTTCTTTTACCAACGTTTGGTGCCTGTCTATAGGATCTTAAATTGAGACCATCTTGTAAAATATTATTTACTGTTCTAGTTACTGATTCTTCATTTTGATTTGATAACAGGGATGAAAATACTACACCAGATGCTAGCTTGACATAAAACACATGATCATAACCTTTTTTGTTTAAGGAAGTACCTAATGCTAGACACCCTTGTATTTCATACATTTGGATTATCGATTGAAAAAATTGTGATAGATTTTTCTCTTTGTGGTTAAAAAAGAAAGCAAATGCTGTTCCAATATTATCAGATGGATGTGCCCACTCTTTTGCCAAAAAGGTATCGTTATAGTCAAACCACCTGGTCAATATTGATAAATACCTTGCAATTTCTTTTGAAGATTGCATATCATTTATGACCAAAAAAGGATTTGTATTAGAACCATACTTACCTCTTGTTGCAAATCTCATTGGATTTTCATAAGTTGAAGCATTATAAATACAACCCAGAGTATCTAAAAGCGACAATTTTGTGGCAAGTAAATTTTCCTCAGAAAATTCAATACTCTTTGAAAGATAATTCGAGATTATTTTATCAATATTTTGTTGAACCAAAAATTAGTCTCTTTCTTCAACTCCGATATATTTCGCAGCGGGTCTAATTAAAGTGTCATCATCTCTTTGTTCAAAATAATGAGCTGCCCAACCAACTGATCTACCTGCTACAAAAATAGGAGTGAATAAATTTACATCGAAATTTAACTCTGAGAGCAATAGGCCACCATAAAAATCAACATTTGGAAATAATTTTTTTTCTTTATCCATGATTTCATCAATTTTCTTTGCAATTTCAAATCTCAATTTTGCATTATCATCAAAAATAAGTTTTTCAACCCAACTTTTTACAACTGGACTTCTAGGGTCTTGAATTTTATAAACACCATGACCAAATCCCATAATTTTTTTCTTTTCTTCAAGCATTTTCATAACACCTGTTGTTGCATCATTTACGTCTTCAAATGAATTTATTAATTCAACTGCTCGTTCATTTGCTCCCCCATGCAATTCACCTTTTAATGTTCCTATTCCAGAGACAATTGAACTAGTTAAATCAGACCTTGTAGAACCTGTAACTCTTGTTGCGAAAGTTGACGCATTAAATCCATGCTCAGCATAAAGAATCAAAATATCATCAAGTGCTTGTAATTGATCTTTGGATGAATTATTACTTAACATTGAGCTAGCGACTGTGTACACATCATCTAATTCACTCGTATCAGTTTCATTATAACTTGCTATAACATAGGCTACAGCAGCAGAAATTTGAGTAGTAGACTCTAAATCCGATTTATTATCTGGCTCTCCGATGTAAGATACAATTGTTCTTATTACATCCATTGGGTGTAGCCTTAATTTAATTTGTTCAAAAAGATTGTTAATATCTCTATCACTGTTTAATTCTTCATAATATTTACGAAAAAAGGTCGTAAAATCAGAACCATCAAGATCATCACTAATAATTAGCGAGGCAACATCTTCATAACTATGAGTTTCAGTAAGTTTAATTGCATCATACCCTCTGTACCTTAAAGAGGTTCCTTCCATCCCAACAGTTGAGATCTTAGTTTCTCCAGCAATTACTCCTCTTAAGCCAGGTGAATATTCCATAGTTAACTAATTCTACATCTAAATTAATAAATTCGACTAGTGCAAAGTTGAATTTTATGAATACTAAAATCTTTTCATGGCACAAATTCATGAACTTGAAACGAAATCACGATTTGGTACAAGATATATAGTTGGAATTATTTTAACAATTTCAACTCTTCTAGTTGCGGGATGGATAGGTTTTTTTGTTTTCTTACCTATCAAATCTGCGATGAGTACCGTTTATGAATTAGAAGAAAGATTTTTACCAAGAGCAGAAGGAATGGTTTTAGATTTTGTATCACTTTCGGAACCATCAATAATTATTACAAGTGACAATATAATTTTAGACGAATTACATGATGGTTTGAATCGTGACCCTATAAAATTAACAGATGTTCCCCCTTTTGTAATTAATACTCTATTAGCTGCAGAAGACAGTAATTATTATCAACATGAAGGTGTAGACTTTATAGCAATTTTGAGTGCAGTGTTAGACAATCTGAGAGGAGTGACTAGGGGTGGTTCAACCATTACATCACAGGTTGCAAAACAATCATTCGTTGGTGATGAGATTTCTATAAGAAGAAAAGTTGCTGAAGCTGTAGTCGCAGCAGAATTAGAAAGAAGATACACTAAAGATCAGATTTTAGAATATTACATAAATTCTATTTATTGGGGCTCAGGAGCTTACGGATTACAATCAGCAGCACTTGAATACTTTAATAAAGAAGTATCAGAACTTACACTAGATCAAGCTGCAACTCTCGTTGTAATAATTCGAAGTCCTGCTTATTACAATCCAAGGAAATATCCCGAGAGAGTTCTAGATAGAAGAAATAATGTCTTAGATATCATGTTAAAAGAGGGCTTCATTGTTGATATTCAACATAGATCAGCAAAACTTGCATCACTTGTAATTGCTGAGCCAAATATTATTGAAAACAACGCAGAACATGTATCTGCAGAAGTTAAAAGACAATTACTTAATGATCCACAGTTCGCTTTTTTAGGAAATAACAAGGAGGATAGGAAGAAAAAACTTTTTGGCTGCCCATCAGATGATACAACCTGTACAGGAGGTGGTGGATTAAAAATTTTCATAACTGTTAATCTTGAATTACAAGAACACGCAAACTCAATTCTTAATAAATGGGTACCCTCTTCTGCTGATGAAGATAGCGAGATTGAAGATGAGCCGAAACCAACAGGTGTAATCACCTTATTAAACAATTACACGGGTGCAATAGAAGTGATGGCTTCCGGAATACCTTTTGATGAAGAGCAATATAATCTAGCAACACAGGGTAAAAGAAATCCTGGATCTGCTTTTAAACCAATCACTTTACTAGCAGCATTGGAAACAGGATCTCAATTATATAGTTATAGGGATTCAAGATCTCCAACAGAAATTGATTGTGGATACCCGTGCGCACCTGATGGTATTGGAACTAATTGGGTTGTAAGAAATTATGGAACATCAATAAAAGCTGATAGATACATTAATAATATTGCAGCACAAGATCGTGCTATTGAGCTTGAGTGTGTTGGATATCATATTGAGGAAATTAAAAACAAAGACTTTATAGAACAATTTCCTTTGGCAGAAGGTCTTGATGATATTGAAGAAGAGATTGATAAATTATTAGAAATTGGTAAAGCATTAAATCAATTTGATGAAGAAGGTGTTCCGATTATCTATAGTGACAACGAAAATATAGAAAAAGAAGAAAACCAAACTGTTATTTCAGATGAATTATTAATTGACGAGCAAAACAATTTAATACAGATAGACCTTGAAAATGAAAAACAATATATTTATAAACCTTGTCAAGATAAATCTGAATACAACAGATCTATAAAATTACTAGATACCTCTGGAATGGTATCTCTTGAAGAAGCAACAAGAAGATCTATAAATACGGTTTTTGCTCAATTGGCATCCGAAATTGGTGGAGAAAAATTAGCAAGCACCGCGAAGAGAATTGGTATTGATTCAGAATTAGAACCTGTCATTTCACTTACCCTTGGTGCTGGTGCAGTAACACCTGTTGAATTAGCTTCTGCTTATTCTTCATTTGCGACAAATGGTAAATTGGCCCCACCATACTTAATAGAGAGAATTGAAGATTCAAACGGTCAATTACTTTACAAACACATCATATCTACAAGGACTAGCATTCCAGATCCAGCTGCTGCCGCAGCAGTTCGAAAAACCTTAGAAGTTGCAGCTCAATTTGGTACTGGAACTAGAGCTGTATTAAATGATAGACCAATAGCTGGTAAAACAGGTACACATCAAGGATTTAGAGAAGCATGGTTTATAGGCTTTATTCCACAGTACACATCGTCAGTATGGATTGGTTTTGCCGAGGAACAGTTGCCATTAACTGATGTTGAAATAAATGGAGAGTTACTAAAAAATGTATCAGGAGGAAGAGTACCTGCTCCTATTTGGAAAGAATTTATGGAAGAGGTTGTTAAAAATTTACCAATTGAAAATTGGCCTGAAGATCCAATCGATATTGATAGATATTACGAGATTCCAAAAATTGAAATTCCTGAATTAGTAGGCCTAAATGTTCTTGATGCTGAGGAAATTGCTTTTTCAGGATATATCTTACCTACAATTAATCTAATTGATTCTGAAGAAGCTCCAGGATTAGTTCTAAAACAAAATGTTAAAAACTGTAATCGAGATGGTGATTCGGATGAATCAGAGGAAGATGATGACTCCGAAAATAATAGTAATGAAGAAGAAGATGATTGTATTGGTGTTGAAATGCCAGAGGGTACAGAAGTAATTCTTGAAGTATCGGGAAAAAAATTTACTGCTGACTTACCAAATATTCCCCCTTGTGAATATACAATAAATGAGGCTGAAAGTTTGGTCAAAGAATTTATGAGAGAAACTAATGTAATTTTGTTCCTTAAAAATACATTCGAATTAACTGATTTAATCAACTGTGAAGGAAAAGTTATAGGGACAAATGTCGAACAGGGTGGAAGTGTTTCTACAGGAGATACTCTAAATTTTATTATTGGAAGTAGAAGCGAAGATTAATTTAATTTTTTAAAAAATTCATAGAGAGATAATACTCCAAATCCAGTAGCACCTTTTCTGTTATCAGATCTTGCAGGACCAGCTATATCAAGATGTACCCAATCATTATCGCCAATAAATTCTTTAAGAAGTAGTGCAGCGGTAATTGCACCACCAAATCTTCCACCAGTATTTTTCATGTCCGCAAGGTCAGAATCTATTAGTTTTCTGTACCCGTCGAATAATGGTAGTGAATGAAAGATTTCATGTATCTCTTTTGATGATTCGATAAATTTTGTTTCTAAATCAGCATTATTTGATAATGTTGCTCCAATATCTAAACCTAAGGCGACATATGAAGCTCCAGTTAAAGTTGCAATATCACAAATTAGATCTGGATTTTTCTCCGATGCAAATGCTAGAGCATCAGCCATAATTAGTCTTCCTTCTGCATCAGTATTCATAACTTCAATAGTTTTGCCATTTCTTGTTACCAATACATCTCCAGGTCTTATTGCAGATCCACTAATCATGTTCTCAACAATTGGTGTATAAACTGTGAGTCCAATATCAACATTCGATCTAGCTACTAAGTTAATAACTCCCCAAGCACTTGCTGCACCTGTCATATCAGTCTTCATTGTTTCCATACCTGAAGGACTTTTAAGTGAGTACCCCCCTGTATCAAAAAGAACACCTTTGCCAATTAAAGCCACCTGATATTTGGCTTTTGAATTATATTTACCTACTAAAAAGTACGGAGGCCTATCAGATCCTTTTCCAACTCCTAAAACTCCACCAAAATTGTTTTCCTCAAGCCATTCTTTGTCGTGTACCTCTACTTCTATTCCAGAGGAATCAACTAATTCTTTTACTTTATCAATAAATACTTCCGGTGATTTATCTAATGCAGGTGTATTTATCAAATCTCTTACCCAAAAAATTGAACTCTGTTTTATATCATTTTCAAAAGTATCTTCATCCTTAAATGAAATAGAATTTATGGTAGAATTTTCTTCAGATTTATAAGCATTAAACTTATATTGTGAATATAAAATTCCATCAATTACTAATGATTTATCTTTATCTAAATTAAGAAAATTAATAACTGAATCCGATTCAATTTTTGATCCAATCGAAATACCAATATCATAGAAATTAACAATTGCATCGTCATCACCTAAACCAACTAAGAATGTTTTATTTTCATTTTTAGAATATGAAGGAGGAACTAAAAGTATTTGGTTTAATTTACCTTTGAAAGAGTGAGTATCACAATATTCTTTAAATTGATTTTCATCAAAAAATTTTTCAAAATTATTTAATTCATTATTTGTAAAAAGAACATCAATATTCATTTGCTTGGAGTCCATTCATTTTCAAACTCTCTTGCTAACATCCATAACAAATCTGATAGTCTATTTAAATATACAACCACTTGAGAGTCGTCTATTTCAAGATGTCTTTGCCATTTTACGCATTTTCTCTCAGCTCTTCTTGACACCACACGGGCCCAATCAAATTTTGAGGAAATCTCATTTTCTCCAGGTACAACAAAATATTGAGGTATTCCATTTTTATCTTCTAGATAATCAATCTCTTCTTCAAGTTTTAGAATCATTTTTTTTTCAACTAACGTTTTATCTGGTTCTAACTTTTTCCTATTTTGTTTCGTTGTTGCCAACTCTGCACCAACAATAAACAGTTCTCTCTGGATTCTGAGAACTGATTCTTTAATTTCAATTGGAAGTTGTTTGTCTGCTCTGATTAAACCAATTGCCGCAACAAGTTCATCTACAGATCCATAAGCATCTGGAGCTAAATCATCTTTTGAAACCGAATCCCCGAATAGTAATCGAGTTTTTCCTTTGTCACCTTTTTTTGTATATATTCTCATTACTATCAATATAGTCCTAGGACAAAAGTAATAGACCTCCAGATCCTCCTAGTGAGACTATCAATGATAAATAACTTAAGCCTGTTGAGGCCATAACTCCAGTATAAGATTTTTCTCCTAATGATTTAAATGATGCGAACGATAAAACAGATGTTGATATGAATAAAATTAAAATTACATTTTTAAATATTGTATCAATGTCTTGTCCTATAAATTCTAAATAAATAAGAGGAACAATAATAAGAGATTGGACTGTTCCTGTAAGGGCTATTTTTTTCATTCCCTCTTTAGATATTGTTGGGTCTACTAAGAACCAGTGACCTATCATCATAGATGATAGAACACAGCTAACTAGTGATATTGGAAGCAAATAATTTATAGTTAAATCAATTATCCTTAAATCTAAAATATCAAAGATTTCATAGTTTAAGGTTATAAAACTCGCCGAGAAGATATAAGGATGATAGTTTTTTTCTTTAATCAATAAAGTGCTTCCTAATAACAATATCCCAATAACAGTAAATACCGTAAAATTTAATAAAATTACGAGTGAGATGATTGATATAAATAAAATGCTAAACCCTTTTCTTGGCTTGATTCGTAAATTTGAATAAAGAAGATAAGGTATGCAAAATACAAGTAAGACGTAAACAAATATGTTCAATTCCATATATCTTTTACAATAACAATATATGCTCAAGAATATAAATCTTCTTAAGGTTTTAAAAGCTCTAGTAATATCTTTAATTTTTATTAATGGAGTAAATATCTTATTTGATGGAGGTGATATTACTCTAAACACAAATTTTTTTATCTCACTTCTTATTTATTCAACACTAAGTTATATCGCTCTTTATGGATATGAATTAAATAAATTAGTTGGATTAATTTTATTTTTATCTATTACATTTCTTTCACCAAATATCTACCCAGACTTTGAAGGTGAACTTTTTCCGGTTACTTATGTTATTTTTGCTTTATTTTTAACCTATTTTTTAGGAATCAGATTGTATAAAAAGTGGAAAACAAGTCTCTAAATTAAATAAATGATGAAGGGTGAGTTAGAATAAGATAATGTTACGGGGCATCTTTAAGAGATTTCTTTTTATTTTTATATTTTCTTTATTGTTTCCGCTCATGACTCAGACAAAATCTTACTCTTTTCCTGTCGTAAAGCATAATACAATTGTAAGCTGTGCAGATAATGCTGTAGCTCCTCTCACAACAATCACAGATATTCAAACTTATCTTAAATGTAATGGATTTAGTCCAGGTCCTATTGATGGTGTTTCAGGGGGACGTACAACTGCTGCAATTAAAACATTTCAAGCATCTGTTGGATTGACAGCAGATGGTGTTGTTGGACCTGCAACTAAACAAGCTATGAGAAGTTACAGTGCTGTTACATTCACATTTACCGGCAGTGGTTGGGGTCATGGAGTGGGTCTTAGTCAATATGGAACTAAAGGCCTCACCGAACTTGGAGCAAGTTTCTGCAGTAACACTAGTTCATGTAATTCTGATGAGGTAGTTAAGTATTATTTTCAAGGTACAAACGTAAAGAATTTAAGTGATATTTCATTGTCATCACCAGATATTGCGTCCAACAATAATGCTTTGTGGGTTGGCCTAGCAAGAAATGCAAAAAATATATCACTTACTACATTGCCTTCATCAAGTCCTCCAAGCCTTCAGATCTGCCAGGATGGTTTATCAAACACAGCAGGCGTTCAGTTATTTCTTACATCTAGGGGTTTTGAACCAGGTCCAATCGATGGTGCTTATGGAGATAAGACCGCTGATGCTATTCGAAGTTATCAAGCTTCAGTTGGTCTTGGTCAAACAGGATCAATCAATGATGAGCTGATGAGCAAGATTAAGTCTGATGCATCAAGTGATGGTCCCTGCGAATCAATTTGGGGTCCATTAAAAATTGGTGGTGGAGCAACAGTAAACATCATAAACAGTGGTAATGAATGTTATATGACAGGACACCCATTGGTACCAAAAATAAGGGCAGGTTGCAACATTGGTGTGAAATGGAGTGATGGAGGAAGAATTAGAGTTGGACCAAGAGAGCATAAACATGGAATTTTAAAATTGAGAAATAAAAATGTTTCTTCAGGTTTTCACGTTTCATTAGCAGTAAATCTAGAAAAATATCTATATGGATTAGCAGAAATGCCTTCAAATTGGAATGTAAAAGCTCTCGAAGCTCAAGCATTAGTAGGAAGAAGCTACGCAGTCTTTCATTATCTTGATGAAAATATTCCATCAGCATCTACAAATCTTGATGCTGGCTTAAGTGAAAAACAAAAAGCATATTGCTGGTGTCATATTGGATCTACAGCTTCAAGCCAATATTATTACGGCTACTTAAAAGAGATATCGGGTCCCAATTGGGTACAAGCTGTTAATAATACCTCTGGAAAAGTGATTACTTATGATGGTTCGTATACAAGAAGTAGCGTTATTCAGGCATTTTATTCATCATCTACTGGTGGAAAAACAAATACAAATGTTGTTGGATTTGGCTCAGCTACTCCATGGCCATATCTTCAAACCGTAGATGATCCGTGGTCAATAGATAATAGAGTTGGTAACGCAAAAGCAGCTTGGTCATTCGATTTTAATACCTATCAACTTTCAAAAAATATTCTATGTGGAGATACTCCTTGTTTTGATGCTTTAACAGATATTTACGTATCTTCAGCTGCTGAGTCAGGAGCAGCTTTAGAAGTAACAATGAAAGGTTTTAAGAATGGTTCACCTAAATCTGTTACGAAGTCTGGGAGAAATATCAAATCTCAACTAGGATTCAGATCTCATTATTTTAAAACATCTAGTACTTCAGATATTTCTAGTTTAAAAGTGGGACCAGTCCAAGCAAATTCTTCGTCAAGTAATAATGGCTCGGAAAATCTCTCATCTGGTGAAACAGCACAGTATGCAACTTCATTTGCAGGATTTAACTATATGGCTAAAGGAGGATTAATTAATGAATGTGATGGAAATTCATCGGGTTGCCAAGCCAAATCTTTAACTCGAGAAGAAGCAGCAGCAATAGTAACGGTGGTAGGTGGGGTGTCCCAAGACTCTCCAAATGCTTATAGTGATGATGATCAAAGCATTTATCAGTCTGCAATAAATGGACTGCCATATTATGGAATGCAGGTTTGTTTTGGAAGTCCATTTGAAATTCTTCCTAAAGAAACTGTGGCTAGAGATGAGTTTGCATGTTTATTGGTTAAATCAATAAGGGCCGGAACAACAACAAATCTTTCTGGTTCTATTGACAAATACTCGGATGAAGGTGCAAGTAAATGGACAAATGAAATAAACACTTTAGCGGCAAACAATGTAATACCTCCATGTAGTTCATTAAGTGATAAATTTTGTCCAAGTAGAAAAATTTCAATTGGAGAAGTATCTTATATAATAGACAAGCTTGTTGGCAAATCTCTTGTATCAAGCGATTTGTTTAATTCTTCTCCATTTAATAACTCATGGGAGCCTTCTGGTGGTGAAGTTGAAAATGTGGCTGAAACTGCTGTTTCAAATCCAAATGCAGGAAATGATGCTTGTGTTCCCAAAGACAACACAGCAATCATTATCAATTCAGTACTAGACGTCCAACAATTTCTTGTAAATAATGGATTTAATCCGGGACCTGTAGATGGACAATCTGGTCCAAAAACAAAAGCCGCAATAAAAGAGTTCCAACAAAAAAATGGTTTATTTGCTGATGGAATTGTCGGTAACAAAACAAAAGCTGCAATGAAAACTTACACAGGTTGCGAATCAGGAAATGTTTGTAAAGCAAGGGACAATACTGGTGCGAAACTAGATAGCGTTGCAGGAGTTCAAACATTTTTAGCAAACAACGGATTTAATCCTGGAATCATTGATGGAGAAATGGGTTCCTATACGAGAGAAGCAATTAAAGCATTCCAAAGAAAAGTTGATTTAATTCCTGATGGAGTTGCAGGCACAAGAACCAAAAATGCAATGAAAGCTTATACTGGTTGTTAATTCAACAAACTTCTTATATCATCACTAATTTTTTTGGCACTAAAGTTAAATCTTTCAGTTAGCTCTTCAATTGGAGCTGATTCTCCGAAAGAATCAATTGAAAATGATCTTGTAATATTTTCAATGTATGAATCCCAACCTGTTGATCTTCCAAGTTCAAGTGTAAAAATATTTTGATTGAGATTTAAAGATTTTATCCTCTCTTTATTTATCTTATTAAGAATAGGGGCACTTATTATCTGCACAGATAAATCTTTTAAGTTTTTACTTATTTTAATAGCAAGCTCAAGTTCAGAACCTGTCGCAACCAAAGTAATTTCTTTACCAGGCATGAATTCGTAAACTCCAGTCAAAAATTCATCATAACTGACGTCGTTTTCAAAGTATTTCATATCCTGTCTTGATAAAATTATTACCTTCGGATTCTCTCTATTGTCTAATGCATATCTGTATGAATGAATTAATTCTTTACTGTTCATTGGTCTGATTACATCTAAGTTAGGTATAAGTCTTAAGGACATCAGATGTTCAATTGGCTGATGCGTTGGCCCATCCTCTCCAAGAAATATTGAATCATGCGTAAATATAAATAATGAATTTGTTTTCATCAAAGTTGCTAAACGAATGCTTGGTCTCATGTAATCGGAGAAAACTAAAAAAGTTGATCCGTATGGTTTTAAATTACTGTGTAATGCGATAC
Source organism: uncultured Candidatus Actinomarina sp. (assembly GCA_902626065.1). Classification (GTDB taxonomy): domain Bacteria; phylum Actinomycetota; class Acidimicrobiia; order Actinomarinales; family Actinomarinaceae; genus Actinomarina. Next base: position 64,626 of record CACODT010000002.1, read on the forward strand.
CATTTACAATTCCGCCCATTGCATGTTCTCTGATTCCAAACTCTAAACTGTTTCCTTGATAATTATTAGAACTAAAGATATTTTTACTAATTACTTGCTTTGTTGAAGCAGCCAAATCTGCAGATCCACCAATAATGAATTTATTTGATAGGCCATATTCGCTTAATATATTTCCACCTATAACTCGCGAGGCCTCATCGCTTGACCACTCGAATTCAATTTCTCCTCCTTCAAAATTGTTGAATTGATTCCATAAATTTTTAAAATTGGTATCAGATTTTATTTTTGAATCAAGGTTAGATTTCCATTCTGCATAATTTGTATTATCATTGTCTCTTTTTTCATCAAAATATGAATAAATTTCTTTTTCATGAACAAAAGGGTCACCTGAAAATTCTATATTTTCTAAAAAAAGCTTAAATTCATTGTCACCTAATGGAGATCCATGTACTCCACTTGTGTTTTGTTTATTCGGAGCGTATTTGCCAATCGTAGATTTTGAAATAATTAAAGAAGGTTTATCAATAACCTTTTTTGAAAATTCAACCGCTTCAATTATTTCATTTTCATTGTGTGCATCAATTTCTAGAACATCCCATCCCATAGAAACAAATTTTTGTTTCTGATTAGTTATCGAAACTTGTTTAACATTTCCATCGATAGAAATATTGTTATCGTCGAAAAAGTAAATTATCTTTCCAAGTTTCCATAAACCAGCTAGTTCTGCAGCTTCTGTAGAAATTCCCTCCATTAAATCACCGTCAGAGACAATCCCATAAATATGATGGTTAACGATATCCTCTCCTAAAGTAGAGGCCAGATACCTCTCAGCAACTGCTAAACCAACACCGTTTGCAAATCCTTGACCAAGTGGTCCTGTAGTAGTATCAATGCCAATTTGAAAATCTTTCTCAGGATGTCCAGCTGTCTTAGAATCAAGTTGCCTGAATTTTTTAATATCATTCATTGAAATATCAAATCCGTTGAAATGTAAAAGGCTATATAAAAGCATTGAACCATGACCGGCACTTAAAACAAACCTGTCCCTATTTATCCAATCAGGATTTTTGTTAGAAACTTTTAGAAAATTTTTATAAAGAACGACTCCAACATCCGCCATACCTAATGGCATACCTGGATGACCTGAGTTTGCTTTTTCCACTGCAGCAGCAGAAAGAACTCGAACAGATTTTGTAACATTGTCAAACATTGCTTTAAGTATATTTATTAATCAAACAGAGGCAAAGGAATCTTTTGCATGATACGATGACCGAACAAGAGGGCCCGATTCAATATGAGGTATTCCAAAATCCTGACCAATGACTTTGTATTGTTCAAATTCTTCTTTTGATACATACCTATCAATAAGCCTATGTCTGTGAGTTGGCCTCAAATACTGGCCTATAGTAACAATGTCAACATTTATTTGTGATAAGTCTTTGAGTACAGCAATAACTTCATCAAATTCTTCTCCCATTCCTACAATTAGACCTGTTTTTGTTTTGCCTAAAAAGTGTGACTCTTTAGCGTACTGAAGTAAGGCTAAGGAACGTCCATATGAGGCAGCTGTTCTGATTTCTCTTTGTAATCTTGGTACGGTTTCTAAGTTATGATTTAATACCTCTGGATTAGCATTAATTATGTTATCTATTGCATCTTTATTTCCTTTAAAATCAGGTATCAAGACTTCTACAGAGATCTCTTGGTTTTGAAGTTTGACCTCATCAATCGTTTTTGCAAAAAATTCGGAGCCACCATCTTTCAGGTCGTCTCTATTTACTGACGTAATGACTGCATGAGTGAGCCCCATAATTTTTACACTATCCGCAACTCTATAAGGTTCGTCCATATCTAGATCACATGGCTTTCCTGTATTAACATCACAAAATCCACATGCACGAGTACAGGTATCTCCCATAATCATAAATGTTGCTGTACCCATTGACCAACACTCATAGATGTTTGGACAAGATGCTTCCTCACAAACGGTGTTAAGTCTTTTTTCTTTTATCAAACTTTTCAATGAGAGATAGTCTTTCCCAAGATTGGCTTTCACTTTCATCCACTCAGGTCTTTCTGGTTCATCTTTAATTGATGATTTTAAAGAAACTGGAATTGTTTTTTTTGTGGAGTCAAATACTCCCTTTTTTACAAGGTGGTCAATATGAAATTCTTTATTCTTTTTTAGTTGCCTCGGTGTAAATTGAGAAAATTGTTTATCCACTTTTTGGTAACCAAATATCTTAATAAAATTTTTAGAGATTATATCGGTAACTTCCTTAAATGATATTGTCTCATCATATTGCTGAATAGAGACAACATTTTCTTCATTGTTTCCACATGGATTTATAAAATTAAATCCTTTAGTATTTTCTGTAATATTTAATGAAAAGCCATGTAGAGTTGTCCATTTGCTAACTTTGATACCAATAGAGGCAATTTTTCCTTCATTAGTCCATACACCTGTATCATTTTGTTTTGAAAATGCTGGAATTGATAATTCTGATAGTGAATCAATAATTACTTTCTCAATTTTTCTTACAAATGGTACAACTTTCTTTGGATCATCGAGCCTGATGATAGGATATCCAACCAGCTGACCATCACCATGAAAAGTTATATCTCCACCTCTATCTGTTTCAAAAAATTCAATTTTATTTTCTTTTAAAACTTCTTCGGAGACTAACAGATTGTTTATATCACCAGATCTTCCAATTGTTACAACATTGTTGTGTTCCAATAAAAGTAAGTAATCAAATGGTGAGTTTTCTAAACTCGTCGAAGAGTGAAGACCCTTTTGAAGAATATAAGCTTCTTCATAAGGAAGCTTTCCTAACCATCTTATATTTAGTTCTCTCAAGATATTTCCTGAGACCATTCTGTATTTTCAAGCTTATTTTTAATTGAGTTCAAAAATAACAATGCTGTTGACCCATCAAATACACGATGATCCCAAGTTAAGCTCAAAATCCCAATGTGTCTTATTGCAATTGAATCTGAGCCATCTTCCATCTCAACTACTACAGGACGTTTTTTCACTGATTCAGTCGAAAGTATTGCCACATTTGGTTGATTTATAATGGGCGAAGTTAAGAAAGAGTTGAATGATCCATTATTCGAGATAGTAAAGGTACTTCCTGAAACATCATCTAAATTATATTTACCACTTCTTAACAGATTTGAAATTTCAGTTATTTTTCTTGCGGTACCCTTCAAATTATATGAATCTGCTTCCCTAATGGTGCCTACAAGAAGCCCTTCCTGATTTAAATCTACTGCGATTCCTAATTCAATATTTTCATGAACAGTATGTAATCCTTTTTCAATGTTAAATGAACTATTAACCACGGGAAACTCTTGTAAGGCAGACACAACAGATGTCGCAATAAATGGTAAATAAGTAAGGGAAAAATTATTATCTTCTTTAAATTTATTTTTTACTTTACTTCTAACATTCTCAACATTTTCAAAATCTACTTCTATTGAAGTCATAACGTGTGCAGAGGTTTGCTTGGATGAAACCATATTTTCAGCAATTTTTTGTCTTAATCTTGGAATTTCAGATATTCCAGAAGCAACAGACTTTTGTTTGGGTGAAGAAGGTTCGGGTTTCTTCGGTGTTTTTATGGAGGCACTATTTAAATAATGATCAATATCTTTTCTTGTTATTCGACCATCTTTACCCGTTCCATTTACTAATGAAAGATCTATATTATTTTCAGATGCAAGTCTTCTGACTACAGGTGAGACTTTTCCATTAATTTTAATTTTTAAATCAGGCTGGTCAGCTTCAACAACATTTTGCTCAACCAAATTTTCATCAGTCGGAACGTCTAAACTCTCTTCAATAACTTCTTTTTTATCATTAACCTCTTCAACTATTGAACCGTCACCATTAAGTTCAAGTAAAGGAGCTCCTACTTCTACGGTCTCCCCTTCCTCTACTAATAAAGCAGAGACTTTTCCAGAAAATGGACTTGGAACTTCTGTGTCAACTTTGTCAGTAGATATTTCTAAGATTGGATCATCTTCTTTTATAGTATCTCCAACTTTTACAAGCCACCTAAGCACTGTTCCCTCTGTAACTGTTTCACCTAGCTGGGGCATTGTTATGCGTTCACTCATATATTTATTGTAATTCCTTAATTGCATTTACCACTTTTTCAACACTTGGAATAAATGCATCTTCTAGAACTGGGGCAAATGGTATGTGTGTATTTGGAGAAGTTACTTTTATGATTGGGTTATCAAGATTCCAAAAACCTTTTTCACCTACGAGTGATGATATTTCAGATGCAACAGATGCGAACGGAACATCTTCTTGAAGAATACAAATATTTGAAGTCTTTTCTACAGATTTTAAAATTATTTCTTCATCAAGTGGAACAATTGATCTAATATCAACAATTTCAACTGAAATATTCTCTTTTTGTAGTTCTTCAGCTGCATCTTCAGCTACTGAAACCATTCCTGACCAGGTAACTATAGTAACATCAGTTCCTTCTCGAACAATCTTGCCTTTTCCAATTTCAACCTCAAAGAGACCCACCTGAACATCCATCTTTAAATCTGGTTTTCTATATAGTTTTTTATGTTCCAGATACATGACCGGATTAGGATCGTTAACCGCAGCAACTAATAATCCTTTTGCATCATATGGATTTGAAGGGGCAACAACCTTTATGCCTGGATGATGTGCTAAAAGTGATTCTGGACTAATAGAGTGAAAAGGACCAGATCTTGTGCCTGCTCCAGTTGGCCCCCTTACGACCATTGGAACTGATTTTCCTGCTTTCCAATTATATTTAGCTGCTTCCGTCGTAAGTTGGTCAAGTGCTGGATACACGAAATCATAAAATTGCAATTCAACAATAGGTTTTTGCCCAGCTAATGCAGCGCCAACAGCTGCACCTGTAAAGCCCCCTTCTGATATTGCTGTGTCAATGACTCTAAATGGACCGAACTTATCAAAAAGACCTTTGGTTGCTTTAAACGCTCCCTCAAATACACCAACATCCTCTCCCATAATGAACACACTCTCATCATTAGTCATTAACTCGTCCAAACCGTTATTAATTGCTTCAATGTAATTCATTGTTTTTAAATTGTTTGATTTATTTTCTAAAATTGGTGTATTTCTTACAGCAAAAATATCTTTAAGTTCATCCTCGGGATCAGGATCTTCTTCATTCTTTGCCCAATCCAGGGTCTCTTTTATTTCCTTTTCTAAACTATCTTCTAAATCTAAAAAGTCTTTTTTTGTAAATAAACTCTCACTCTCAAGAGACTCTTCGAACCTTGCAATTGGATCTCTTTTCATCCAGAAATCTCTAACTTCATCATCTACATAGTCCGCAGGGTCATGACCCGCATGTCCATAATGTCTAAATGTGACTAGCTCAATTAATGCTGGACCTTTTCCATTCCTTGCATTTTCACACGATTCATGAATCGTATCAATTACATCATAGATATCATTTCCATCGATAATTAAAGACTTAATACCATATCCAGCACCTCTATCAGCTACATTTGGTGTTCCAAACTCAGTTTCATTTGGTGATGAGTAAGCAAATTGGTTATTTTGAACGGTAAATACTACAGGGAGATTTAAGACGCCTGCCATGTTTACACTTTCGTGCCAAGTTCCTGTAGCAGTGGCTCCTTCACCGCAATTAGCTACAGCTACGACACCGCTCCCTTGTTGTTGAGATGCAAGTGCCCAACCTACTGCAACTGGGGCTGAATCTGGTAGTGGTGATACCACCATTAGGGTTCCCTTATCAACAACACCAAAATGGCTATTTCCGTCTCTTCCTTTTGACGGTCCATCTTTTTTCCCGAAAAAGTTTAGAGCTACTTCTTTTAAAGTTACACCCTTCATCAACTGGACACCAAGATCACGATGAGTGCCACCAAAAATATCTTTTTCACCCATGCCTGCTCCAATCCCTGCCATAGATGCTTCTTGGCCAATTCCTGGATAAACTGCACCGCTTAACTGTCCACCCTTATACATTTTTAACAATCTATCTTCAAGCATTCTTTGAGTTTTCATAGATTTATATATTTCCCAAAGTTGTTCAGATGAGAGTGTTGATGAATACCCTTTTCTAATTATTTTTTCGACTTTCACTAATGCAATCCTTTCCCGGTTAAACCAAGTAATGATTCACCTACTGCTTCACTTAATGTTGGATGAGCATGAATAAATTCTGCAGCCTCTTCCGGTAATGCTTCCCATCCAACCATATACATAATTTCATGTATCATTTCCCCAGCAGATGGTCCGCAAACACTTGCTCCAACTATTGGTCCTTCTTTTTGGGCATATACCTTTACTAAACCTTGATTTTGTTCGGTAATCATTGCTCGACCAACTCCAGCAAAACTGTGTTGAGCTTGTTCAACTTCTATATCTTCTGATTTAGCTTTTTCAGCATTCAGACCGACTTCGGCTAATTCCGGTCTTGTATAAACTACATATGGAATGGCATTGTAATCTAAAGGTTTCTTCTCACCTAATGCAATATAAGTAACGGATGAGATTGCCTCAGCAAAAGCTGCATGAGCAAGTTGAGGGGTATTGTTTACAATATCGCCGAGTGCAAATATATTCTCCTCTGATGTTTGAAAGGTATCTAAATCAACATTAATAAACCCATTTTCTAAGGAAATATTTACATTCTCTAAGCCAATATTTTCAGTTAGAGGAGCCCTTCCCACAGCAATCAAAACACAGTCATATCCTTTCTTTTCACCATCAGAAAAATTTACTGTGTTGCCTTCTATTGCTTTAATTGAAGAATTTAGCTTAAAATCAACACCACGCTTTGATAATTGCTTTCTTAGTTCACCTGATGTTCTTTTGTCTAGACCAGGAAGAATTTCTTTAGCCATTTCAACAACTGTAGCCTCTGAACCTAGATCATTTAGCAAGCTAGCAAATTCACATCCAATTGCACCCGCTCCAACAATACAAACTTTTTTCGGAGGTTCTTCCCAGTTAAGTGCAGAATCTGAAGTAACGATAAAATTTTCGTCGGGCTCAATATTTGGGAGATTTCTTGGTTTAGAACCAGTAGCCAAAATTATATAATCAGATTCAATTTTTTCAGTGGTTCCATCTAATTTTTTTACTAAGACAGAATTTTTATTCTCAATTGAGCCCCAACCCTCAATTACATTGACGTCCTTACTTTTTAAAAGTAACTTTATGCCAGATACAAGTTTCTCAACAATCTCAATTCTTTTTAAAGCTGTTTTATTCCAGTCAATTGATTTCCCTTCAATGTTGATTCCGTAGTTTTCTGATGTCGATATCTCATGATTTAACTCAGCAACATGAAGCCAATACTTTGCTGGAATACATCCACGATTAAGGCAAGTTCCTCCAAGAACATCGGATTCTACAAGAGTTACTTCAAGATCAAAGTTATTTGCATACAGTGCAGCTGCATATCCAGCTGGTCCACCGCCAATTATTGTTATTTTTTTCAAATTACCTCTTTCAAGATAGGGTTTCTATCAAATCGAGATAATAACTACATCATACTTAGGGGTTCCCTACATATAATGGTCAAAGTTATCGTCACTATTAAATCTAATCTAAAAGATGAGTTCCTCCAACTCAAGATATCTCATTAATGAGATAAAATACTCCTATGCAAACTAGACATCTAATAATTGCTTCACTAATTACGGCAATAGTTATTGTTGTTGCATTTGGTATTTGGGTAATTACAAATTAAATTGAAAAGTTTTAATCTAGGTCATGGCATTTTACATTTTCCTTTGAAGCTACCTTGGGCTCCTCCAGGATTTGTGAATGTCTATTTGGTTGAAGATGACAATGGATACATCATGATAGATTGTGGTGTGAATGGGGATGAGTACTTTAACGAGCTTAAAAAAAATTTAGATAGCTTAGGCATTCAATTCTCAGATATTAATTTACTAATAGGCACCCACATGCACTCAGATCATATTGGTCTCTCGTCCGTATTGAGAGAAAAGGGTTTAAAATTTGGTCTTTATAAAAACTCAATAGAATTTATTCCAAAATACAATGATTGGACTGATCGATTTAAATTAATAAGTGAGTATGCCAAAGAACAAGGTGCCCCAAAAGAATTCATAGACGATCTTAACTCAATTACGACTCCATCAACAACTGGAAAGCTTACGTCACCCGATATTTTATTTGATGAGGGAAAAATAAAGAATATAAACAGAAACTTAGAAGTAATTTTTACACCGGGACATGATATCTCTGAAATATCAATTTATGATGCATCTAGTAAAATTATCTTTTCAGGGGATCACATTCTCCCAAGAATTACACCATTTATTCCAATTCACGATGAAGAAACAAGTATGTTAAATCATTATGTTGACTCACTTAAGAAAATGAATAATTTTGAAATTTCCAAATTTGCTCCGGGACATTTTGAAGTGATTGATAATCCACAAAAAAGAGTCAATCAAATCCTTTTGCATCATGAAAAAAGATCAGAAAAAATAATTAATATTTTAAAAGATGATGAGCTTACAGGTTGGGAAGTAACAAATAAACTATTTTCCCGTCCGCTTGATTCTATGAACTTGCGATTAGCTTTTCAAGAAACTATGGCACACCTTAAATACATAGAGTCACAGGGAAAAATTAAACAAAACATTTCAAAAGTAAGTACTTGGAGTATTATTTAAATGGTTTAAAGCTTCTATTTTTCGCTTCTTCTAATGAATCAGGTGCAAATGATTGTAACTGATTATTACTTACAAGTTCATTTTCTTTTTCAAGTTGTTCAAGGATTGCAAAATGTTCAGGATTATCACAGTCATATACTTTCATATTTTTTCTATAACCTATAAATCTGTATTCCTCAAATTTTGAAAGTCTTGGCAATTTATAAACTTAAGAGTCTTGATACATCATTTCGTGCTGATTTTGCTGTACCGAAAATTAATGAATCAGACTTAGCTTTTTTAAAAAATAGATGTGCTGGGTGTTCCCAAGTAAAGCCTATACCGCCGTGAACCTGAATATTGTCTCCTGAAACCTTGTTAAATACGTCAGAACAGTATGCTTTCGCCATTGATGAACTCATTTCTAATTCAATATCATCATCTGATTCAACTCGTACAGAACTGTAAGCAATTGATTTTGCACTTTCTATCTGAAGCAACATATCAGCGCACATATGTTGTATCGCTTGAAATGACCCGATCGGTCTACCAAATTGAATTCTTTCTTTTGCATACTTAGTTGACATGTCAAGACAAGCTTGAGCACCTCCAACTTGTTCCATTGAAAGAAAAGACAATGATAAATGTTTAACTTTATTCCATGTATTTTTATCATCTTCTAAATCAAACATAAAATTTTCTTCACTTACCTCAGCCTCTTCTAATTTTATTTCTGCCATTGGTCTTGTTTGGTCCAAAGATGTTGTTTCTGTCACTGTTATACCTGGAGTATCTCTATCCACCATTACAAATTTGAATCCCTTATCTGATTTTGCGAGTATCGCAAAATAATCTGAAGAATCTCCAAACATGACATAACTTTTTTTTCCGTTAAGAACATAGCCTTTGTCATTTTTACTTAAGACGGTGGTGATATTTTGATCGTTGATCTCATATTTGTCATTTTCATAGATACAAAAGGTACCTATTTTTTTTCCAGATATTATTTCAGGAAGTATTTTACTTTTAAGCTCGGGAGGAGAGTGCAACAATAATTGTTTAAACACTACGCCAGAACTAAATAATGGAACAATTGGTATGTAATAACCAAAAACCTCAGAGAGAATAGAAGAATCAACTTTTGAAAATCCTAACCCTCCATCTTCTTCAGTTATATCTAAACCTAACCAACCTTGTTCACTAACTAATTTCCATAGCTCATTATCAATTCTTGTGTTGTCATCAATTTTTTTTATTAAATCAAGTAGATCAACTCTCTCAGAAAGTAACTTTTTCGCATTTTCCTGTATTTCTTTTTGAAGATCTGTAAGACTGAACTGCATTACTTTATTCTAATTTTGTTTTCAAATTTGACTAATCAAATGTCGTTTGTTTTTTTTGAGACTTAAAATGAATATATGCTAAAAATTGAAAATCTACATGCTTCGGTTGATTCTACTCCCATATTAAATGGAGTGAATCTTGAGATTAATCCTGGTGAGGTACATGCCATTATGGGTCCAAACGGCTCGGGAAAATCGACACTTGCAAATGTTTTAATGGGTAACCCGGTTTATGAAGTCACAGATGGGAAAATTATTTTTGATAACGAAGACATTACAGAAGAACCCGTTGATAATCGTGCAAAAAAAGGAATGTTTCTTGCTTTTCAATATCCAGAATCAATTCCTGGTGTAACAATTGTCAATATGCTCAAAACCGCGTTAACTAATATTGAAGAAACAGAATACACTACAGTTGAACTTAGATTAAAGGTGGCAGAAGCAATGAAAGATCTTGGTCTTTCACCAGATTTTGCCGATAGATATTTAAATGAGGGCTTTTCAGGTGGAGAAAGAAAAAGAAACGAAATACTCCAACTAGCAGTATTAGATCCCATGTTGGCTATCTTAGATGAAACTGATTCTGGTCTTGATGTTGATGGTTTAAGAATTGTTGGAGAAGGAATTACAAATTTAAAAAATGAAGATCGGGGCTATCTAGTGGTCACACATTATCAGAGATTACTTGAGTATGTTAAACCAGACTATGTTCATGTATTTGTCGATGGAAATATCGTAGAAACGGGTGGAAGAGAATTGTCTGATAAACTTGAAAAAGAAGGATATGAATCTTACCAATGAATAAATTTACAGACATTAAAAAAGACTTTCCAATTTTTGAAAGAGATATAAATGGAAAAAAATTAACTTATCTCGATTCAGGAGCAACTTCCCAAAAACCTAACTCGGTAATCGAAAAAATGAATCAAATCTATAAATTTAATAATGCAAATGTTCATAGAGGAACTTATGCTCTATCCGCAGAAACTACCCATGAATATGAAGATGTAAGAAATAAATGTCAATCATTCTTAAATGCATCAGAATCAGATGAAATCATTTTTACAAAAGGTACTACTGAGGCTTTAAATTTCCTAGCAAACTCAATTGCAAATAAGTTCATGACTAAAGGTGATGAAATTATTCTTTCTGAAATTGAACATCATGCAAATATTATTCCTTGGCAAATGGTGGCTGAAAAATTTGGATTTAATATAAATTATGTCAGAATCAACGAAGACTTTTCTCTAGATCTTGATGATTTAGCTTCAAAATTGTCAAAAAAAACAAAAGTTGTTTCAATTGTTGGTGAATCAAATTTGTCTGGAATGCTGCCAGATATAAAAGAAATTACAAATATTGTAAAAAACAACTCTGAAGCATTATTAATAATTGATGGTGCACAACTTGTCCCTCACAGAAAAGTTGATGTTCAAGATCTAGGTATTGATTTTTTAGTCTTCTCAGGACATAAAATGCTTGGCCCTACTGGCATTGGAGTTGTATGGGGGAAAAAAGATTTATTGAATTCTTTAGATCCCGTATATGGAGGTGGTGACATGATTGAGGAAGTGCATTATGACAAAGCAACGTGGGCGCCTGTACCACATAAATTTGAAGCTGGGACACCACCATATGTTGAGGCAATTGGACTTGGTGCAGCAATAGATTACTTACAAGATTTAGGAATGTCAGAAGTTGAAAAACATTCTGATGAATTAAGGGAGTATGGTAAAAAAATCCTTTTTGATATTGATGGTGTAAATGTTATTCATTCACAACAAAATATCGCTGGATGTACCTTTGGAATGTATGTAGATGGAGTTCATGCATCAGATCTTTCTTTAATGCTTGATACACATGGAGTTGCTGTAAGAGCAGGACATCATTGCGTGCAACCTTATCATAGAAAACTAGGAATTGATGCGACTATAAGATCTACAGCTTATATCTATAACGACAAAAATGATATGGATACATTAAAGTCAGCTCTTGAATCAAGCATTGAAATGTTAAGATAAATGTCAATTAGAGCAAAAGTAGATGAGTACAAACAAATATTTGAAATTTTTCCAAATGATCAAGAAAAATATCAATACCTAATTGAAAAAGCAAAAGAAAATGACTCTTTTCCTATTGAATTAAGACAAGATAATTTCAAAGTCAATGGATGCCAAAGCCAAGTTTGGCTTGTCCCAGAAGAGAAAGATGAAAAACTCTTTTTCAACAGTGATTCCGATGCTCTTATCTCAAAAGGTTTAGTAACTTTGATTGCCTCAATATATTCTGATGAAAAAGCTGAAGATATTGTTTCTTCGGAAATTGATTTAATGGAAGAATTTGAACTCGGAGTTATTTTAAGTCCTGCCCGAAGAAATGGAGCTTACAGCATGCTCAAAACAATAAAAGAGTACGCTAAAAAATTGACTTCTTAATTTACTCTTTCCACCAGGATTCATGTGGAAAATCTACCCAAACATTCTCAGTGTCTTTTGCGAGATCTCTTATATAATAATGAGGTTCAAATTCGCATTCATTATTCCACCAAAGTGATACAAACCTCACATCACATTCATGATTAATATTTTCTTTTATATATTCAGAAAGTCTTTCAAATGTTTCACCACTATCACAAATATCATCAACTATTAAAACTTTCTCGTCTTTTGATTTTGGAAGGTAATTTTCCCAATGTGGAAAATCTCGTGTTGATGCATGAACAGGTTTAAAGGGAATATCAAGCTTATGTGAAATCATAACTCCTGGAATTAACCCACCACGACTAATCCCTACAATTACATCTGGCCTAAAGCTATCAGCTTCCATAAGATCACAAATTTTATTCGTATCTTTAAACTGCTCGTCCCATGAGTAAAATAATTTTTCCATAAGTAGTAAGTGCTAATTGTAACAAATCTATTTTCGACAAGAGAAAAATGTATGAAAATTTTGTTATAATAATTTTTTCGTTAGAAAGACAATTAAAAAGGAGGTAAGGATGCGAAGAAGTATGGCGGTAGGCCTGCTTATAATCAGTATTCTTACTATGGCCTGTGGTGGAGCCGCAGACGTAGATGATTACAAAGCTGCATTTGTATATGTGGGACCAGCTGACGATGGTGGGTGGTCTCAAGCACATGATGTAGGAAGACAATTCTTAGTAGATGAAACCGGGATTGAAACAGCTTATACAGAGCTTATTCCAGAGGATGCTACTGAATTTAGAACTGTTGCTGAAGCTTATATTGAACAAGGATACAATATAATTTTTGGAACAACTTTTGGTTACATTGACGCAATGGCTGAAATGGCCGAAGAATATCCAGATGTAATATTTCTTCATTGTTCAGGTTATTTAAGTAACGACAGTAATTTTGGAAACTATTTCGGAAAGATGTATCAACCAAGATACCTTTCAGGATTAGCCGCAGGAGCAATGACAGAATCAAATAAAATTGGGTATGTTGCTGCATTTCCAATACCAGAAGTTATAAGAGGAATTAATGCTTTTGCAACTGGTGTTAAGGAGGTAAATCCTGACGCGACAGTTGAGGTTGTTTGGACATTTACATGGTTTGGACCTGAGGAGGAAACTCAGGCTGCAAATGCGCTGATTGAAACAGGTGTAGATGTATTAGCACAACATCAAGATTCTCCATCAACGGGAGTGGTTGCAGAGACAAATGGAGCTAAATGGATTTCATACAACACCGCATATGGTCAGGAAGCTGCTCCAGGAGCTTTTGTCACTGCTCCAGTTTGGGCTTGGGGACCATATTATGTTGATGTTGTGAATACAATTATTGATGGTGAATTTGCAGGTGGCGCCTATTGGGGTGGAATGGATACAGGACTTGTCTCATTGTATGAATTAAGCTCAGATGTTCCATCTGATATTGCTGATTTAATATCACAAAAGACGGAGCAAATTGTTGCAGGTGAATTCGATCCTCCAATAGTTGAAGAGGAATTCATCGATAATGTTATTGGCACAGTAAGCCCTTAAAATTTATTTTTGAAACACTCCGGCTTTTAAGCTGGAGTGTTTTCACTATCATTAATAAATGAATAACTATATTCTCGAAGCAAAAAATATTTCAAAATCATTTGGAACTATAAAAGCCCTTGAAGATGTAAATTTTTATCTAGAAAAAGGCAAAATATATGGTTTACTTGGAGAAAATGGGGCAGGAAAATCGTCATTAATGAATATACTTTCGGGAATTTATCAACCTGAAAGGGGGACCATATACATTAATGAACAAAAACAAAAAAGTCTTAATCCCGAATCTGCATCAAAGCTTGGTATAGGTATGGTACATCAGGAATTCAGACTTATTGAAAGTTTCAGCATCAAAGATAACCTGACATTATCCAAATCAAATATTTATAAAAAAAATTTTTATGAAGCATACAATAAGTATTCTGAAATTTTTTCATTATCGGTGAGTCCTAATAAATTAATTAATCAGCTTTCTGTAGGAGAAAAGCAAAAAATAGAGATAGTTAAGTTGATATTTAAAAATAGTAACATCATGTTATTAGATGAACCGACAGCAGTTTTAACTCCTCAAGAAACTTCACAATTGAAGGTTTCACTAGAACGACTATCGGAAGAGGATGAGAAAACGATTGTCTTAATTTCTCACAAACTAAAAGAAATTAGAGATTTTACTCAAAAAGTTTTTGTAATGAAAAATGGAAGAATGGTAGCCGAAGATCTCCTAACTGAAGATATATCTGATGATGAATTGATTGAATTGATGATGGGAAATATTCAAAAATCTGTAATTGATAAATCAAATAAGATTGGAAAAACTAAATTAAGTGTGAAATCTATCAACTATATTGACCGATCTAACAATTTGAAAATTTTAGATGATATAAGCCTTGATATAAGTGCCGGTGAAATTCTAGGAGTCGCGGGTGTATCTGGTAATGGACAGGTAGAACTAGCAAATATTATAAGTGGTATTGAAACTGATTTTTCTGGACAAATATTAATTAATGAAAGAGATGTTTCAAGAAAAGGTGTTAGATCAAGAAAAAAACTTAATCTGTCATACATTCCTGAAAATAGACTTGGCGTTGGTTTGGCACCCGGTGTATCAGTACTAGATAATTCAATTGTTCGAGATTATTTTAAGACTAGGCTTGGACCTCATCTTTCAAAGACAAAAACAGAAACATATTTAGATGGGTTAATAAATAAATTTTCTATTAAAGCTCCTGACTCTAAAGCTGAGATAACTACTTTATCTGGTGGAAATATGCAAAAACTTCTCATGGGAAGAGAATTAACAAGTAATCCTGAAGTAATAATTGCATCGCAGCCAACTAGGGGTCTGGATGTTAATGCTGTTGAAGCAATCCATAATTTATTGATTGAACAAAGAGATAAAGGATCTGCAATTTTATTAATCTCTGAAGACCTAGATGAATTATTTAAATTAAGCAACCGTCTACATGTAATGTTCGAAGGAAAAATAATAAAATCTTTCCATCCAGGTTCTGCAGACGTAAATGATATTGGATTAGCTATGGCAGGTGTAATTGAATAACTTAAAGCTTTTCAAAAGACAATCAGTAAATGAGCTGGCAACTTTTTATTCATTCTTAATTGGATTTTTGATTGCAATTTTTATTGGATCTATCATATTACTCATTCAAGATAAGAATCCGTTTGATACTTTTTCATTAATGCTGCGATTATCAGTTGGAAGTGTGAATAGTCTCAGCTCATCATTAAATAAAGCTATACCACTGATTCTTGCTGGACTTGGAATATCAATAATTAACTCGGTAAAACTCTGGAACATTGGAGCAGAAGGTCAAATTTTCTTGGGTGCTATTGCTGTAAATTTTGTATATATAAATTCCCAAATTAATAATCCAACTATTCATATTTTTGTTCTTTTAATTGCAGGATTTATTGGTGGTGCAATTTGCATCTTAATACCGGCAATCACAAAAGTAGCATTTGGGGTCAATGAGATTATCACTACCCTCTTAACCAACTACATAGTCATAGGCATAACTATTTATCTAATAAATGGACCGTGGAAAGACCCAAACTCACTAAATTTTCCAGCTGCTGCGTATGTAGGTGAAGAAGTATTTTTACCAACAATATTTGGAAAATTAAGTTTTGGATTTTTGATATGTATTTTCTTTACTATCTTGGCTCATTACTTGAAAAATAAGTCAGTTTTTGGTTTTGAAATGAGAATTGCTGGTGGCTCTGCCATGACAGCTGTTTATGCAGGTATAAATGCAAAACAAAAAGCCTTTCTTGCAATGCTTATCGGTGGTGGATTTGCAGGCCTAGCTGGAGCTATTGAATTATTAAGTCAAACTCACAGAGTCTCAACAGGAATCTCACAGGGGTTCGGATACACAGCGATAATTGTCGCCGCGATTACAGGGATGAGACCGTTAGGAATCTTTTTAGTTGGATCATTATTTGGTGCACTTTCTATTGGAGGTTCTGTAATACAAACAATTGGAGTCAGTACCTATATTGCTGATATTATTCAAGCATCAACCCTCTTTGGTGCATTAATAATCCAATTCTTTTTTAATTATCAAATAAGAAGAGTTGAAAATGATTGATATACAATTAGTTGGATTGCTCAATGCAACTTTGCAAGCTGCAACACTTTTATTCATTGCTGCTCTTGGAGAATTGATTACAGAGAAATCTGGAATCTTAAACCTGGGTGTTGAAGGAATGATATCTATCGGAGCTGTAACTGGTTTTATGACAGCAATAAACACCCAAAATATTCTTTTATCAGTTTTGGTTGGTATTTTATCATCATCCGTTTTTGCATCAATCCATGCCCTGGTCACAGTTGTTTTAAAACAAGATCAGACAGTATCAGGTTTAATACTAACTATTTTAGGTCTCGCGGTGTCCGCTTTGCTTGGTAAAAATTATGTTGGAAAAAAACTAGAAACAAAACTAGAAAATATATCTTCAATTAACGAACCATCAAATATTTTAGAAGTATTAATTAGTCAAAATATAATTTTCTATATTGCGGTAGTACTTATGATCATTACCTCATATGTTTTGAAGAATACAATGTTCGGAAGGAGACTTGAAGCAGTCGGTGAGGATTCTAGATCATCTGATTCGATGGGTTTAAAAATTGCGAAAACACAATTTATTGCAACTTGTGTTGGAGGTGCATTTGCTGGTTTATCGGGAGTCTATCTGACCTTAAGTTATGTACCATATTGGACTGATAATATGACGTCTGGAAGAGGCTGGATAGCGCTTGCACTTGTCATTTTTGGTGGATGGAAACCATACCGAACTGCGTTAGGTGCATTATTGTTTGGTTTTCTGGAAGCATTAGTGCCTAGATTGCAAACTTATGGTTTTGAATTAAGCCCTTATATTGTAAAAATTACTCCTTATATAATTACGATTCTGGTTTTAATAATTTTGACAGTTTATAAAGGTGGGATAACCGGTGCTCCAAAAAATATAGGAGTTCCATTCTTCAGGGAAAATAGATAATAAGTGATTAAAATTTAAAAAATGAAAGAAAATAAATATGCAACAGCTCTAGATGGATTGGTTATAGAAGATCCAGTAACAAGCTTTTTTGATTTCTGCAAAGAGCGTGAAAATATAAGAATTGCTAGGGAAAATGAAGAAGATTTTCCTTGGAGCACAGATGAAATATTTCAAAATGGAAGGTTCTTGAATGTCTTTAGAGAGGACGATCGAGTTAGTAAATCAATTATTAAATTTGCAGGTAATTTAAATGAGTATCCGTCAAAACTTGTAAATGCTGTATTTTTTGCAAGATGGTGTAACAGGCAAGAAGTTTTGGATACATTAACACCAGATGATTTAGATAATCCTGAAAACTTGAAAAATAAATTAGAAAATATCGATCCATGGTGTAATGAAACCGCATATCCAGTTGAACCAGTTACATGGGAGGGTAAACAATACTCAAGAATTGATGCTGCAACCCAATTATTTTATGAGGTACAAGATTCTTTATTAGATATTCTTGAATCATCAAACAAGAGTGTGATTACTGCAACCAACAACATAAATAAAGAATTTCAAATGCAAAATGATTTTCCAATTTTCATGGCAGTGATTGATATTGCTTGGTTTAGACCCGATATTATTCCAATTGAAAGTGAGGTTCCTACAGGAATAGGTGCTGTTGCTTATCTGGATAGATTACAAAATCATCTTGGTTTAAGTTCCCACCAAGAAGTTGGTGAAAAAATGATTGAACTACAAAAAACATACTGGCCTGAAGCAAAACGAGGTTTTAATCCAATAGATATTGAATATTTAGCCTGTGAATGTAGAAAATACTATAGCTATATAAATGGGACAAAGGTTTTTGAAGGTAAAAACAAATTTATACCTTAATTAGCTAAGTTTATTAATTCTATTTATGTATCTTTCCTCATTTAAAAAAGAGGAATTTAAAAATGACTCAGTTATTTCTTTTGCAGCCTCAATATCTAGATTTTCCGAACCGAGACATAGAACATTTACATCATTATGCTCAACAGATTGAATAGCGGTTTTTACATTAGTGACATTAGAAGCTCTTATACCTTTTACTTTATTTGCTGCAATAGACATGCCAACACCTGTCCCACAGATTAAAACTCCCTTTGTGTCCTCATTATCCAAAACAAAATCAGATACTTTCGTTGCATATTCTGGAAAATCACAAGGTTCCAAACTATCAGTTCCAAAATCCTCAATTTCAAGATCAGAAGACAAAGATTCTATTAATAATTGTTTTAATTCAAAACCTGCATGATCAGAGGCAATAGCGATTTTTTTAACCACTAGATAAGCTTCTCTATATCTAAAAGTTCATCAATATCACCTTCAGACATTAATTCTTTAGTAAGCAATACTTCTTTAATAGTTAATCCATTTTTCATAGCTTCTTTGGCTACTTCAGCAGCAACATCATACCCAAGCTTTGGTACAAGTGCTGTAACTAGGATTGAGTTTTTTTGAGTATCTTCATTTAGCTTTTCAGTATTTGCTTCTAAGTCTTTTATTAGTTTTTCCCCAAACACACTCACTCCAGTGGTGAGTAAAGCAATGCTTTCAAGTAGATTGTGAGCCATTACAGGAAGCATTGTGTTAAGCTCAAAATTTCCATTCGCTGATGAAAACGTAATGGTTGTATCGTTTCCAATAACTTGAGCTGATACCTGCATCATCATTTCAGGTATGACAGGATTTACTTTTCCAGGCATTATTGATGAACCTGGTTGCAAAGCAGGAATTTTCAAATCTCCCAATCCTGACACTGGTCCACTACCCATCCATCTAATATCATTTGCAATTTTAAAGAGCGATACTGCAAGTGCCTTTAAAGCACTTGATAAATGAACCACTTCTTCTCTTGATCCTTGTCTTGTGAAATGATTTTCAACTTCTTTAAAAGGTATACCAATTGATGACTGAAGTTCACTTGCAACATCAGCCCCAAAATTATCAGGAGCATTTATTCCAGTACCGACGGCGGTCCCCCCAATTGCTAATTTCTGAACATTATCTAAAGAGACTTTAATGTCCCCCATCCTTTCATTTATTAAGTCAGCATATCCAGAAAATTCTTGACCTAAACTAACAGGTGTAGCATCCATTAAATGAGTTCTTCCATTTTTATAGACTTTCTCCCACTGTTTTGCCTTTTCATTAAGTAATGAAATAAGATTATCTAATTCAGGGATGAGCCCATCAGTAACATCTATTACCGCAGCAACATTTGTAGCTGTTGGAATAACATCATTTGATGATTGACTCATATTTACATGATCGTTTGGATGTATTGATTCACCAGTTTTATCAGATGCTATTTTTGCAATGATTTCATTTGCATTCATATTTGTAGAAGTGCCTGATCCTGTTTGGAAAATATCAACTGCAAAATCCTTATCATGATTTCCTGAGATTACTTCTTCAGCACCATCAATAATTGCAGTTGCTATTTTTTTATCTAATAATTTATTATCTTGATTTACTACAGCACAAGCTTTTTTAATTTCACCAAGTGCTCTTATAAATGATCTAGAGAACTTAAGTTCTGAAATTGGAAAATTCTCAATTGCTCTTGCAGTAGAAGCACCATACATAGCATTAATGGGAACTTCAAATTCACCCATTGAGTCTTTTTCTATTCTTGTTTCTTTTTTATTCAATTTTCTTCCTGATATTGAGTGTATCCACCAGAATCAACTTCTTCAATCAATTCATTTGAACCTGATTTAACAATTTTTCCGTTAACTACAATGTGGACTTTATCAACATCAAGATATTTCAGTATTCTGCTGTAATGAGTAACTAATATATAGGACGTTTTTTCATCTCTATTTTCATTAATCAAAGATGCAACAGATTTAATTGCATCGATGTCTAAACCGGAGTCAATTTCATCGAGAAGAGCTAAAGATGGCTTCATCAAAGATAATTGGAAAATCTCTGATCTTTTCTTTTCTCCTCCTGATAAATCCACATTTACATCACGATCTAGAAAGTCTTCTAGGTCGAATGTTTTGGACATTTTTATGAGCTCTTCTTCCTCAATATCTCCAAGAAAAGATTCAGTGAATTCTTTTAAAGTTACACCTGGTAAACCAACGGGATATTGAAATGACTGAAAAATTCCTTTTTTTGCCCTTTCATTTTGTGGAATAGATAAAATATCATCTCCATTAAGGGTAACTTCACCCTTAGCTTGGTAATCATTATTGCCCATTAAGACATGACATAGAGTTGATTTACCCGATCCATTAGGCCCCATTACAGCATGCAACTCTCCATTACCAATTTCGAGATCTATGCCTTTTAAAATTTCAACATTCCCAATTGAGGCTTTAAGATTTTGTACTTTAAGCATGGTCATTCATTTCTAAATAAATTATGTCATTCTCAACTGAGATCATATAAGAATCGACTGGTCGTGTAGCGGGTAGAGTAACTGCTTCTCCAGTTTTTAAATCAAACTCTGCACCATGCAGTGGGCATTCAACTTTGCAATCAAATACTTCACCCTCAGCTAAAGAAGCTTCTGCATGAGAACATAAATCATCAATAGCATAAAATTCTCCATCAACATTAAAAATAGCTATATCTTTATTTTCTATATTTACAACTTTTACGGAGTTTTCATTTATTTCGGATATATTGATTGTTTTAACCTTCATTAGATTTTCTTTCTAAAATATTTTCATACTTTTGGGTAAGAGTATCCGCAACTTCATCATGAATAATATCCCAAGCATCTTCATTAATAACTTCGTTGAAAAAGCCTTTGATTAATAATTTTTCTGCATTCTCTTTATTTATTCCTCTAGACATTACATAGTGATAAAGAGTTTCATCTATTGGCCCAACTGAAGATCCATGTCCGCAAATAACATCATCACAAAGAATTTCTAAATTTGGTACTGATTGAGCTGATGCCTTTTCAGTTAAAATAATATTTCTGTTTTCTTGCTGAGATTCAGTTTTTACAGCTCCTTCTGCAATGTGAATTGTACCTGTAAAGATTGATGAACTTTCATCTCCAAGCACACCCTTTGTAATCATATTTGAGGTTGTACTTTTCCCAAGATGGTTAACAAAAACTCTTGTATCATGGATTTGGTTATTCTCTCCAAAATATACTCCGTCTATTTCAAACCCAGATCCATTACCAAACAAATCAATATCTAGTCTTGATCTTGAGAATAAACCTCCCGTACTCACCATGTGAACAGAGAGATTTGCATCATTTAGAAGTTTTGCATACAAATTATTGATTAAACTAATTTCATTTTTTGATGTGACATTGATAATTATTTCAAGAGAAGCATTCTGCTCTAAAAATAATTCAATTGTTGGAAAAATATCACCTTTCACAAGCTCACCAAAATTGAAAAGCAACCTTCCCGATTTATTTTTTTCTACATTAACACCAAGATATGGAACTGCTGTATCCTCAGATTGAAAATTTATCGAATAATAATCTGAAAAGTCTTCTTTTATGTTTAACTGAATACCACCTGTTAATTTTTCGAATTGTTCTATGGAGAATTTATCAAAGGGTCTTTTAATTGATTCATCAATAATAGATTTTTTTACTTTTTCAATATCTGTAATCTCTACATTTTTTTCTTCTTTATTTATTAAAAACTCAAAACAATTTGTATCGACATTAAAATTTTTATTTTCAATAATTTTTACAGGTTTACCAACCTCAAAATCTTTAACAGTATAAATATTTTTTCCGACGTATTTCCAATCTTCATTCTTTACTGAAATTTCTGGAAAATCTTTAGATACTTTTTTTGTTAAATTTTTTTCAACTAATTTTGTGTTCAAATTACTTCCTATGCAATTAACCTATAGCACCGGCCTCAATCATATTGAGTTCGATTAGTTTGTTAAATTCCATTGCATATTCCATTGGAAGTGTTTTTGTAAATTCTTCAACAAAGCCAGCAACAATCATTGATGTTGCTTCCTCTTCAGAAAGCCCTCTACTCATCAAATAGAAGAGTTGATCTTCTCCAACTTTCGAAACAGTAGCTTCGTGACCGATTTCTGCTGAGGACTCTTCAATCTCCATGTAAGGATATGTATCTGACCTTGACTCATCATCAAGGATTAGAGCGTCACATCTTACGAAACTTTTGGCAGTTTCGGAACCATCTTCAACTCTTACAAGTCCTCTGTAAGCTCCTCTTCCCCCACCTTTAGAAATGGATTTTGATGTTATTAACGAAGTTGTTTCTGGAGCTAAATGAACCATTTTTGCACCTGTATCTTGGTGTTGTCCGGAGTTCGCAAATGCTACAGATAATACCTCGCCATGAGCACCTGGCTCCATTAAATATACTGATGGATACTTAACAGTTAAACCCGAGCCTAGGTTTGCATCAATCCATTCCATTGTTGCATTCCCATATGCTTGTGCTCTTTTAGTGACAAGATTATAAACGTCATTTGACCAATTTTGAATTGTTGTATAACGGCATGTACCAGATGCTTTAACAACAATTTCTACTACAGCAGAATGTAATGAGTCTGTTGTGTAAACAGGAGCTGAACACCCTTCAATGTAGTGAACTGAGGCTCCCTCATCAACAAGAATTAAAGTTCTTTCAAACTGACCCATATTTTCTGCATTGATTCTAAAGTAAGCTTGAAGTGGATCTTCAACATGGACACCTTTAGGAACATATATAAAGGATCCACCAGACCATACCGCAGAATTTAATGCTGCAAATTTGTTATCTCCAGGAGGAATAACTGTTCCAAAATATTCTTTTACCAAGTCTGGATATTCTCTTACAGCAGTATCCATATCACAGAACAGTACACCTAATTTTTCTAAGTCTTCACGATTCTTATGGTAAACAACTTCACTCTCATATTGAGCGGTAACACCCGCAAGATAACTTCGTTCAGCTTCAGGAATACCAAGTTTTTCATAAGTTTGTTTTATTTCTTCAGGAACTTCATCCCATGAATCAGCCTGATTTTCTGTTGGTTTTATGTAGTAATATATATCATCAAAATTTAATTGATTTAACTTATCTTTGGCAACCCATTCTGGCATAGGCTTATCAAGAAATCTTTTATATGCTTTGAGTCTAAATTCAAGCATCCACTCAGGCTCTTCTTTAATTTCAGACATTTTTCGAATAATGTCTTCATTGAGGCCTTTTTCAGGCTTAAACACATTCTTTTCAGGGTCAGACCACCCCAAAGAATATTTACCAATATCAATATCTACGTCAGTCATAATTTAATTCTAGTTAAGTCTCGTTTCAATAATAAGAGGTATAAGCATAGATTTCTCTTATTATTAATTAAACTTTAACTGATGCCAGTTATATGTGTAAATCCATCAAATACTAATGAAAAAGAAATAGTTGATAGACTTTCCCTTCAAAACGCTGATTTGAGGGTATTTTTATCTGATCAACAAGATGAAAACTACAATAAATCTCTACCAGGGAAGAAAGCAATTGGAGATATTCTTGATGATTCACATATATCTACGGCTTCCCACGGTGCATTTTGCGGAGTATTTTTTGAAAATAATAATAAACTAAGGAAAGTTTTTCTGAGAGCTATTGAAGACAGTACTCTTCAACGAATTATTTGGGTATCAGAAGAAGAGCCTGATGATGAAATTTTATTTATGAAAAATTTAGCTTATTTAAAACATAATAATTATAAAAATCTAACAAAAAGAATTCTTGAGTTAGAAAGTGCCGAAACAATAGAGTTTGGCTTGCAAGAGATTAATTAAAAAGTAAATGTCTAAGGAATCAGTTTTTAAAGATGGCTCAGGTTCAAGGAAAGGTTTTGTATCAAAATTTCAAACGGATGCCACTTTTGAATCAAAATCAAAAAATAATATTTCTAAAATTGAGAATGTAATATTTAATAAAAGCTCTGAAAGTATGTCAGAACTTGTCGATAATTGTATATCCTTAACAATGACTTCTCCCCCATACAATGTTGGTAAATTAAGTGATCTCGATCTTGACGATAAAAAATACTGGAAGTTGATGAAACAATGCTTCAAAGAGGTATATCGAGTGACTGAATCTGGTGGTCGCTTAGTTGTCAATGTGGCTAACTTAGGAAGAAAACCATACATTCCCTTTTCTGATCAGTTCACTGAAATGTTACTCAATTTAGGATTCATCATGCGTGGTGAGATTATATGGCAAAAATCGAAAGGAGCAAATGCAAACTTTGCATGGGGTAGTTGGCTTTCTGCATCAAATCCAGTGATAAGGGACCTTCATGAATACTGTTTAGTATTTTCTAAAGAAACAATGAATAGAAATAAAGACGGGGAATCTACAATCGAGAAAGAAGAGTTTATGGATTCAACGCTCTCTATATGGAACATACTTCCTGCCAAAGCAAAAAAAATTGGCCACCCCGCTCCTTTTCCTGAAGAATTGGTTGAAAGATTTATAAATTTATACACATTCAAAAATGAATTAATTCTTGATCCATTCATAGGAAGTGGAACTACAGGATTGGCTGCAAAAAACTCTGGAAGAAAATATATTGGTTATGAAATTAACAAGGATTACTGCAAAATTGCTGAAAAAAGAATCAGTTCTCGTTAACTAAATTCCACGCAGAGAAAAGTTCTGTATAAGTTTTATTTTCTTTCAATAAGTTTTCATGACTATCAAATCCAATCAGGTTACCGTTCTCCATTACCATAATTTTTTCTGCATTTAGTACTGTTTCAAGTCTGTGGGCAATGACGATTGAAGTTTGAAAGGCCAAAAGCTTTTCTGTTGCATCTAAGATAGATGATTCAGATTCAATATCTAAGTTTGCAGTTGCCTCATCAAAAACAATAATTTTCCTCTTTGCTAAAACAGCTCTTAATAAAGCTACAAATTGTCTTTCGCCCGCCGAAATATTCCCACCTCTCTCACCAACTTCTTGATCCAATTTTTTTTCATATCTATTGAACCACTCAAGAACACCAATTGAAGATAGTTCTTCTTCAAGAGATTCAAGGTCTGGTTTTGAATACATTAGATTTTCTCTAATTGTCCCTCTAAACAAAAAGCTTTCTTGAGGAACAAAAGCTACATTATCTCTTACCCAATCTTCATCAACATTATTTGAGTCAACTCCAAAGTATTTCATGCTTCCATTTGTAGGTAAGTAAAACCTTAAAATAAGTTTTGCAATTGTGCTTTTGCCGGCTCCTGTTTCTCCAACTATGGCTATTTTTTCACCTTTGTTTATTGAGAAAGATACATTGTGTAAAACATTTTCTCTTCCATACGAAAATGACACATTTTCAAACTCAACAGTTTCATCTTGGATGGTCTCTGGAAATTCATCACCCTTTTTGCTCAAATTAGGCTTCTCATCAAGAATAGAAAACACTTTTTTCATCGATGAGCCAGCTGATCTTAATGTGTCATAGTTAAAAGATAATTGAATTAATGGATCAAAAAAATAATTCAAATAAAAAAGAAGCGCAACAAGTTCTCCTACAGATAAAGTTCCTTGAGATATCCTTTGTGATCCAAACCATAAAACTGTGGCGATAGAAGAAACTCTTGTAAATTCAAGAAAAGGAAAATATACAGCAATATTTCTCGCAGATCTCATGTTCGCGTTGAAATGTTCTTTGTTAACTTTTTTAAATCTCTTTATTTGTGAGTCTTCATCTGTATAAGCTTGTATTACTCTTACTCCTGAAATACCCTCTTGTAATGAAGAAAGAACCTGACCTATCCATTCCCTAACTTCCCAGTAAGTTGTGTCAGCATAGTTTCTAAATATTTTTGTTGCTATTCCTAATACTGGCATAATCACAAAAGCTAAAATTGAAAGCTGAACATCAACAAGAAAAACTGCAACTACAGCTCCAAGAATTGTTAGTAATGCAGTAATCACACTACTTGCCCCTTCTCTTGCAAATTCATTTAAGCTCTGCATATCAGATGTCAGACGTGCTACTAACACACCTGTTTTATTTTTTTCAAAATAATTGATATCTAAAGATGACATGTGTCTAAATAATTTTTCCCTCACACGACGGACATATGTTTCACCAACCATTCCAATTGAGAGAAGTGCCTGACTTGTTACAAAATACAACAAGACTAAAGTAATAAAATAAAATAATGATTGTTGTAAAACATAGTCATAGTCTGATTTAAGAACACCGCCATCTATTCCGTTTGAAATTAAATTTGGTCCAACCATTCTTAAGCCAGTTGCAAGAAGCGCAATGAATGAACTGATAAAGAACTTATTTATAATTTCAGGAACCAACTTTATTGATCGTGAAAATGTTTTGTCTTTCATTTTTGTTTTATACTTTCTGTTGCTCTAAAAATAAGTTTCGATAAGACTTAACATCTTCCAAAATTTCCTCATGTTTACCTTGGGCCCGAATTTTTCCATTTTCAATATATAAAACTTCGTCACAAAGCTCAATAGTGGGAACTCTATTTGTAATTATTAAAGTTGTCATTTTGTTCATGACTTTTTTTAATTCACTTCTTATTTCTTCTTCAGTCGAAGCATCCACAGCTGATAAGGCATCATCAAGTATCAAAATTTTGGGATTTCGTACTATTGCTCTTGCGAGAGCTATTCTCTGTCTTTGACCACCTGACAAACCATAACCACGTTCTCCGACTTTAGTTTCATATGTTTCTGGTAATTGTGATATAAATTCATGTGCTTTTGCTATAACTGCAGCTTCTTCGACTTTTTCCTGCGATGCTTCAATTGAGCCGATTGCTATATTGTCTTTTGCTGAGTTAGAGAATAAGAAGCTTTCTTCAAAAGCTAAACTTACATTATTTCTTAATTCTTCTAATTTAATATTTGTAATATCTACATCATCGATTTTAATTTGACCAGACTGGATATCATATAGTCTTGGAAGAAGATAAGCTAATGTTGATTTGCCAGATCCAGTTGCACCAACAATAGCAATAGTTTTTTGTCCATCTATTTTAAAACTTAAATCGTTGAAAATAATTTCATTTCCATAGCTAAAATTCACATTTTCGAATTCGATACTACCATTACCAGTCTCAGGAAAGGAATCTTGCTTATCATTATCAATAATTGATGGTTCTTCATCTAAGAGTTGCAATATTCGATTTCCTGCCGACACGCTTGAAGGGATTTCAGACAAAAACCATGCAGTTATTCTAAGTGGCCAGATTAATAATATAACGTACTGAGTAAACGCAATAAAATCACCTAAAGTTATTAAATCATTTAATGCAAGGTATCCACCTAGAAGAAGCACAACTAAGGTAATAATCATTGGTATTAATTCAAACATTGGAACAAATCTTGTTCGTAAATGTAAAAATTCAATAGATGTTTCATAAATTTTTCCAATGGAATTTTCTACTTTCTCTGATGCATCATCTTCGTTACCGAAAGCTTTTACTACTCTGATTCCTCCAAGTTGCTCTTCGACTTCAGTCGTCATCTTTGCTTCAGCTTCTTTAACTCTTAAGGAGATGTCCATTGCTTTTGATGCGAAAATTCCTGCCAAATAAAGAACTAAAGGTATTGAAAATAACACAATTGCCCCAAGGGTTAAGGAAATCGAAACAAGAGTAATACTTAGTATCAATAAGAGGAATACATTGGCAGTTGCCAGAGGGGCAATTGCAAAAGCTAGCCTAACTTGTGAAGCATCACTTGAGGCTCGTGCCATTAATTCACCAGTTGGAACTTTATCATGATATTTAAATGCAAGCTTTTGCATATGTCCAAAAATACTATTTCGGATCTCCGCCTCTACATTAAATGAAACAGACATACTGAAATATCTTCTAATACCGATCGAAGCAGCTCTTATGTATCCTATGGCAATTAAAAATGAAATAAATACCACAATTGTCTGTTGATTATTAGCAACTATGCCATCGTCTACAATTCTTTTTATTAAATATGGATGAAGCACAACAAGGAAACACCAAATTATTGCAGATGACATTGAAATAAAGAAATGTCTACGGTTGTTCTTTACTTCTTCTACATAAAACTTTAGAGCTCTTTTGAATTCAGAGGTTTTAAAGACATCAAACATACTGTCTAATAATAAATGGATAAGAAATAAACACTAAGGACTTTGTGCATTATTTCACAAGCATATTATTGTTTGAATTAATGAATGAAGTTTTAGATAAAAAAATTGAAGATGTTTTAGATTCTGCTGACAGAATGTTTATTGCAACAAGTGTTGGAGGAAACTCATCAGGTGCATCTGTTTTTTATGCAAGAGATGGGCAAGATCTTGTATTCTTTACTTTTAATCCCACCAGAAAAGCTGAACAAATACGTCTTAATCCAAGAGTGCACGTAGTCATATGGCCAAAAGGCCAAGAAGGAATCCGTGGGTTACAAATTGATGGTGAGTGCTACAAAATCAAAGATGAGCAAGAAAAAGAAAAGGCTTATGAAATGGTTTTGTCTACTACAGATGCGTTCAAAGAATATATGGAAGATGAATTTTTGAAAAAAAATGATGTTGTTGGTTACTATCGCATTAAGCCAACGACTGTTAAATATGTTGATTTTTATCAGGAAGAACAATTTGAGTGGAAAACATACCCAGCTAACAAAACTTCAGCAGTGAAGTTCGCTTTGAAACTAGCGTTAAAAAGAGTTGGTCTGTGGCTACGTACTGTTAGAGCCCCCTTTCTAACAGCTACTATTGCACCAATACTTATTGGTGCATCAGTGGCGTGGAGTGATCTAAAAACACAAAATTTAGACAGTACGTGGTCATGGAATATGTTTTGGCTAGTTCTTGGTGGAGCATGTCTAGCGCAGGTAGCAACAAACGCCTCGAATGATTATTTTGACCATACTTCAAATGCAGATGAAATAAATAAAGTTGCAAGTCCATTTAATGGAGGAAGTCGAGTTATCCAAGTTGGGCTTATGACCCCTGGACAAGTTCTTCTCACAGCCTTAGCCAGCATAATTGGAACGATCGGAATAGGTTTATATATAAATCAACAAATCAGTGGCTTTATTTTTGGAAATACTCCAATTTTATGGACTGGTGTGATTGGCACTTTTTTAGCTCTGGGTTATACAGGTGACCCTATACGTCTTGGATATAAAGGTTTTGGCGAAATTGCAATAGCTTTAGGTTTCGGTCCTGTAATGGTCATGGGAGCACATTATGTACTAACAGCACCGATACACAATAATGATCTATCTATGTGGAATTGGGTAGAAGCTTTAATTGCCTCGGTTCCAATAGCATTACTAGTTATGCTCATAGTCTGGATAAATCAATTCCAAGATGCCCCATCTGATGCTGCTGTTGGTAAAAATACTTGGGTAGTTAGAACTGCAGTAAACGATGGCTGGATGAGATTAGAAAAACCTCTTTCTTTATATAAGCAGTTTATGATTGAAGCATTTGCCTCTGTTGCTTTAATCGGAGTATTGAGCTTTTTTACTGATTACGGAACTATCTATGCATTTATAGCTCTCCTGCCACTTGTATTAGTATGGAAAGCATTCAAAATGGCTGATGAATGGATGGTTAAATGGAACGATCCTAACGCCGATAGACAAAAAGTTCCTTATGAGTTACTTCTTGTAAATGTTTCAACTATTGGAATTCACTTTTTAACAGGAGTTCTCTTAGCTGTTGCCTATTTTATTTAATTGAACGAATCAGCAAATTTTTCAAATATTCATAAATTCTATGATCTCGTTAACTCATTAACTACCTTAGGGTTTGATAAATCATGGCGAAGACAAGCCGCTGAAAATCTAAGTCCAGGAAGTATTCTTGATTTAGGAAGTGGAACAGGTGCCTCCTATTCCGATCTTAAAAATTTTAATGTTACGGCGCTTGATCCTGATGAAAAAATGCTTTCATTAAATAAATTTGATAAAAAAATTGTTGGTAAAAGTGAAGAATTGCCGTTCGAAGAAAATTCATTTGATAATGTTTTATGTTGTTTCGTATGGAGAAATGTATCAGATACAGAAAAAGCACTTGATGAAGTCTATAGGGTACTTAGGCAAGGAGGTAAGTTTGTTTTACTTGATATGACAAGACCAGCAAAAAATATTTTAAAATTATTTCACAAAATCGGTACATTTGCACTGTTACACTTTATAGGCCTCATAACATTAAATTTGAGTGAATACAGGTTCTTATACAAATCACTTGATTTTTATCCTCAACCCGAAGTTCATTTGAAACAAAAAGAATATTCAAATCTTGATATTAAAAGAATGGGACTATTCGGGTTTGTTTACTTGGCAGTATTTACGAAGTAAAAATTTATTGATTTGCAAGTTGAACTAACAAAGCGCCAACCATATCCTCAGGAAGATTTCCGGTTCTTCTAGCAATAACATTCAAATCTTTATCTAAAAATACCCAATAAGGAAATGCATTTAATCCGTAGGCCTCGCCTATTTTTCGATCAAGGTCATAAATCTGAGTTTCACTCCAACCTTCACGCTCTAGCCATTCTTGTGGAGGATAATTATCCCTACCTCTATCAATTGAGGTAGCTACAGCAATAACATCAATACCGTTAGGAACCCCATTAGAGTCGATAAATCTTTGAACTACAGGAACTTCTCTTTGGCAATGTGGACACCAGTGAGCTAAAAATAATAAAGCTTTGGCTTTTCCATTTTTTTCTAACTCTACAATTTCTGAATTTTGATTTGGAGCGGAAAATGTTGGAGCAGGTAATCCGAGAGCTACATTGTCATCATTTTCGCCAGCGTATTGAGGGAGTGAATCTCCAATAACAGTTGTTTCACCCTCTGGTAAACCAGCAGCAACAGGTTCTGAACTTAGAGTTACTCCTATAGCGATAGCTAAACCAAGAACAAGAACAACAGCTCCGGCAATTATAAAATTTTTATTCAACATATTCCTTTCTAGCAAAATCATAATACAGCAATGCTACAAATATCGTTAAAAAACCAGTCCCCGCCATTACCGGGATACTTATGAATCCAAAGATATCGACATATTTTAAATCACAAGGAACATCTATCGCACAGGTTCCACCCCCACCTCCACCGTTTTGAAGATAAATATGATAAGCACTTACAAAAACACCAATGATGCTTATATAGCCAATACGAAAGAAAGGACGCTTGATAAGCGAAATGATAAGTGCAATTGCTATTGGATACATTAAATATCTTTGATACCAGCAAAACCTACATGGTATAAATCCAACCACTTCTGAATAAACAATACTTCCAATCGAGGAGAAGACAGCTACAGAAATCGCAAAGTTTAAGAATTGATCAGTTATAAGTTTACTAAATGTTTTTTTTGAAAAATAAAGATAAAGCATTACTGCTGTTGAAAACCACGCAACGAAAGTAAGAAATCCAAAAAATGTATTGAATAATATTATGAGATCCATATTGAAATTTTACCTTAGAAAAAATGATAGGCGACATTCGTCGCCTATCATTAAAATTTTATTCAAAAAAGTTATGAAACTTTTTCTCCTGACTTAACTCGAGCCATTTGTAGTACTAATACACCAAGACCGACCTTATTAATAATGTCAGCGATTGTGTATAGAACTTCTCTAATAGCATCAAAGTCTCCAACTACAGGTGCAATGTATCCCAAAGGATAAATTATCCAGCCTACAAGGATCAAGTTCTTAATGTTTTCAAAAGCTGCTGCTTCATCACCTTTAAGACCTTCACCTTCAGCTTGAAGATTTCTCATTAGCCAGACGTAAGTTGCCATAGCAATTACGAATCCTGTCCAATATTCGTTGCTTCCTGCTGCTGATGTTTCGCCGTAGTATCCTGCACCAATCATTACAGTTGCTGCAATTCCCCAGTTACGAACTGCCTCATTATATGCGGCACCTCTTCTTGTAACTGCGAGAACTTCTACGAACATCAAAGGAACAGTTAAGACCCAGTCAACGTATCTTAACCCTGTATCATATGCTCCACTTTCCCAAGATGCTCCCATCTTCTGATAGTGATACCATGCGATACCACAGACAAGTGCTGAAATATATACACCACGTCTGTGTTCTGGTTTAACTTCTCTTGATGATGCAAGTAAAAATACTGTTCCTGCAAGCATTCCTACTGTTGCCACCATGAAAAGTCGGTATGTTAGTTCTTCCATTTAGAAGTACTCCTTTTTTTCTTTAATGTGAAACGTTCACATCACAAATGTACCATTCTTGTGAAATAATTAAAAAAAAATTAAAATTTTTTGGAAATTTTTGTAACTTTATTTTACAGAAATAGTAATTAAATTTTCGATTCGTGAGACCATTTTTCAAGGTAAGGCTTTAAATTAAACTTTGTTGCAGTAGATTTAGAAGTCATGTATCTTATCTTTCCATAAATTGGTCTTTCTGGTCCCCAAGCTCTGTCATATCTACCTAAAATCCAAAATACTCCAGAGTATGAATTTGGATCTCTTCCATCTAAAGCAAAACGATCGTTCAGATCAATTAGATAAGAAAGGGCAATTTGTGGATTAGGTGTCCATTCAAGAATCTTCTTACCCCATAACATCCTTAAATAATTGTGGATTCTACCTTCAATTCTTAATTGGTTCTGAGCAGCGTTCCAAATTTCATCATGAGTATCTCCATTCATAAATTCTGAAAGATCATAAACATATTCTCGTTCATCATTCGTATGTTCATCTAAAGTTTTAATTGCCCAGTCTGGAAGAGATTGATACTGATCATAATTAGCTCGTTTTACACAAGTGTGATAACCGAGCTCTCTCCATGTAATTAATTCATCAAAAAAACTTTCAAGATTGGCTGATCCTCCCCACCATCCTTCTCTTCTACCTACAAAATTTGGATCAATATTTTCAACCGACCATGATTCACTACTTATGATTTTTTCAAATACTTCATATGTTGAAATATGCCCAAAATGAAAATGTGGTGAAAGCTGACTACTTGCATCTTCTGATGGATGGCTCCTAAGCTTTGAATAATCATTAAATCCGTTTTTTATGAAATGATCTAATCTTTTTTGTGCTGCCCCATAGCCACCAATAACTTGACTTATTTCTACAGACTTGTCAACGTTTAAATTATTTAGAAAATCATTGATATTGATATTGTTAAAGTCAATCAGTTCATATTTTTTCAAAATGGGTTCAAGAAGCTTCTTATCAAACTGTATATTGAGATATTCTAACGGACTTTCTTCAGGTACTTCTACTAAGAAATCTTCTAAATTTTTATGCATAAATCTTCTAAAGTCATGAGCTCTAACATATTCTTTTTCAGCTATTCGAATTGGTAACAGTCCGTTAGAGTCAACTAACTCATAAGTTGTTTTAATGCTTCCTTTTGCATCTGCTGTCATTTGTGGAACAAAATAAGTTGGATAATCATCAGTAACAACTACTGCTGCATTTTTTGCTAGTTCTACTAATAGGTTATCAGCAACTCCTTTTTTCTCTTCTACATAAGGAAAATAAAACGCTTTGGAGTTTTCAGTCTGTTTTTGCATATCCTGCATTCCCTCAATAGCAAATTTGTGAAATCGGATACTTGCCATTGGATAATCGATTGTCATAGGTTCAAAAATTAATAAGGGCTTAGAAAGTTTATTGGCCCACTCAATTGCACGTTGAAGAGAAAAATTATAATTTGTCCTTCTAAAAGCAATCATCCAATAAAGGACATATGGGGCATCCATGTTTGGTTGATCATCATTTAAGGTTGTTATTCTATTTATTGGAACTTCCAGCATAAAAATATTATACGATTGAATTAATTTTTAAATTGAAAATTATATGGTTAAAATTACGTTTGTATGGGAGCAATCGATATTAAATCTGCCGGGAAAATATACCCAAACGGCACAAGAGCACTCGAAGATGTCAATATTACTGTAAATGATGGTGAATTTGTAGTTCTAGTAGGCCCATCTGGCTGTGGGAAAACTACATTACTAAGAATGGTTGCGGGCCTTGAGGACATTACAGAAGGTGAAATCTCCATAGGTGATAAGACCGTAAATGATGTTGCACCAAAAGACAGAGATATTGCAATGGTTTTTCAAAATTATGCCCTTTATCCTCATATGTCAGTATTTGATAACATGGCTTTTTCATTAAAACTGAGAAAGTTACCGAAAGATGAAATAGATCAAAAGGTTAAAGATGCTGCCAAAACCCTTGAGATTAGTGAGTTGCTTGATAGAAAGCCAAAAGCTTTGTCAGGTGGACAAAGGCAAAGAGTTGCGATGGGTAGAGCAATTGTGAGGAATCCACAAGCATTCTTAATGGATGAACCTCTTTCAAACTTGGATGCAAAGTTGAGAGTTCAGATGAGAGCAGAGTTAGGTCAATTACATACTCAACTTCAAACTACCACATTATATGTTACTCACGACCAAGTTGAAGCTATGACAATGGGAGATAGAGTTGCAGTTATCAGAAAAGGAGAATTGCAACAAATTGACACCCCTCGTGAAATTTATCTCAATCCAAAAAATATTTTTGTTGCTGGATTTATTGGTAGCCCTTCAATGAATTTTGTATATACAAATGTAGAAGTTAAGAATAATTCAATAAAGTTAAAGTTTGGAGATGAACAAATAGTATATAAAGGTGAAAAATCAGAAAAATTAAAAGCATTTGAAAATAAAGAAATTGTAATGGGTATAAGGCCAGAAGCTTTCGAAGATGGCAATTATGCAAATGAATCTGAATTTTCTGAGCGTATAAAGGTCTCTGTGACTCTTCTAGAACAACTTGGATCTGATTCATATATTCATTTCTTCAAAGACATAAGACCTGTTCAAACTGAAGCTATTGAAGAAATCTTGGCCGATGAAGGGGAAGATATTTCTGTCTTAGGTGACAATACAAAGTTTATTGCGCGTGTTAACCCAAACTCTATAGTTTCTGAAGGCGAAGATGTTGAACTTAAAATTGATCCATCAAAGCTTCATTTTTTTAATCCTGAATCTGGAAATGCTATATAATCTTTTAATATTTACTGTCTAATTCTTCAGTTATTTCACTTATAAAATCACTACCTAGAGCAATATATT
>CACODT010000003.1 GCA_902626065.1 uncultured Candidatus Actinomarina sp.
ATAGAAGAATTAAAAGTCTTTTCATAATAGAAGTATAAACAAGAAAACAATTGGCTCTAATTAAAAAAAATACTGATTAAAGGTGTTTAAAGAAATTAACACCATAAAAGTTATGATAAATTCATCTAAACGCTAATATTTTAAAAACAATGAGTAAAAAAATATCACAATTTTTAGAGTTTGAAGATAGAGTTTTTAGAGCTCCTTATAACTATTTAAAAAGAATCGGGCTCATTGATAAAGTTATAGAAATCAAACAGAGATTTGTAGAAATTTATGCCAAAGATGAAGATATTCCTTACGGCGGCAATCAGATGTTTTTTGGTGACGACTAAAATTTAGTATCTATTCTTACTATCTTTTTTTAATCTCTCTACTTCCTTTTCAACTGAAAACAAACTTGTACTAGTAATACCAATGAAATGAGATAAAAGGCCTAACCCCCAGCCACTCACAACAAAGTACCACCAATTCTGACCAGTTTTGTCAAAAAAGATATCGTACAATGATAAACCTAAGCAAACTATGATATAAACAAAAGCATGTAGTCGAAAACCAATCTTGGCTTTTGCTTTTCTAATTAGCTTTTCATCATTGTCCATACGTAAAATAATAGTATGGAAGTTGCATTAATTACGGGTGGATCAGGACATGTTGGTGCAAATCTCACTCGTGAACTGATTAATCAGGGATATAAAGTGAGGTGTATAGATTTTGATAACGACCACCGAGCATTTGAAAATTTAGATGTTGAATTAGTAAAAGGTGACATAACAGAAAAAGAATCCTTGGAAACAGCATTCAAAAATGTTGATATTGTTTTCCACACTGCCGCATTTATAAGTCTTGATAAAAGATACAAACACCTTATAAGAAAAATAAATGTCGATGGTACAAAAAATGTCTGTGAGGCATCAGTAAATGGAAATGTAAAGAAGTTAGTACATTTTTCTTCAATCGATGCGTTTGCAAGAGAACCAATGGATGAACCTTTATATGAAACAAGAGAACTTGTAACAGGTCCTAAATCTATTCCTTATGACCTGTCAAAAGCAGATGGTCAAAAAATTGTTTTAGAATTTTCAAAAAATTACTTAGATGCAAGCATTATTCATCCTACTTCAATAATGGGTCCTAATGATTTTAAACCGGGACTAAATTGTCAATCTATGATCGATATTGCTAATAGAAAAAGATTGCTTAATGTAGATTTTGGATATAACTATGTGGATGTGAGGGACTTGTCTAAAACTGCAATTAATTGTTCTAGAAAAGGTGTAAATGGTCAGAATTATCTTGTTGGTGGGGAGTTTTTAATGTTTCCTGATATTGCAAAAATGATTGGAGAAATAGTAGATAGAAAGACACTACTCATTGCCCTTCCAATATTTTCTATGTATTTCAACATTCCCTACGAAATTATTAAATCAAGTTTTACAAAAAAGCCTAGACTTATGACAGCTGACACTATTCATACAATCAAAACTGCTCATAAATTAATCCCAAGCACTCTAGCTAAAGAGACACTTGATCATACAAATAGACCTTTCAAAGAAACAATTACGGATACAATTAATTTTTTTATTAATAGAGGTCTTATTAAAATTTAAAGGTCTTGAGCAAAAGTATCCTCAAAAGATTGCCTTTTAACTAAATCAAATACTTCTGATTTTGAGATTCCAACAACTTTCGCTTTTGGAACTCGATTATAATTACTGGCCATAGCAAAAGTGTACGCACCTGTAGAGGTCGACATTAAAATATCTCCAGTATTCGTATCTATCGGAAGTTGTGCATCTTCAACGAGAAGATCTCCTGACTCACAATGTCTACCAGATACTGCAAAAACTTTTTCATCTTTACTCTTATTTGGCGAAATATTAAATAATTTATGTTCACTTCCATATAACGCTGGTCTTGGATTATCTGACATTCCTCCATCAACTAAGATAAATGGTTTATCTCCTCTATCTTCTTTTATAGCTCCGGCAGTATAAAGAATAAGTCCAGCATTATTTATAACAGCCCTTCCAGGTTCAATCATAATCTTATAATCTGTACTCCAATTTTTCTCAATACCTGACCTAATTGAATCAGCATAAATTGTAAGATCTTCGCTATCCTCATCACCCTCATAAGGAGAAAAGAATCCACCACCTGCGTCAAATACAATCTCTCTTTCAACACTTGCCTTATTTTTTTCAAGAAATAAAGAACATTCCTCCATAGCCTTTCTAAATCTTTCAGGATCTTTAATCTGACTTCCTATATGCACATGAATTCCTGAAAAAAGTAGTGAATCAGAGTTATAAACTTCTTTTAATGCTTTTTCAGCAACATCAATTGATATACCGAATTGTTGATCATATCCAGAAGTTAATACCATCGGATGAGTTTCTGCACCAAGATCTAAATTAATTCTTAAAATAACGGGCTGCTTAATTTTATTTTTATTAGCTATATCTTGTAGTATTGATATCTCATCTATGTTATCAACCGATATATGTCCTCCATTATTTGACATAAAGAAATTAATCTCCTCTTTTGTTTTATAGGTTCCGTTAAATAGAGTGTTCTCTAATGTATCGACAGCAGACAGTACTGTTGCCATTTCTCCACCAGAAACAACATCAACCCCCCAGTTGTTATCGTTTAATAATTCAACAAGCTTTCTACATATAAATGCTTTTGCTGCATATCTATACAAAACGTCATCTCCAAAAGCATTTGTAAATTCCAAAATGTTATTTTTAATATGTTCCCAGTCATAAACATAAAGTGGAGTTCCATGTTCAGATGAAACTTCCAACAGAGAATGATTATTTATGAATGCAACCCCATCATTAAATGTGAGATTTCTCGGTAAGTAATTCATTTATTTAAACGTCTTCTAATCCAAGCTATATCTTTTTTTTGTGCATCTGCGCCATTTGGTGTTTCAACAATAATGTCTGTTTTTGCATTTTTGATTACATACTCTAATTCTTCTTTTGGAATTTTACCCTTACCTAAGTTTTCATGCCTATCTCTGCTACTTTCAAAACCATCTTTTGAATCATTAAAGTGAATAAGATCAATTTTTTTAACTAATTTCTTAAACCCTTTTATTGCCTCTATTGTTGGAATTCCACCTGCCCAAGTGTGACATGTATCAAGACATAATCCGACATTAAGATGTCCTATAACTTCCCATAACCTTTCAATGGAATCCATATATCTAGCAACGGAATTTTTACCACCTGCAGTGTTCTCAACTAAAACTTTTACTCCTAAATCTTCAACCTCTTTAATAGCTTTAGCCCAGTTTTCATAGCCTTGTCCAATATCTCCACCCTCACCAACTGAACCGCCATGCACAACTACACCTTTTGCTCCAAAAGTTGCTGCTACTTTACAAGTATCTTTAAGTAACTTGCGGCTTGGATGACGAACTTTGTTATTTGGTGTTGCTACATTGATTAAATAGGGTGCGTGTACATATATATTACCTTTGTAGTCTTGCAATACATCTATATCTTCACGAGGTTTAGGACTTTTCCACATTTGAGGACTTGAAATAAAAATTTGAAAGGTGTCTCCTTTTCTGTATTCAATTTCATCTACTGCATTTTTTGAAGGAATGTGGGAACCAATATTCATGGGTTTATTATAAATGAATTATTGGTTGTAAATAAAATCATTATCCCATTATCTGCTCAGGACCAACGAGGATATATACACACTGAGGATTTGCAAATTCTTCATTTGTATCAGTTGCCGTTACCTCTAAGGCATTATTTACATTTTTTATTTCTACGCTTGCACCAGGAGAGCTACTTAAATCAATATTTAAACATACATTCATAACTTTTATATCATCAGAATTGGCACCCTCTACAATCCATTTTTTTGTTGGAGATTGAGTTGGTCCTGTATTTACAACACTAATTTTGTAATTTGTTTGAACCCGCTCTGTAAAAATAAGAACACCACCCTGTCGAGTACTAAAATTTCCAAATGCTAATAATTGTTTACCATTTGAAAGATCAAGAAAATCTGGATCTCCTCCTGTTGGTAAAAACTCCGGCTCAGACCAATTAAAACCATCATCGCCATATCTATAAACCATATTGTCATACATTGGCCATATCCATTCAACAAGACCTAACGAATTAAGTTTAATTGCTGGATTCGTGGTTACATCAATATCGCCACCATATGTTCTCTCAACCTGAGTAGTCCAACTAAGTCCATCATTAGAAGAAGCGACACAAGCTCTTCTATTAAATGGGCCTAATGGACTTACCAATTCTTGTACGTGAAAAATCCAAGTGCCATCATTTAATTTGGTAATAGATGGATCACCTAAAGGACCGAAAGAATTTCCATTATCGTCAAGACAATCAGATTGTACAAATCTTGGAATAGATATTTGTTTAAAATTTATTCCGTCTGAAGATTCATATCTTACCAAAGCATCTCCACTTGCAGCCAATTCCCATCCCCATGCAACAACTTGTCCATCAATAACTAATGCCTCAATTGGTGATTGAACCGGAACTCTTACTCCAGATTCAACAATCCAATTCTTACCACCATCACTTGATACAGCTGAATGTATTAAATTATCAAAACCACTTATGCCTGCCTGTGGTTCATTGCCATTCTTAAAGTAGACTCGAATCTTACCATCATTAGTTTCGACAATGGATGGATCAGCAATATTTCCAAGATTATTTTCTAAGCTTCGTATAGAACCAAGATAAGACAAATGAATCGAGCTTAACTCTACTGCTTGTATTCCTACATTGCCCTGCTTTGGATCTTGTTTTCCTTTAGGCGGTGGAAGAGGGCTACTACCACCTCCAGGTCCTCCAGCAATTTCAGGGCTTGGTGGTGGTGGAATATTACAAGTTTTGAAATATTCTTCATATTTTTCTTGTGTTGCTTCTCCATTTAAAAAATCTTGTTCCATCTGTCTTATAGTTTCAAGACCTACTTTTTCAACTAAACATTTTTGCTCTTCAACAAGTAAATTAAAAAATATACCATTTGGAAAATCTATTAATACATTTTTTATAGCTTCTTCTACAGAGCTTATGTCCTCGTTAGGTGTCGAATTTTTATTATTTTGTTCATCAACCACTACATTATTTTCTGCTTGGTTGTTAGTTTGAGTCTGTTTTTCATTATTATTGGAATCTGAGCAAGCTTGGAGTAGTAAAAATAAAATAATGCTTATATTTATTAACTTTTTCATCACTTTAATTATAAAAGGTCATCCCAAAAAAAATTTATTATTTTGATGGAGCAAAACCTAAAAGTCTATTTGAAAACTTATATTCACCGACCCAAAAATGAAACCCGTCCCATCCAATTCCTGCAGCCATCTTGGTCCCCATATTTGTTTTATCTTTTCGACCTCCAAAACTCATAGTGGGCTGACCCCCAGCTAATGCAGCTGAAATAGAATTCCAACCAATTATCTTATCATCGCCTGGAATGAAAAATCCTTTTTCATTAAAACTTACTTCTGCTGGACAATCTTGACCAGGTATAGTGCTGTATGATGGTGAACTTAGACTTGACAGCTCTATAACTTTAAAGCTTGAACCACCAGGATAACAACCAATAGCCAAATGTGTATCATTCATATCAATTCTTCCCAAATTTGTTAAACCTGAAAGAGAGTGGGTTGGATTATCCGATGTGCTTGGAACCCCTTCCCAGACGTAAATAGTATCTGCACCTGCATCAGCAACAGCAAAGTAGTCTCCATTGTAAGCAATACCCCGAACTTCCTGAAATGTAATATTCCCGATAGAATTTGCGTTTAAATCAAAGCTAAAATTGGATTTTGCAATAGAATTCTCAATATTGTTCCAACCAAATACACTTCTACCGCCCGCTAGATATACTTCCGTACCCTTAACCACCATATCCCAAGGTGGTTGGTCAAATCTCCTCATGACAATATCAGGATTAGCACCAGAACTTCCAGGAAATTGTTTCCATATTGAGAGTGATCTATCAAAATCAGATGAAACAAAAAGCATAGTTTCATTCGAATCAATTATTGGGTTCTGAATTATAAACTCATCTAGCAAAGGATAGTCTGTAGGTTTATCAGCAAGAAGAGCCCAATCAGGTTTCTCATTAGGAGAGCTTGGAATTGTATTAAAAACAGATACTCTATTTCCATTGTACTCTGCAACAAAAAGCTTACCATCTGCGACTGTAGCTCCACCATCATCTCCTCCAGCCCATCTGTGTCCTTCTCCTGGATTTGCTAACTTTACATTTGTTTTTAAATCTTGTGTTGTTTTATATAATTCATCATAAAAATACATTGTCTCACCACCTGCAGCAATACCATATATCTTTGAGTCATAAATTACACTTGCTAACCAATTATCAATGCAAGCATCAGGATCTCTCGATGATGTTGGCCAAGAAGTCCAAACATGAGTTGAACGTGTTCCATTAGTACCTATACATGGACCATTTGCATTTTCATCGCCTAACATAACATAATTTCCATCTGAAGTGATTGATCTTGGAGTTCCAACTTGATCTGATGTTAAAACAACATCTGGTGCAGTTGATTGTCCTGGAAAAGAGTCCCAAAAAAGAACTGCTTTTGCAACTGTCGCAGTAACGATTACTTTTGTACCATCAGACCATACTCCCCAAGGCCATGAATCACCAAAATTAACATAATCCGTAATTGGTAAAGCGTAATCAGCTGCTTGTCCAGAAGCTGAAGGGAAGGAAGTCCAAACTAAAACTCGATTATTATCTGAGTCTGCAACGAGAATTTTGCCATCAGGAGTTATAA
Organism: uncultured Candidatus Actinomarina sp.; assembly: GCA_902626065.1. GTDB lineage: Bacteria > Actinomycetota > Acidimicrobiia > Actinomarinales > Actinomarinaceae > Actinomarina. The sequence goes on from CACODT010000003.1 coordinate 6,818, forward strand.
CAACTTGTCCCGGAAAATTCATATTACTTAGACCTGAACCGGAGTTATGAGTCATAAAACTAGATTGTCCAAGAACTAAATCTGGTGGAGTGTTTTCAGTTGGAATAGAATTCCAGATTAATACTCGATTATTAAAACGATCTGTTAAAGCCAGTTTTCCAGCATTTGCAGAAATGGAAACTGGATGATTTAATTTGGTAGAGCCTCCGGGATTGTTAAAACCGTATCCTGACAGCAAAATTTCTGCAGATTCATTTAAACCAAAACCTGATTTACCATTTTCTGAAGCAACAGTATAACTTGGGTTGTAATCGTAAATATTTAGGTCATACCATGAATTACCCATATTTCCATTTTGATCATTTGTATAATCGTTTTCATTAGCAGATGAGTTTGGTGAATCTTGATCATTATTTTTTTCATCTCCTAGAGGTTGCTGAGCTACATTGTTTGAAATCGTAGGGTCATTGAAACAATCAATAATAATTCCTGCTTCAAAATTATCAGGATTTAGATTATCAATTATGTTTTGATAAATATCAGTTGGCAGTGCTTTAGAGACACAATTAAGTATTGAATCATCTGCATCTTTGATTATTTGGACAGCTCTATCAATATCATTTCCTCCAGATGGTGGATTATTGTTTTCGGGTGGTGGATTATTATTTTCGGGTGGTGGATTATTGTTTTCTGGTGGTGGATTATTGTTTTCTGGTGGTGGATTGTTGACTTGTAAGTCATCATTCACTTTTGTTAATGGGTCTATGTTTTCTTGGCTACCATTTTCACTTCCGCAAGCCTGAAATATCAAAGAAATTATTACTAATAAAATTTTTGTTTTTTTCATATTAATATATTTCAAGGCAATCTTAATTCCGCTCTATATAAAGAGTGTTTCCTGTCACCCATTTTATTCGGTGCTCCAGAAACTACAATTAAATAAGTATTGTCGTTAAGTGAAATAGCGGTTGGATCTAAATAGCTGTAGTCTTCTGGGGAAATTCTCTCTTCATTTAATTCCCAATCAAGACCATCTTTTGATGTCGCATAAAATAAACTTTGTGGAATTTCTGGAACATAGTGTGGGGTAAATGACATTAATGCTCTCCAATCACCATCTTCAGCTTTAATGACTTCAAAATCTACATAACCATTGTCAAGCCTGTAACCTGGGTCCATGATAAATTCAATCCCTTTAGTAGTTTTTGAGGTTGCACTTACAATTTTTTCATCTGATGTTTTATCTTCTGTAAAAACCCAATAAATTCGAATAAGTCCATTAGGTAATTTAACTGCATCTGGAACGCCCCAAGCTACTTCATCTTTATCAACAGGAAAACCTAGTGGAACTTCATTTGAAAAACTTAGTCCATCATCTGAAAAGACTGCGGTATAAATATCTTTTTGATTTGTTTGAGGATTCATAGTCACATAATATCCTCGCCTTATGCCATCATTTGTATTGATGAGTGTTAAATCTGAAATTCTTTGAAGTACTCCTTGTAGTTCACAGTTAAGTTCATAATCACATATCGATACACCAAGCCCCATAATTTCAATACTGTTAAAAAACAATCTTAGTTTTTCATTGTCAATTACTTCTAAGTACGGACTCACTCCGCTCATTTCTAATGAAGTAATGTTTTCGATACTTGCAAATGAAGTTTGATATGAACTTGCTTGAGGTTCGTTTGAGATATTTGCAGATGAATTAGTATCTTTGATTGGGAGTCCAGGTGGTGATGGAATATTACATTCTGAGAAGAAATTATTTTGCTCTTTAGTAATCGCACCTTCATCTGAGACGCCTTTTTCCATATCAAAAAGTTGTTCAGTCGTAGAAATTTTTGCTATACATTTTTTTTCCTTATTAGAAAGAAATGATAAGACCCCATTTGGATATTCTTTTATGACAGATTCAATATCGGCGATTACACTCTCAGCAGAGTTGTCTTTTACCTGGTTTTCTTCTTGATTTTGAGAATTAGAATCTTCTAAAACTGACGATTTTGAAAGAATATTGGTGTCAGATTTATCATTTTCAGATGAGTTATTTTGGGAGCAAAACTGGAAAAGTACTATAAAAATCAATAAAAAAGGTGCTTTTTTCCATATTTTTTCTTTCATTAACCACTATTTTAAAAAAAATATTAAAAAAAACACATTAAAATGGATTTAAGACTTCCTTTCGTGCTTTGAGCCACTGCGAAAAGTGTGATAAAACAAAAATAACAGCCACAAGGGAGTCTTTTTGTTTTTTTTTGATACTAAATAACATATATAAACAAAAATCCCGATTGATCTTGCGACCCTTCGGGATTTTCTATTCTATCTCATTTTCGGTCTTGCGACTTCTTTTTTGATAGTGTTTAATAAATTTACATGTTTTTACCCAATTTGGCAAAAAAAAAGAACTTCTTTTTTTCGCGAACTTTTATTATAAAAAGCCTATGAAATCGTAATTTTTACATCTTTTCTTGGATAAGGAATTGGTGCAGGATTAATGAAAAGCTCTTTTTCTGAATGAATTCCTTCAAAATTAGAAGTTAACTTATATACAACATTCTTAAATAAATAGCTTGCAAAAAACTTTCCTAGGCAAGTGTGTGCACCTCCTGAAAATGGAAAGTAAGCTTCATTGAGATCATTGGATCCTAAAAACCTATTTGGATTGTAATCTTTAGGATTTTCCCAATAACGTTCGTCGTTATGTAATACCAATGGACCAATAGCTATATAAGTTCCTGCGTCTAGTTTATAATTTTCAACTATTGTATCTCTCATAACATAACGAACTGAAAATGGAACTGGGGGATACTTTCTCATTGCTTCAGAAAATAACGATTCAGCTTTTATTCCATTTTTTAAATCAGAAATATCAGTTAGTTCAATAGTTTCGGACTCATTTTTTAATTCCTCGTAAAAACTTTTATTAGTCGAAATATGATGAATAGCTGAAGTCAATGTACTTGTTGTAGTATCATGCGCAGCAAGTAAAAGAAAAATCATATGCTCTGCAATCTCAAAATTACTTAATCCAGCTTCATGTTTATTTGTTTTAACTAATTCTGAAAATAATGTTTTACTTGATGTATCAACTGTCTTTGCTTTTTCTTCAAAATATTTCAAGAGCTCTTGTCTTGCTTTTAGTCCCTTTCTTAATTTTGTGAATGGTAAGGGTAATCTCACAACAGAAGTTGCTGACTTTATAGCTTCGGTAAATAATCTTTCCAATTCTTTTTGTCTTGAGTTGTCTACTTCATCAAAAAAAAGTTCGAGAGAGATTTTAAACATCAACCCTTTCATTGTTTTATAAAGATCAAAAGATTTATTTTTTTTAAGATTTTCAATCCATTCATCAAGAATGGGCTGAATTATCATCAAATAATTTTTAAGAGCATCCCTTCTGAAAGAATCCTGCATCAATCCTCTGTGAAATTTATGATCATCAAAATCTCTAAGCATTAATCCATTTTCAAATGTTTTTCCTAAAGAAAACTCCCAGCCATGCTTTGAAGAAAAATTATCTTCAGCATCTAGATATACATGTCTTGTTGCTGATGGAGTCATAAACATAGTTACTCTTTGATTTAATATTGAAATCTCAAATATGTCGCCGTACTTATTTTGTAAATTTTTAACTAATGACAAAGCATCATTGTTAAATTTTATTGAATGGCCAAATATAGGGCTGCCTTTGTCTAATGGCGGTTTTGTCATCATATAATGACAACTTTAAAAAAATTTTGATGAAAAAGCAAAAATCCCGATTGATCTTGCGACCCTTCGGGATTTTCTATTCTATCTTATTTTCAATCTTGCGATTTATTTTCCGATAGTTTCTATAAATATAAAAGCAAAAACTGTTATTCGCAAAATATTTTCTAATGTATTTTTCGCGAACTTTATTCTTGATTTATTGATTTTATCTGCTTTAAAATGAGGTCTAGTTCCTCCCTGTTTACATGCTTTGTAACAACGGTGTAAGATTTATCTTGAAAGATAAAATTAATAATATCTCGTTCTTGTTCTGTTATGTCAATTACTTCATCTACGTCTTTAATAACTGATAAAATTTTTTCCTTTGTTTTAAGTGCTATTTTTCCATTTTTAATTTCTATGACAGGCTGAAAAAATACTTGAAGAGAAATGATTATTTGAAATAATCCTATGAAAAAGATTATATAGTAAAGACTTTCCTCCCTACTGTTTGAACCAAAATCGTCAAGATCGAAGTATTGTGTTAAAAAATCTCTCAATGGACCGCCTATAAAATTATCAATTGATACATAGCAAAGAAAAATACCACTCATTAACTGAGGGAAAAATATTGTTTTTTTCCTAAAAAATTTTTTCTCCATAAATATGATTCTATTACTTACAGAATATTCAAGTAAAGCTATTGTTTAAATATGGAAATTGTACTTATAAGACATGGTCAACCTAAGTGGGTAGATGGTGATCAATATGACTTAAACCCAGGTCTGACAGATCTTGGGAAGATTCAAGCAGAAAAATCTGCTTCGTTTTTTTCAGAAAATAGCTTTAATGAATTATGGGTTTCCCCCTTAAAAAGAGCTCAGGAGACAATGCAACCTTTTAAAACAAAAGGTGTGGCGAAGGAGATTATCACTTTTGAATGGCTTGAAGAAGCACTTGATGATGAAGAAAAAGAATTATTTGGAAAATCAGGAGGAGACATCGAGAAATTTTTTCAACAGAGAAACTCCATGTCTTTTGAGCAGTGGTACGAAAGTACACATGGCGAGTATATGAAAGGTTTTAGTTCAAATATTTTTAGTAATCTTGATAAAAATTTAAATTCAATTGGAATTAGGAAAGTTAAAAATGAGTTTGATTCATTATTTGAATTGGATACAAAAAAAATACAGAGGCTTCTTATAATTTCTCATGCTGGGACAATGTCTACCTTATTGTCTTATTTTCTGGATATAGATTTATTTCCATGGACTTGGCGTAAATATCTTCCAAGACATGCTGGTCACACAACACTAAAATCTACAGAAATCTCATCTGGGCATTTTTTTAGACTCAAAGAATTTAATAATGTCTCATTTCTAAATTCTGAAGAAGAAAAAACATATTAGTAATTAAAGTAATAAAATTCTTTATATGCCGTATACAAAGATACTTCCTAATGTAAATATACCTCCGCAAACACCACGGAAAAAAAGGTTTTTTCTTCAGAAACTAGCTTTCTTTTTATTGCTATTTGAAGACATAAAAGCTGTTGGAAGTTTTTTAGATAATAAAAGAGTAATAGTTGTAGCTGCACCTCATCAATCAACAAAAGATGAATATCTCATGATTCTGATGATTTTGGCCTTAGATATTAAAGTCTCTTATCTATCTGCAAAATGGACAATGCGTAAATTGCCAAATCCATTTCATAAACCTAAAGATATTGACAAGCAAGGTATCAAATGGCCACTTGGATGGCTTCAAGAAAAGTTATTTAGAAAATTTGGTGCCATACCTGTTGATAGGAAAGAAGGCTCAGGTCAGTATGAATCTGTAATAAATGAGCTAAAAAAAATTGATAACTTTTTATTAATTATCACTCCAGAAGGAAGGTTTAATGCTGATAGATTCAGATCAAGCTTTATTTACCTTGCTAAAGAACTAAATGCAGAAGTTATGCCGGTGCAGATCGATTATAAAAATAAACAATTAAAATTTTTACCCTCATTTGATATGAGTGGAACGAAAGATGAAATTTTAAAAAGAATAAGGCTTAAGTTTGATGGAATTAAGGGGAAAAAGAAAGTTTTTAAAGCTTAAATGGAAAAAAAGATTTTTAATCTTATTAGAGATAGGGGGCCATGGTTCCTAAAAAAAAATATTGTCTCGAGAACAGTATTTAATTTTTTGGCAAAATATTTGCGAATCAGTGAATCCATTTATGTTGGTGATAACATACAAAAGATGTCGGGGCCCGAGGCATTTGAATGGTTGGGGGGAACATATACAAAAAATTGTGAAATAAAGGGCTTAGAAAATATTCCAAAACAAGGTAAATGTTTAATTGTTTCGAATCATCCAATGGGCCCAGCAGATGCAGTAGCGATGTACCACTGCATCTATAAAGTAAGAAAAGACGCTTTCTTTTTTGCAAATGAATTATTTGTGTATTTACTTGGAGCTTTCGATGATATGATGGCTCCAGTTATCTGGGATAATGAAAAACAAATACACTCGGCTACAAAAAAAACTATTGAAAGAATGCGTACATTTTTTTTAGACTCAAGAATAGGAATTCTTTTTCCTTCTGGAAGGATTTCAAAACTAACATTGTCTGGCCTTAAAGAGAGAGCTTGGCAAAAAACACCAATAAGTATTGCTGATAGAAATGATTGTTTATTGGTTCCAGCTTTTATCGTTGGGAGAAATTCATGGTTTTTTTACTTTGCTTCAATAATTAATAGGCAGTTACGAGATATATCTCAATTAAATGAACTACTGAACAAAAAAGATAAAAAAATAAAAATAATAGTTGGTAAACCGGTTTCTAGGGATCAATTACCTGAGAATGATAGTGAAGCAATCGAAGAACTAAAAAGATTGTCTGAATCTTTAAAAAAGAAAATTATTTAAGAAACTGTCTCACCAGTTGATGGACTTACACCTAAATTGCCAACCATATATCCAAACAATAAAGGTGTAGTTACTAAACCTCCTAATCCATAAAATCTCCAAGAAAGTTCATAACCACCACTCATCCCTATTGAAAGGATATATAAAACAACAACCAAACCATACAAAGAACCTACTAATGCTGTAGATAACTGTATCTTTCTATCATGATTTGTTCGATAGTACCAAGATGCAATTTGAATTATTAAAAAAGAAAAAAACAGACCGGTAAAAAAAGTACGAATTAATAGTTGCACATCACCTAATAAAAAAATTAAAGATTGATACATAAAAGAAATGAGATAAATTAATCCCATGTTTATTGGTGAAACATTAAACCTTATTGAATAAACAAAAACTACCGAGCAAAGCATAGCTTGAAAAAATACTGAGGCCGCAGAAAAAGCTTGATAAATAAAATCATCAGCTTGAAAAAACATGTACGGCTCAAAAAATGGATTTACAAATTGAGTGATATAGACAACTAGGGCAAAACTTGATGCTAATGCAAATAAAGAGGCAGTATCTAGAATTTCTTTATTAGGTCTTGACGCAAATACATGATCAAGCATTAGGAATGCACCTAAAAATAACATTAGATGTGATGGAGTAATCAATGGTTCAATTCCAACTTCGATTCCTAATAAGGTGTGCCAAATAGCGTCTGAACCACCGCCGACGGCAAATATACAAGCTCCTAATATTCCAACATCAAATTTATAATCTCTCATTTTATTTTTTACATATAAAGCAGATATAACAACAACTCCAAAACCTGAATAGAGGATTCCATGCCATGGTGAAAAAAAAGATTCTAATTCGTCAATAATGTATCTATGAGCACTCGCATCAACCCAAGCTCCGATAAACATCCAAAGCATTGCAAAAATCATAAGCCTTCTATATCGTGGTTCAGTAATTGGAACTGGTGACAATTTGTTAAACATAAAAATATTTTATCATGAATACCATTGGATTTTGACAGCTAATTTGACTGTTAAATAAAATTTATATATGGATAAATTTCAAAGAACCTTAACTTTAAAAAATTCTATTTTATTGGGCCTTAGTTCAATGATTGGAGCTGGTTTATTTTATAATATTTCACCAACTTCAAGAATTTCATCCTATTCATCAATAATTGGTCTAGTTTTTGCTGGAACTGTAGCTTTTGCAAATGCAAGCTCATCTGCCCAACTTGCTAAGTTATATCCCGAAACAGGCGGTACTTATTTATACGCTAAAAATGTATTGGGTTTATACCCATCTTTAATTGCTGGGTACTCTTTTATAATTGGAAAGCTAATAAGTTGCATTGCAGTTGCCTTGACACTTGGTAATTATCTATACCCAGAAAATCCAAAATTAGTCTCAATTGTTTTCATTATTTTTGTGACAGTAATTAATTTTTTTGGCATCTCAAAAACTGTTTCAATTGCAAAGTGGTTTACGTACACGATTCTATTAATTCTCCTCTTTTATACAATCTCTGTAATTAGTTCTTCTAATTTTTCATTCAACATACCCATTACGAGTGGATTCTCATTAAAAAATTTGATTTTAAGTGCGAGTGTATGGTTTTTTGCATTTACAGGGTATTCCAGACTTGCTACTTTTGGTGAGGAAATTAAAAATCCGGAAATTATAATTCCAAAAGCAATTCTCATAGGATTGGGAATTACTTTATTACTTTATGTTGTAATTTCGATTACTACGCTTGGAATAATTCAACCACAAATTATCGAAAATTCTTTAACACCACTTAAAGTAGCTTTTGATATAAGTCGTTTTTCAGAATTTTCTTTCTTAATAGTTATTGCGTCGACTATCGCTACTGGCTCTGTTCTTCTTGCTCTTCTTCCTGGAGTTAGCAGGGTTATGGTTGCTATGGCAAGAGACCAAAAAATTCCGGACTTATTTAAAACTATTCATGATAAACACAACTCTGCTTATGTTGCAGATATATTTGTTGGGATAATAATCTCTATAGGTATTTTGAGCTTGAATGTTTTTTCAGCAATTAAATTAAGTGCTGCATTCATCTTATTGTATTATTCAATAACAAATTTTTGTATCTTAAGGTTGGAAAAGTCAAAAAGGATTTTTTCGATATCCATAGCAATTTATGGTTTTATGCTCTGTTTGATCCTTGGAATTTCACTTGTAATTTATTTTTAGAAAAAATCGAGTTAATCTTATATATATGGATGTTAAACAAATAGTGGCCATGGCATTTCTCCTATTAATTCCCATGTTTATCGGTTTTCTTTATTTAGTGTTGTAATTTCACATACATGTATATTTTGTGAAAAATAATGCACAATCTTGCAAGTTTGTGATTAAATATCTATAATTAGTACATAGGCCGACTGCTTGTATGCGTTATTGAGTCACTCAAACACTCTTCCAAAATGTAGTTGGCCTATGCCCTAATATAATCCTATGAACAACAGTCTATTCGTCAAAAGAAATAAAGAACTGAATTTTTCAAAAGATAAAGTATTGGATGTTATAACAACGCCGAACTATCTGAATGAAACCCATCCCTTCTGTAAAAAAAATACAATAGTTAGCTGGCCAGGTATCGGATCAAAAGATGTATTGGAGTATTTAAATGGATTAACATTTGAAAGAGATTTTACGTATTGGGATAAAGATGGATATGATTTGACCATTGGGACAAAAAATGGACCCAAGTCAAAAGTCAAATGGAGATTAGATGGTAATGTTGATAAATCAGAATTATCAATTCAAATACAAACTCATTCACTCAGAAAATTTCCAGGTCCTTTGTATGTGATTCCATTCATATCTCAAATTAGACCACAATTAAATAGTTATTTAGATTCAGTCCTTAATGGAATTGAATATTACTTAGAAAATAACAAGCCTGTACCACGAAACCATTTTGGTAAACATAAATGGTTTTCTTAATTTACTTTTCGTCTTCGCATCCACACTCTGGGCAGAACATAATTACTCCTTTTCTTGAATTTTAATTATTGCACGATTTTCGTTTGAACCCCGTATAAACATTTTAGACATATTTCCATACTTCTTTATTATTTTATCTAAAGCAATTTGTTTAAGTTCCTCATCTTTAATAACTGATGCTTTTACTTCTATACGTTCAGATAATTCACTGCTTCCCATTCTGTCGGTAACATAAATAGTTGCTCGACCGTTATTATTAATTCTTTTTACCTTTCCGGCTGATTTACTTGATGTTATTACTAAGCAATTTTCATGTTCAGCAACCCATACGGGGGTTTTGACAGGTGTACCATCTTTTTTGTATGTTATTAAATTAATAAATTCATGATTAGCAAATTCTAAAAGCTTCATTTTTAGAAATAGTTTAGTAATAAAGATGGTAATTGAATGAGTCTTCTTGCAATATATGAGTCCGAAAACACCAGAAAGATTAGAAAAATAATTACAAAAACTATTCTCAAAAGTTTTTTATCAAATTTCATTTTAAGTTTTATTTTTTAACCCAAATAAAGGTCTTAAAATTTTAATATTTTTTATACCGTGATAAATTGTGAGACTTAAAAAACAAACCAAAAATAATACCAATGGGAATTTAACCAAAAGAGGTAGGTTTATATCTGAAAATATAGACATAACTCCCATTTGGACAGGCATATGAACTATGTAGACAGGAAATATTGCATCTTTGTAATATTGCAATTGCGTTGAATCCTTATTTAAATATTTAGCTCCGAGACCAAGTATCAAAATTATAAAATTGAATGATTCAAAAGCTATTAACTTATTTAACACCTCAAACTCGTTGACAATTCTATTTAAAAGTAGTGGTATGCCGATAATTGCGTGAGTATTTATATTTTTAATATTATATTCCCAAAATGTATTACCTTGGGAAGTTAAAACAATTCCTATTAATAACCATAAAAATCCCAGCAAGAATCCATGGTCAGTTCCGTAATATTCGGCATAATCGTTGCCATAACCTATTTCTTGATTGTAAGCAGTGAGATCTAGAAGATGGCCCTCTAGTATTATTGGAATTGCAAATAGTAGGACACCTCCTCTTCTTCTTAAAATAGAATCTACAAATCTATATCCTCTTTTTTTGTTCGATAAGAAGCCCATTATTGGAATAAGAAATACGCAATAGATCAAAATATTTATCAAAAACCAAAGGTGTCCACCAGAAAAAAAGGATGAGATTAAAATTTCAATACTGTCCTCTATACCTATATCTCCATAAATAAATAATGCAGAAATGATTATGTATAAGGGAACAAACGTCACAACACCAAAAAGATAGGGTAATCCAAGTCTCTTAAATCTATCTTTGAAAAGTTGGCCAATACCTCTATTCTCATACGAAAATCTGAGTGCAATACCTGCAATAAGAAAAAGTAATGGAATTCTCCAAATGTTAAAAATGCTCAGCAAACTCCAAATGCCATCGGTCGTTTTATTATTTGGAACAAAGAGTATCCACTTAGCTACAGATGTAAAAGATATAGCAAGGTGATAGAAGATAAGTAAAAAGAGAGCAATTGATCTTAAAGCGTCTACATCATATCTTCTTTTGTCCTGCATGTATTAAATTTTAAAGGACTCATTAATTTATTGATTCTCCAGCTTTGAAGTCTACAAACTGTCTGATCGCATACGGTTCACCATAATAATCAGTAAATCCATCCATCAATGGCATAAACTTTTCATATACATTTTCATTAGCATTAAGTTTTTCATCAAAACTATGCTTTGCATCATGGGAAGTCCAAAATTCAAATAGAAAAAGTGAATTATCATCGATTTTAACTGATCCGTAAGAAATAATTCCCTCATCTTCTTCAAGTTTTGGTAAATAAATTTCTTTTTGAAGATTCAAATATTCATCGGAATTTTTAACATCTAACTTTGCACATGCCAAAAACATTGAGTCTTTTGGATCATCAACTAACGAATCCTTTAAAGTCTTACCTGTAGAAAGTTCACCTTCATAAACTCTTGGAAGACTAGTAAGTATGTCTTGAATTTGCATCAAGTTCTCGTTTCTAATTTGTGCAAATTTATCAGCAGTCTCCTTGTTTTTCATAAAGGCAATACCAAGATTTACATTATCTTTTGGATTAAAAAATGCAATGGAATACATGTCTCCTTTAAGAACTTCCAAAGCTGGGAAGCCAGTATTTTCAAAGAAATCTTTTAGCTCTCCTAGCTTTCCCTCTTTAAATAATATTGTTACTGCAACAACGAACATTTTTAATCTTTTGAGTAGTTTCCTATTGCATCTCCAACACCGATTATAAAAAGTGGATATAGAATTACTCCACCAAGAATAAACAGAGCACCCCAAGCTGCCGCTGGAATAAGCCCAAACAAAGATAATATTGAAACGGGAATTATTATTGCTGCAAAAAGATTTCCAACTATCTGAGTTCTGTTACTCAACAAATTATTTCTTTTCTTGTCATTACTTACAAGTAAAAATACATAAAATCCGTAAAGAAAAAAGATAGCTGTATTGAATGAACCAGATACTGCTCCAACAGTACTTGCATCGATCACATTTTCAAAAACACTGTTGTAGGTAACCAAAGGACCAAGTGCAAAAAGCATCTGGACGGTTACACATACAAATAAAATATTGTGTGCATGAGAAAGATCAAAAGTTTTCTTTACTTCAAATACCACATAGATTCCCATCAAAATACCAGTTGTCAAAAATCCAATAAGGAAATTAATAATTGACTGTATTGGTCCATAGGTTGGATCATACCCAACTGAATCAGGGCCAATTACAACTGCTAAGATAACGAAATTAGCTAAAACAAGAATTGCAACTACTCTTGTGATAGTTTTTATATTTTTTGTTTCTGCTTGAAATGTTTCCATATTTATTTACTCCATTCTGATAATTTGCCAGCGGGAAAACTCACCATATTTCTCCATAAATGGCATTCTCCCGTTACTACCGTCGGTGGAGTCTTAATATAATTTTCTGCATCTTTCATAAACTCCTGATAAGTTTCTTGTGAAGCATCCATGGCATCTTGCGAATCCCAATTGCTTAAACCTATAAGTTCAGTTCCTGTATCTGCAGCAAATGCACCAAGTAATCCATCTGTTCCTTCATAACCTGTGTAAACAGTATTTTGCAGCCAATCCATACCTTCATCATATTTCTCATCAATATATTCTGATCCGTAACTTATTCTTACAACAAAGGATTGTCCTTCTCTATCACCTTTCATGATGTTTACATACTGCTGACCAACTTTCATGGTCCCATACTTGATTGTTGGAGGGCCTGTAACAAAATCTTTTAATCCACTCAAGGCTTGTTGAATTTGTTCGCTTGCCGCATTCATTGCGTCTTCATCGGCCCATATTGACCAAGACATAATTTGTCCAACGCTATTTTCACATATTGCAATCTGAAATAACCCAGGTGTGCCAACAAATTCTTCTATCTTGCTTTCACCATAAGCCATTGCTTCTTCCGTTTTTCCGTCTTGCACATCAATTAGTGTTAGTCTAAATATCAAAATATTTTCCTTTCTTTTTTTTCTAAAGTGTGTTGAAACTTCAATTAAGTATGTTTACAAAGCCCTATTTTTTATTCCAAGCCATGAAGCTTCCAATACCAACTCCAGTAACAACTGAGAGATAGCCCACTAGACCTAATATTTGAATAGTGTCTGGTAGCTCTACACCAAATAAATTCTGTGTTGCTCCAAATATAAAAAATACAGTAGCTGCAAGTGCACAAAGATATCTAAATATATTTCCTAACACTCCCTTAGAATTTAAAAATATAATTGCTAAAGTAATTGAAAAATAAAGTCCACCAGCAGATGTACTAATTGGTTGATCACCCGACAAACTAAGCTGTCCCGGATTGCTCAAATCTATAACTGTAAAAATAGCTGGAACAATTGAACCTAATACTAAGCTTAAATCAGCAAATTGTGAAATATTGTTTTCTGATAACAACTTTCTCATGTACCAAAATGTTGCCGCAAAGCATAACGACTGTATGTAAGCTACTAGTGGTATTCTTTCCTCGGCACCCGTAAGAAAAGTTGCAATATCCGCCAATGAGACTATAAATAATCCTAGACCAGCGTACTTTCCAATTGATATATCATTTTTTGTTAAATTTTCCATTTAATTTCCTTTCTTTTATTCTGTGCCAGATGACATTTTGTCACCCCAAGCAACATAACTTCCGTAACCTAATCCAATGACCATTGCTATCCATCCAATTCCAAATATTGGTTGTATAGATTCTGGTATTGCATAGTCAAAAAACATATTTGCTCCAGAGAATATGACTATTGAAATAAATCCAAAGATACTCAAATATTCATAAACTGGTCTAAATACACCTGTACCTCTCATTGTTAAACTATAAATTAATGAATTAAAGCCCCAAAAGAAATACATCGGGACAAACCCACCATCATCGATAGTGTATTCAGGTGATGATATCTCGATAAAAGTACCTAAAATGATCACTGTAGCTAAGATCGAAGACGCCATTTTCCAATACTCTGGCACTTGATCTTCAACCAAATAATATCCAGCAATAATTATTGACAATAATGAAAATCCCCAAAGAAAATTCAAAAGGTTACCCAATCCCACAGGTACATCTAATTCTCCAAAGCCAACTACCAGCAAAAATACATTGCAAACAATAAATCCTAATGCGTTTTGTCTTGCGAGTTGGCCGATTGGCTGTGTAAAAAACGTTTTCATAAAACTTCCTTCCTCAAGTTCCCTCTAAATTGTATAAAATACGAGCTTCCCTCATATTTAAAATAATTATATTAAGAAATTTTTAAGGATGTTGTTGAATTGATAAATTTAATATTTAATTAATAATTTGAGAGTGCATCAGCAAGACTATCAATAAGCCTTTGAATATCGCCTATGTTCACGCTTTCATTTGGTGCATGTGCATTACCTTCTTCATCTCCTGCCCCAACCAAAACAATCTCCGCATTTGGAAATTGTTCTGTAAATATATTTGCGAATGGTATAGAACCTCCAACACCCATAAATGCGACCTCGTTATCCCAGTATTTATCAAAAGATTTAATTAATTGTGTTGAAAACTCTTTTTGAGGGTTAACAAGTACACCTTTTCCTTTAGCTTTAGGAATAAATTCAACATTTGCATTCCAAGGTGTGTTCTCTTTTATGTGTTTGTGGAGCATGTCCATTGCATGATCCGGATCTTCTGTTGGAGGTAATCTCAAGCTTACTTTTGCTCTAGCTTTTGGAATGAGTAAGTTAACAGATTCTTCAACAGGTGGGGCATCAATAGCTAAGATACTCAATGCTGGTTCGAGCCATAATCTTTTTGAATAGCTATCCATTTCAAATAAATTCACACCGTTAGAAGAAAGAGAGTTTTGTACAAACTCTTCAGATAATTCATATACGTCCTGTTCGGTTGAGGTTAATCCATCAATTAATAATTCTCCTTTTTCATTATGAAATGATGAAATAATTTTACTCAATATCATAAAGGCATCCGGAACAACACCACCACCAAGACCTGAGTGAACGGGATTCATCTGCTGATCAACTACAATAATTCCATCAACCAAACCTCTTAAGGACGTGGTAATAGTTGGAACGCCTGACTTAATGTTTCCAGAGTCTGCAATGATAATTACATCTGCTTCTAGGTCTTTTTTATTTTCTTCTATAAACTCTATCATAAAAGGAGAGCCAATTTCTTCCTCACCTTCGATGAAAATTTTTATATTCACAGGAACATCATCTATCAATTTTTTAACAACTTCATAATGAGTTACAACTCCTGCTTTATTATCTCCTGATCCTCTTGCAAAGAGTCTTCCATCAATAATCTCCGGTTTAAAGGGGTCTGTATCCCATTTATTTATATCGCCAACTGGTTGGACATCATGATGTGCATAGAGAAGAACAGTTTTTTTAGATGGGTCTATTTCGGTCTGGGCAAGTACAGCTGGTTTACTATTTTTACTTGAAGTGACCTTCGAATTTAAACCGATTTCATTGAATAAATCCGCAATATAATTTGCGGAATCTAATACATCTTTTTGGTTTTCATCAAGAGAGCTTATAGATGGAATTTCTACTAATTTTGACAATAACTCAGTAATTTCTGGGTTTTTCATATGTGTTTATTGTAAAAGATATCTATTTTTTTACTAAAAAGAGTGGTAAAGATTAAATTCATGAAAATAGAACGTGAAAGAAATTTAGTCTAGGATTATGAATATAGACATGAAACATAAAAAAAGTTTTGTTATTTTAACTATTCTTTTTCTAATTTTTTCTGCCTGCGGTGGTTCAGGTGATACATCAAGTGAAACGATAGATACTACCGAAGAAACTACAACAACCACAACTGTGGATGTAGAAGTATCTCCTGGAGAAGTCTATAACGAAGCAGATTTAGTTGTTCCTCCCATTCTCTTAAAACCTCTTATAGGAGCAACAGGTATTCTCACTGATGCATCAAATGACTGGGAAATAATTAGTGAGATTGTTCCACTAGATATGGGTGTGAAGATTAGAACGGCTGACAATGGTACTGCTCAGATGACCTTTGAAGATGGTTCATCACTTTTAATGGGTGGCAACTCCGTTATCAACATAAGAAGTTTTGATTATGATGAGGAAGCAAAAGCAAGAGTTCTAACAGTTGATGTAATCTCTGGAAGTATTGCATATGATATAAGAAGTGAAGGTCTCCAGGCTTCTCTAGCTAAAATTGTCACCCCTACTGCAGAGCTTTCGGTGCATGGAACGGAAGGTGTTTTTGAATATGATGTTACTACATTATCAGCAAAGAGTACTGTCTTAGAAGGTGGTGAAGAAACTGATGATGCTGTTTTTAGCGAACTCCTTCCAGATGAGAATGGTCAACCAGTACTTGTAGCAATTTCACAAACTGCAGGGACAGAACTTGGTAGTGCAACAACTGGAGGTTCTGGTTGGACAGAAGAAGAACCAGGAACAGTAGCTCTTATTGTTGATGATTTTGTATCAAATATGGAGGGTGATTGTAGTTACACTTGTAAGGCAGAAACTCAAGAAGGATTGGTCGATGGGTCTGAAACTCTTACTCCAGACACTGCCCCAAATGCTGTTTTTACTGAAAGTGATACTGAAAGATTAGATCTTACATCAACCCTTCTTACAGCTGCTGGTGCTCCTGAGGAAATAACTCAGTCTGTTGAAAATTTAGCCGAGATTGTTGCTGAGGTTGCTGTTCCAGAAGCAGAAGTAAAAGAGTTTATAGATGAGGCCTGGAATGCTGCCCCAGGAGATGATGGTCAATGGCAAGAGCTTCCTCCTCTTACACTTGCAGATAATTTTGGAGATGCTGCAAAAGTTCATGAGAATGAGGAATTAAAAGATCTTGGGTTTGATCATGAGGAGCATGGTGGGTTTAGAGCTCAACATGGAATGATGCAGTTTATATCCGCTGATACAAATGCTGTGAATGAGCTTGCAGAAACAGGGAATGTTGCTTCAGCAATGGCACTTGCTGCTGCAAACATGTTTGTTAATGCAGAAACTGAAGGTTTTGCAGAAGGAACTTATTGTTTCGACAATCCTGATGATGAAGATTGCTTGGGTGGAGGTCCAGACCCAGATTTTCTTGCTCAGGCTTTTGCTGGAAACCACTTCGTAGAAGATATGGTAAATGATATGGGATTTGCCTACACATTCACGGAAAATGAGTTAAAACCAGATTATTGTGAAGAGTCGCCTTGGTTACCTGAGTGTGCAAGCGGCCCAGGATATGTTGGAGATGAATTTAAAGAGGGTGGATCTTTTTGTGAGGCAAATCCAGAATCATGTCAAAATAATGAAAATATTGGAAATGTATTTTTCAACAATGATGATAATTCAACTTTTTGCGAAGAGAATGCAGATGATCCAATGTGTACTGGTGGAAACTCTGTTGCTGTATATACATTTTTTCATGTTTATGATGATGAAGTACTTGGAGACGAATGGAAGCCAGTTGACTGTATATCTTACCCAGAAGATCCAATGTGTACAGGTGAAGGTGACTTTTTTCACGAACATGTTGGCGAGGCTACAGCTATTGCGTTAGACAGAAATGATATGTTTGATATATATGGTGGTCCAGTTGTTGTTTCAGGACCGCCAGATGAATATTGTAATGAAAATCCAGAATCTTACGAATGTACCGAAGATTTTAAAGCCGCTGATGTCTATTCTGATGGTGTTTATGTTGCCCCCAATTACTGTGAACAAGCACCTGAGGCACCAGAATGTACAGATGAATTTGGAAACAATGTAGGATTTTCTGGATTATTAACAGCTGGCATGCTTGCAGAATATGCTGCACCTGATCCAAATGCTTTTGCAGGAGAAAAACCAAGTTTTTGCACTGAAGACCCTAATCACCCTGAATGTTTTAGAGACTATTATGAGGAATCATCTTTGGACACAGGTGAGTTTCTTGGAAATATGTTTAGTGATGAATCATATGTAGATTTATCTAAACAAGGCGTATTCTATAGTGCTATTGAGAGTGCTGATGATTTAGCTTCGCAAAGATACGGTAGTCATGATGATTATCGAATTTCTGAAGGAATTGATTGTACAGATCCTTCAAATTTAATCTTACCTCAATGTTCAAATCCAGAATTATATGAAAGTTCGTCACCTAGTCTTTTTACCGGTGGAGAAGATGGGCTACAGGAATTCCAAACATTTAATCCTGAAGACCTTGGTGATCTTTGCGAGGAAAATCCTCAAGATCCTCTTTGTTATACCCAACCAATAGAGAGTGGAACTGTTCCTGGTGATATTTTTAGTCCGCCCGGAGATGGTGCCTTACAGCCTGGTACTTCTCCAGCTAACATTGGATTTTGGGGTAACGAAGATAATGCTCAAGAATTTCAGACCCAGTCAGAAACATATACAGATTTTGCCGGAAATTATTGCGAGGAGAATCCAAACGACCCAACTTGCTCACAAGTTGCTTTTCAACCGCCAGAAGGTGGAATAATTCAAAACCAAGAGTGTGATGATAATCCTTACGCTCCAGGATGTCCTCAAAGTGGTGGTCAAGAAGGACAAGGCCCACCCCCTGAAGGAGAAGGTATAGATTGTGGAGATCCGTCTAATTCAGCTTTACCTCAATGTACGAATCCGGAATTATATGACTCTGGTGAAGAGTATGTACCTCCTGCTGGTGGAGATCAAAATCAAGAGGATTGTACTGACAACCCTTATGCCCCTGGATGTCAACCTCCTGCTGGTGAAGAGTATGTACCTCCTGCTGGTGGAGAGACTCCTCCTGGTTATGAACCTACACCTGCTGAGGAAACACCTCCGGCAGGTCCAGCAAGTGAACCGCCTGCTGAAGAAACACCTCCGGCAGGTCCAGCAAGTGAACCGCCTGCAGCTCCACCTGCTCCTTAACTATTCGTAGGAAATAGCCTCAAGAATATTTTGTCTAGATGCTCTTATTGCTGGAATAATTGCTGCAATAACTCCTGAAACTATTGCTATTGCAATCCATAAAATTGTTTGCTGGACAGAGACAACAAATTCGGTAAAACCTTGATCTTCTAAAGCTTGAATCAAACTCCATGCAAAAAATATACCAAGCCCTGTTCCAAGTACTGCACCAAATACCGAAATGATTGAAGATTCTATAAATACCATGTTTCTGATTTGTTTTCTTAATGTCCCTATAGCCCTCATTAAACCAATCTCTCTTGTTCTTTCGTAGACTGATAATGAAAGAGTGTTCGTAATTCCAAATAAAGCCACAAAAATAGAAATAGATAAGAATCCATAAATTACATTCAGCAATAACTGAATCTGGTTATTTGCTTCATCGATTAAAGCATCTTGATCACGTAATGTTACCCCTGGATAGTGATCTACAATATCGTCAAGTTTGTTTTTAGTGGCTTCATCCTTGGTTACGACGTTAAAGTAGAGCTCTGTATCTAAGGACTCGTTTGAAAAAAATTCGTGATTATCCAAAAGGAGAAAAAATTCAGCTGGAGGTTGGGTGGTCCAATCAAAAATATACTTAACAATAAAATCTTTTTTTCCAACTTCAGGAATCGTCAAAGTTACTCTGTCATTTAGTGAAATATTATCATTATCCGCTTTAAATTTTAAAACTCCAATGGCATCTTGTTGATAAAAATCTTCTCTTGAGCCAGCGATATCTACAGTCTTGATGAGATCAAAAACTTCTCTATCAACAGCTCCCAATATCAATGGTCTATTGTTATACCCAACAACAGTAGCTCGTGTTCTTGAAAGTTCTGTAACCTCTTCAAGTTCAAGCAATTCTTGAGATAAACCTGTTGGAATACCAGGGGATGCAAAAATTTGAGCTGCACTGACCTGATAATCTGCGAGAACAACTTCTTTAACAACTTTTTCTGCTTGTGCCTTGAATGATGTGGTTAAAACGTTTGCAAGAGATATTAAAGTAAGTCCAATCATTAATGCTGAGGCTGTAGATGCAGTCCTTCGGGGTGTTCGTTTAGAATTTTCTGTTGCCAATTTACCAAGAATGCCAAAAATAGTTCTGTAAAGCCTATCAAAAATACTGACAAAAGGTTTTGTGATAGAAGGTGTAATTACTGAGATTCCAATAAAAATTATGCTTGCACCTAAGCCTACTTGTTGAAGTACTGATAGCGAAGGGGCTCTAAAAAAGGAATACAAGACACCGAAAAGAACTGCCAAGCCTGATAATGAGACTGATGATCCTACAATCAATCTTATAAACAACGACTTTCTTTTTGGAGTTGATTGACTGTCTCTAATTGCTTCAAGAGGGCTTACTTGAGAAGCTTTTCTAGCTGGTAATAATGAAGAGAATATAGTTACAACAACACCAATAATAATTCCTGTAATTGCAGCATCAGGAGTTAAAACTAACGGACCCTCAGGCAGGCCAAAATCAAAATACTTTAATCCTTCTTTTACAACAACTGATAAGCCAATACCTAAGGCAACCCCAAGACCTGATCCAATTACAGCCATATATAATGATTCTGAAACAACTAACCTATAAATTTGTCTCTTTGAAGTTCCTAAAGCTCTTAGTAATGAAAGTTCTTTAGTTCTTTGTAGTAAAAGAATTCTAAAAGTATTTTGTATAATAAAAGCTCCAACAAAGATGGCTATTCCTGCAAATACATTCAATATTGTATTAAAAAAATCAAGACCCTGTTTTATAGAATCAGCTTGTTCAGCTGCTGCTTGCTGAGCATTAATAACTTCGATACCTTGAGAATCGATATTTGAAATTGCATTTCTTACTTCATTTATATCAGCATTTTCATCCACAACAACATTTATAAAATCTACCTCTCCTATCGAATCTAAAAGAATTTGTGCGGTTCTAAAATCAAAAAGAGCAAATGATGCTCCACCTGGTGAACCTGTATTTGCAAATTCTGCTATTCCAACAATCGTAAAAGTAGCCGGTATGGCTCCAGCAAGCACCGTAACTCTATCTCCGACTCTAAAAGCATTTCCTTCAGCTGTAGTTGAATCCATAACAACCTCTTTATTATTTGTAGGGGGTTGTCCCTCAATAATTTCCCACTGTGATGCATAAGGAGATGTATCCCATGCTGCTCCAAAAGTTGGAGCAAAACCATTTTGAATTAAAATAGTTTCTCTTTCACATTCTGGATTAAAAGAATGACAATCTCGTCTAGGACCAAATTTTATGAATTGAGCAAACCCAATAACATCACCCCATGCATCTTTTACTCCATCAATACTTTTAATCTCATTTATTCTTGAATCCGAGATCTTTCTGAACTCAAATGATATTGGGCCTTGTCCACCGTCATCTCCAAACCCTTGAGCAAAATCTTCTTGTATTGGCTGAACTACTAGATCTATTCCTTCGAATACGCCAGAAAACAAATTATCAAATGCGTTCTTATTGCTTTCAGAGAATATATTTGCAGCAATAATTACTGAGACCCCAAGAATAATAGATGATGTCGTTAAAAATATTCTTACTGGATAGGTTTTCAGATTTTTCCACGCAATTAACAACAGTGGTCTTTTTGTAAATCCAAACATTAAATATCGCTTAAAGATGTAACTTTTGAAATTATTTCTTCTTGAGACGGGTCTTCAAGGTCACTTGCCACTTCTCCATCTTTTAACATTATGACTCTCTCAGCAAAAGATGCAGCGAAAGGATCATGTGTCACCATTACAATCGTCTGGTTTAATTCGTTTACAACAGATTTCATAAAAGTTAATAATTCCTTACTTGACTTTGAATCTAAATTTCCAGATGGCTCATCAGCAAAAATTACTTCGGGCATTGTTGCCATTGCACGAGCAGCTGCAACTCTTTGTTGTTGACCCCCAGAAAGTTCATTTGGTCGATGATTTAGTCTATCTCCAATATCTACAGCATTAACAATCTTATCAATCCATTCTTCATCTGGTTTTTTACCAGCTATAGAAGAGGGAAGTGTAATATTCTCTTCTGCTGTTAAGGTTGGAATCAAATTAAAGGCTTGAAAGACAAAGCCAAAAGAATCTCTTCTAATTTTTGTTAATTCTTTATCATTTAAATTACCTAAATCGATACCTTTGACAAAAATTGATCCAGAAGTAACTTTATCTAAGCCAGCAAGACAATGTAAAAGTGTAGATTTGCCTGATCCAGATTGACCCATAATTGCTGTAAATTTATTTTCAAAAAAATCCAGATTTACATTATTTAAAGCTGTAACAGACGTACCGTCTTCACCATAAACCTTTGTTAAATTTTTAGCTTCAATTATTTTTTTCATTTAAACAAGAATAGAAGATATTTTATTTTTACTTAAACTAAATATTTTGAATTAATTCAAAATTAAAGATGATATCTTATTCCATTCTGATACTAAAGGACCAGTTTTATAAAGTTCTAACGTATCAAAAGTTACCGTAATTGGTAATAGATTATGTAGAGTTTCTTGAAAATAAGATTTTGGTAATTCATTCCCATAATATAAAGATAAGTGAGGAACCCATAAACTAGGCCAACCCTCAATGTTATTTATCAAAATTTGAAAATTTGAATTATCCGATGCTGTTAAAAACAGACGTTGAAAATAAGTTTTTCCTTCTTGAATACCATCAAAGGTAATATCGAATTTATGTTTTGTTATTTTATCAAAAATATCAAATGCAAAATTCTCACTTTGCAGATTTGTTACTAAAGTAACGTGAGGCTCGAAACAATCTTTATCTTCCTCTTCTGAAAAAATTTTCATTGTTTCTTCTATTTTAAATAGTTGATTTGTTGTAGATTTAACCCAGATTGAATACATTATAAATTTATGCTCTAACTTTTGTTAATTTACTAATAAACAAACAAATAATAAAAATTGATGTTGCAACTAATGACATCGTAGGACCAGAAGGTAGATTGAAAAAATACGATAAGTATAGACCTGTAACTGAAGATAAAATACCAAATAGAACACTTATAAAAATTGAAGAAATAAAGGTGTTTGCTACTTGTTTTGATGCTGCTGCAGGTATCAACAACATACTCAAAACTAAAATTATTCCAACTGTCTGAAGTGAAGCGACAATTGTAACCGACAATAATATAAGAAATAAATAATTCAAAAAGTTAGTATTTAAACCTTTAACTTCAGCTCCTATAGGATCAAATGAATAGAACAATAATTGTTTAAAAAAGACTGCTACAAGACTTATTACAGTAATGCACATAATAGTAACTATTAAAACATCAAAACTACTTACGGCCAGTATTTGACCAAATAATAAGTCTTCAAGGTTAATTGTTACATTAAATACTGATATCAAAACAAATCCTAGAGCAAAAAAAGATGAAAAGATTATTCCTATTGCAGTGTCTTCTCCAATGTTTGAATTTTTTATAATATAACCTAAAAACAATGCAATTATTATTGATGCTGGAACTCCTAATTCAGAAATACTAAAACCCAAAAAAACACCTATCGCAATAATTGGAAGGGTTGCGTGTGCCATAGCATCTGCCATGAATCCCATATTTCTATTGATTGTAAAAGGTCCTAATAAAGAGAGTGTGGCTCCGGATAAAATAGCTGTAACAATTGATCGAATCATAAAATCATATTGAAAAGGCTCTATTAATATTTCAATCATTATTTTTTCTATGACTTTCTGGAGTATGATATTTAAACATTTCAGTATGAGAACCATACATTTCCTCAATAACTTCTTTTGTTAAAACTTCTGATGGGTCTCCATAAGCGCAACAATGTCTATTGAGACAAAGAACCTCATCAAATTTTTCGTCAAGATTATTAATATCGTGTGTGGCAATCAAAATAGTTTTTCCATCAAAATTTATATCGCTAATTATATTCATAATGTCTTCCTGTGCTCCTACATCAACTGCACTGAATGCTTCATCTAGTAGCAAAATATCTGCATCTTGAGCCAATCCTCTTGCAATTAATACTCTTTGAAACTGACCACCTGATAAATTATTTATATTTTCATTAATTTTCTCAATGAGTCCTACATTTTCTAAAGCTTTTGTAATTTTTTGATTAACTTTTTTTCTTGAAAATAAATTCAGTGTGTTTTTTTCGATTAAACCCATTTCGACGACCTGCTTCACAGAAAGGGGGAAATTTCTATTAATTAAATCTTTTTGGGGGACGTAACTAATTGATCCCTTGGCATCTTCGGGGTTCATTCCTTTAATTTTAAGAGAACCATCAACGACTGGAACCAGACCAGCAATAGCATTAAATAAAGTGGATTTACCTCCACCATTTGGTCCCACAACAGCTACTTTTTTTCCTCTTTCAATTGAAAAAGTTACATCATCTAAAGCTTGTGCCTTCCCTAGCTGAACACAGCAACCGTCAGAAACAATGATTGCTGTATCATTTGAATTATCTTTTTTTACATTGTTCATAGTGATACCTTTCTTTAAGTTATTGAAAGTTATCTACAATCAACTTAATCAGTATTTCTAAGATTCTCCACAATTAATTCAACAGCGCTTATCAAGAATTCTGGATATGTTTGACCTTCCTTCAAAGTCTCAACCCATAATCCTTCAACTGCTTTAATACCAGTTTCTGCAACAATTGTTTCTGCATAAACTGATGGAGCTTCTGCTTCAATAAAAATTACTTTTACATTATTGTCCTGGATTACATCAATAACATCTACCAGCTGTGCTGGTGATATTTCATTTGCAGAATCTACATCTGGAATGATGGTTGATAAAACTTGTAGTCCAAATTTAGCTTCAAGGTAACCTAGTGATTCATGAGTTGTAATTAATTTTCTATTCTGTGAGGGGACTGTTGATAATAGATCAGAAACCTGACCTGTTAAGCCGCTCAATTCGCTTTTATAGGTTGCTAATGATGATTGGTAATCAGATTCGTTATCCGGATCAAATTCACTTAATTTTGATTCAATATATTCAACAGCATATACGACTCTTCCTGGGTCAAACCAGAAGTGAGGATCATATGCACCATGATTGTGACCTTCATGTTCGTCATCACCTTCTTCATCATCATGACCTTCTTCATCATCATGATCATCGTGGTCATCATGCCCACCTTCTTCAAATTCTATTGGAAAAACATTTTCACCAATTTCAGCAAGAATAGTTTGACTACATGCTGAGTTTTCCAATAATTTTATAACAGCTGCCGGTTCATATTTTAAACCTGTATAGAAAACGAGATCGGCATCAGCAATTGTTCCCGCGTCTTGAGGGGCAGGTTCATAAGTATGTGGATCTGCTTCGGCTGGCATTAAGACTGTAAGATTTACATTATCTCCAGCTACTTGATCGACAAATTCACCCATCATAGGAGTAGTGGCTACAACATTGAGGTTTCTATCTCCCAGTTCTGGACATCCAGCTTCTGAACCTCCAGTGCATGCAATTAACACAATGGAAAGTGCTATTACACCTAATTTAAAAAATTTATTGTTATTCAAAATTCTCCTTCTAGTTCCAATAAATGAGATTAAGTCTCAATTTTATATTTGTCAAGAATAAATGAGAATTATTCTCATTTTTTATTTTTGATAAATTCTGTATAATTGAATGCGTATGAAAGATTCAAAACAAATTTTATCAGACCATAAGGTTTCAGTTACTAATCCAAGAATTTTGGTTATCGAGGCGTTGCTAGAGAATAATAATCCCCTAACTGTGGATGAACTTCAGATAAAGCTAAAAAATAAAGTTGCAAAATCAACTCTCTACAGGGTTTTAAATGATTTAAAAAAAATAAATATATTAAATGAATTTACAAATCCAGAAAATGCAATTGTTGTTGAGCTTTTACTTGAGGATGACTCCCATCACCATCATTTGTTCTGTAGTGATTGCGGAGAAATTATAGATATTCAAATGGGTGATGAATTCGAAAGAACTTTATCCAAAGAAATTAAAAGATTGGAAAAGAAATTTAATTTTTCGATTGAGGATCACAGGCTTGAATTATTTGGAAAGTGTACGGATCTTTGCGAAAATTGCAGCTAAGTTTCTTACAGAATAATCCCAACTAATGAAGCTTGAATCAACATAGAATCAATAGCCATGAAAGAGTGATAATCTAATAACTTATTTACAACCGGTAAAATAATGCTTTCTGATGCATCAGTTTCTACTGCTAAATAAGCTGCTTCATATCCTTGATTAGTTAGATTGCAAATAATACACATAATAATTTCCCCTGTTGTTCCTAATTTTATAAAATTATCTGTTTATTGTAAACACTAGATGGATTATATTATCTCGGTGAATCTCGGACATGGCGTAGTAAATGTTGGAGATTTGCCAATACCGTTTGACATGGTTCTAAATGCTTCAGCTTTAGTTGTTCTTATTACTTTTGTTTATTTAAAGGTTTCATGGAAAGAATCAATTATTGCCGATCGGGAGGAAGTATTTGACGATAAACAAAGTTTATTTGGAAAATTGTTTGGTTTTTTAATTTTATTTTTACTTATTGCCCCAGGTGTAATTAGTAATGAGTCAGCCACAACATCAATAGCTCCACTGATGTTGTGGGTATTTTTATGGATTGGCGTTCCCGTACTTGGTCTGTTGTTTGGAGATATATATGCGAAATTTAATCCTTTAAATCTCTTTCCATTTTCCTCAAACAAGCCTCAATCAGTATATTTTGCTTGCGTTTTGTTTATTGGGCTAACCTGGTTTGAACTGGTGTGGAGGAAACCTGGAAACCCACTGAATATTGGGGTTGTATTTATATTGCTTTTTATCAGTGTGAATTTATTGAGATACTTTTTAAAAAAATCATTAATTGAAGTTGATCCTTTGCTTTTACTTCATTATTTGTACAGTAAGTTGAAACTAGTCAACTCCAGACCTTACTTTAGATCATTGCTTGATAACATTGGAAATCTTGCAAGGCTTAGAGGTATTGAGTATTTTGTACTTTTAATGATCGGTACCGTAACTTATGATGGTCTTAGAGAGACCACTTTCTGGTATGAACAGTTCGGACCAAGAATAAACGATATGGGATTCTCGACAATGATGTTCGTTCTCATGAATCTAACAACAATTTTGTTTTATCGTTTTGCCTGTTTCTTTGCAATAAAGATCGGAGGGTCTGATCTAGAGCTGAACAAAGTTTCAAACCTGTTTGGACATACAATGCTACCTATTGCTTTTGCATATCACGTTACACATTATTTAACTCTATTATTATTTGAATCTCAAACTTTCTTTTATCGATTAAATGATCCAATTGGGACTGGTATAAATTTATTTAATGCTCAGGAACCATCTATTGACTACTTTGTAGAACCTCTAGTAATTTGGAGTATTCAGGTAGGAGTTACCCTTTTAGGCCATATGCTTAGTGTTGTTCTAGCTCATGATCTAGCGGTAAAACTTTTTGGTCATCAACAAAGTGATAAAACCCAGTACATATTTTTATTCATTACTGTTGCATTGACGCTTCAAGCTTTATTTGTCCTTAGTGTTGGATAAAATATACAAGCAACGTATATATTTCGAAGCTAATATCGTAATTAATGATCGAAAATAGTAAAAAATTAATCGTATTTATTTTATTTTTATTAATTGTTTCCGCATGCTCAAGCGATGATTCATCTGGTCCTACATTAGTAGAGATATCTTCTGATGAAGAAGGTGAAGATTATGAGGAAGATGGTGATGAGGAAGAAGATATCGATGAAGAAGAAAATGATGATATGGATGTTAAAGAATTTATACCTCCTGAATTACCAGATTTACCAGATCCAGTTTTAAGCTCTACTAAATGGAATCAAGTAAATGGACCTTTTGGTGGAACAATTACAAGTATTTTTAAAAGTTCGGATGGGTACTGGGTGACTACAACAGACAATTCTGGACTCTCAGATAGCAATCTTTATTTAGTAGACGGTAAAACATTTACTTGGGAGTTGAAAAAAACAATAAGTGGAAACATGGGTGGGGTTGTAGTTAATGAATCAAACTCTGATCAGATAGCTTTTTACACCGAAGCTACAAGTAATTCGGATTCTGGTGTTTTTGTTTCTAAAGATGGTGGAAAAACATGGGAAGAAGCAAAAATAGATGGTTCACAATATTCAGCTATAGCTTTAGGTTCTCAAAATACCTCTACTTTATATGTAGCAGGAAGACATTTCCCAAATGGAGAAGATTGTGAAGATGAAGAAGGTGAAGACGATTGTACTCCTGAAAAAAATTCAGCAATATTTATATCTAATGATTTTGGAACATCATGGATAAAATCGTCAACTATCCCAAAAGGAATTTTTAAAGAAATCGAATTAGAAGAAGGTCAAGAATTAGAAGAAGAAGACATAGATAAAGTGAGAGTTCTCTATGTAAGTCCATCAGATGATGACCATATATTTGTTGGTACAAGTAATTTACTATTAAAAAGTAATGACCGAGGCTCGTCTTGGGAGTCTTTAAGTGACACTTTCCATAGATCAGATATTAAAGGTTTAGCAATTCATCCAAACAATCCAAACATAATTTATGCAAGAATTGGACTTTATACATTTTCAGATTGTTCAAATGTAGATAATGATGATCCTGATTATGAAGAAAGTGTATCAAAGTATTGTCCGGGTATTTATAAAAGTACTGATGGAGGTGAAAGCTGGAAATTACTTGAAGAAGTTACCGGAGACCCATCAGAAGGTGGGGTGTATATAAATGAATATAATGATTCAGAAATTTACTCAGTTTTTGGAAGAGAAACATTTGTAAGTAAAGATGCTGGAATTTCATCTGATGTTTTCTTGGACACAAAAGAACACCCTATTATTCCTGATGTTGGTGTGGAAATAATAACGTTTGGTGAAAATGAATCTGAGGTATTTATTGCAGGTCTACAAGGTTTTTACAGAACTTACGATAATGGTAAAACTTGGATTGAAACAAATACAGGTTTTGTAGGTTCTGAAGTTGTAGATCTAGTTACTGCTTTGGATGGAACTATGTATGCAACAACTTACAATTTAGGAATTTTTAAGAGTACTGATGGAGGTAAAAACTGGGTTTTTGCTTCTTTTGGCATAAAGAATTGGTATGGTATGCAATTAGCAACCCACCCAGAAGATGCTGACACCGTATTTACAACAACTAATGGAGGGGTTTATAAATCAACAAATGCTGGCGAATCTTGGAAGCTTATTGGAGGTTCGGACCTTTGTGATGATGAAGATGCCGGTGGAAATTGTCACTATCACGGAATCGTTGTAGAGAAAGAAGCACCTTTCAAAGTTCTTGTGGGTAGTGGTGGAGATCAATACGCAAAAGAAGGTGTGGGATTAACTGGATCAGAGGATAACGGAGAATCATGGAGAAATTCTGATGATGGTTTTGTAAGAGATGTTCATGTAAGTAAATTAATAATTGATCCAAACAACAATAATGTCTTTTACGCAACAACGCAGGGAGAGACAGAATATACAGACAAAGTTGGTGATGGAGCAGGAGTATTTAAAAGCACTGATCGTGGCAACAACTGGATTCAAATCAATAATGGGCTAAATAGTCTGGAAACTAATGTATTGGCAATTGACCCTAATGACTCTGAAGTACTCTATCTTGGAACTGATGATGATGGAATATATAAAAGTGTAAATGGAGGAGAGAACTGGGAAAAATTAATTCCTTCTGCGTCTTTTGGAGTTGGTGACATAATTGTTGATCCACAAAATAGCAACAATGTTTATATGGGGACTGTAGATTATTTTAGACTATCAGAAAGCAGGGGTGTCTTGGGTGATTTTGGTGTTTACAAAAGTACCGATGGTGGGACGACATGGGAAGAGTTCAATTCAGGCTTAAATCACCTTGGTGTTTTCTCTCTTGAATTATCAGAAGAAAATAGAATCTTATATGCTGGAACAAGAGCTGGTGGAGTTTACTGGATTAATTTAGATAGCTAGGTTCTTGGGATTTTTTGACCATCTTTATTGGTAAATTGCCCTGTGACAACAAGAATTAAATCAACCAGAAACCATACTCCTAATCCCCCAAGGGTAAGCAGCATTAGAAACCCTGTACCTATTTTTCCGACATAAAATCTATGGACACCTAGAACACCAACAAAAAAGGTTAGTAGAAATAAAGTTAACCAATCTGTTGTACTTGTTGTTGTAGAAGAATTTAATAATTTCTCTTTTTGTAAATCAAACTCTTCTTGGGTAATAACTCTGTCTTTAAGTAGATCGTTTAACTTTTTTATTTCATCCGCCGTACTCATACGTCTATTTTAACTTATTTTCTATACTGGCTACTCTTTCAGCAATTGGAGGATGAGAGTAGTAGTAAGAGCTGTACAGTGGATCAGGAGTTAAATTAGAAGCATTGTCTTTACTTAACTTCAATAAGCCTGAAATCATATACTTTCCATCAGTAAATTTAAAAGAAAAGTCATCTGCTGCAAATTCTCTTTGTCTTGATAAATAAGAAGTAATTGGTCGAGTGAAAAAGGTATACGTCCCAACAACAAGGTAAAAAAGAATAAATTTGGAATATAAAGTAAGGTCATTTAACCCATGAGATATAAAAAAGTTTTCTGACTTAAAAACCTCACTTAAAATATAAAAACCAATAAAACCAAAAACTAATGAGCTGATGAGTGACTTTCTAATATGTCCAAGTTTATAGTGACCTAATTCGTGACCTAAGATTGCCTCCATTTCATCCGGCGTGATTGTTTCTAGTAATGTGTCATAAAAAACTATTCTCTTGTTGTTGCCAAAGCCAGTAAAAAAAGCATTTCCATGTGAACTTCGTAAACTAGCATTCATAACAAAAAGACCTTTTGCTTTAAATTTCACTTTCTCTAAAAGTTTTTCTATTGGCTTTTTAAATTGCTCATCATCAAGAGGTTCAAATTTATTAAATAAAGGCATTATAAGTACTGGATAAAGAAAGAAAATAATCAATTGTATTGAAAATACTGCACCGAAAGCGAATATCCACCAATTGCTTCCTAAGTTTTCAATTATTCCAATCACGACAGCATAAATTGAGCAAGATATTAGAGATGAGATAATCAGGTTTTTAAAAATATCTGTTACAAATGTTTTTTTAGTTGTTTTATTAAAACCATATTTTTCCTCAATGACAAATGTTGAATATATAGCTAATGGTATTTCTAGTATTTCTGAAATAATAATAATAAAAAATCCGAGAAGAATAGCACCTAATATGTTTGATGAAGTTATTCCGAGAACAATTTCTGTTAACCAACTAAGTAATCCTCCAAGGGTTAGAAGTAAGAGAATCAATATACTTACAAAAGAAACAAGGATCTGAAACTTTAACCTGTCAAGGTTGTAGTCTGTAGATTTTTTATATTCCTCGCTATTAACAATATTTTCAAATCTTTTTGGAACTCTTCCTTCGTTTTGTTTTATAGAATTTATGTTTCGATATTTTAAATATGTCTCAATAGTAAATTTCAATCCTATAAATAAAATAAATAGCGTTGTGAAGTTAATTGACTCTACAGTATTGAGAATTTCCATATCAAACAATATTAACTGTTTTGACGGTATCTAAATAATTTTTTCATAGTAAAAATAAAAAAAACTAAGAATTGTTATAAGTAAAAAAATCATTGATACTGGTAGCCCTTAATTATCTAATTCTTTTATGTTCACTTACCAAATCTTCTATCTCTCTGTATGTATTCCCTTAAACATCTTAAAAAATCAATTTTTCTGAATTCAGGCCAATAAACATCCTGGAATACAACTTCTGAATAAGCGCTTTGCCATAATAGAAATCCTGAAAGTCTTGACTCACCGCTTGTTCTAATTATTAAATCGATATCTGGAGAGTCTGGAGAATATAAATGATCTCTTATTTGATCGTCATTGATGCTTGTTATTAAGTCTTCAATATCCAACTCTTTATTTTCTTGAATTAAACTTTTTATAGCATCTACTATCTCTTGCCTTCCGCCGTAACCAAGTGCGATAGTTAAAATCTTCTCACCACCACCTCTTATTTCTTGTAATTGTTTTATAGTATTTTGAAGATAATCTGGAAGTAAGTCGATACTACCAACAAAATTTATCTTAAAATTATCAACCAAATCATCAATTAATAGTTCTTGAAACAACTCATTAAGAACAAAATAATAAGAACTTAGCTCTTCTTCTGGTCTTGATAAGTTCTCTTTTGAAAGTAACCAACTAGTAACATGATTTATTCCAAGTTCATCACACCAAGAGAGACACTCCTTAAATCGAATCATTCCAATCCTATAAGAAACCTCATAACTTAGTAAATTTTCTCTTCTTGCATATCTTCTATGACCATCATGGATAAGACCTATGTGTTGTGGAAGATTTTCGTTTTTTATCTTATTTTGAAGTCGTGTTTCATATACTGAATAGACAAATCTTGGAGTTACCATAATTAATTACAGATTGCTTCAATATCTTCGATAGTTTTTGGAGCTCCACTAGTGAGGTTGATTGGATCTTCTTCGGTACAAACTATATCATCTTCAATTCTTATTCCAATTCCTAGAAGATCTTTTGGAATTTTATGCTTAATTGATTTTGCATCTTTAAGCTCTTCATTTTCTAATATTGTGGCCTTTTCCATACCAAGCTGTTTTCTTCTTTCTCTTATCTCTTTCGGATCTCTTTCAAGTAACTTAAATTCAATCTCTGGTTTATTTGGCCGTATGTATATTCCAGGCTCAACTGTTGTGACCATACCTGGTTTTAATTTTCTAGGTTTATTTTTTTCTTCAGTACTCCCAGCATCATGGACGTCTAATCCCAACCAATGACCCGTCCCATGCATAAAAAATTCAAAATAATGCATCATCGATATTGTTTCGTCTACACCCATTGGAACTAAACCTAAGTCAACTAAAGATTGAGATATAGAGGCGACTGTTAACTCGTGAATACCTGACATTGTGTTACTTGTATTCACGTTATTTATTCCCAACAATTGAGCCTTTAAAACTTCTTCGTAAATATCTTTTTGAGGACTAGAAAACTTTCCATTTATTGGAAATGTTCTTGTGACATCAGAAGAATACATATTGTATTCTGCACCCGCATCAATCAAGATCAAACCATCATTAGCTACTTTATCTCTATTTGTTGAGTAATGTAGAATGCAAGAGTTGTCACCGGAAGCAACAATAGATGGATAACCTAGTCTCTCCGCTCCAAGATCATAAAAAGTTTTTTCCATCTCAGCCTCAATCTGATATTCGAACATATTTTTTTTTGTAAATTGCATAGCTACTTTGTGCCCTTCGACGGTTATATCACAAGCATTTTTCAAGTACGTTATTTCATCAGAATTCTTTATAAGACGAAGTTCAGAAAGTATTGGTGACAATGAATTAATTATTGCTTTACCAAAGCTTGAGCCCCTTTGGTCATAAGAAGAAGCTAAATCAATCACTTTTTTATCAAATTTTTCAAAATTGTTACTGGAGTAATCACAGTAAATATTTTCAATACCAGATAATAATTTTGGAGCTATTGTCTCAAAGTCTTCATAAACAAAAGCATCGGCCACACCAAAATATTTTTTTGCTCCATCTGGCCCAAATCTTTTTCCATCCCAAGTTTCCATCTCAATATTTCTATCCTGAACAAATAAGTAGAGCTCTGGTTTTTTATTGTTGATAATGATTACTGCATGAGCAAATGGCTCCGGCCAACTAGTTAGATAATGGAAATTTGAATTTTGTCTGAAATCAAATGCGACATCATTATTCCTATATACAGTATTGTTTCCATGTATTAGAACAGCACCTTCAACAATCTTCTTAGAAAGATTCTCTCGATTTAATTGTGATAATTTAATCATTCAGATAAGGATAATGTAGATAAGTAGAAAATTGCTAGTAGATTTTTATATCGAATTTTAATTTAAGGTTTTTAAAACCTCTTTAGCTAATGCAATTGCTTGCTCTTTTGATACCTCCCCTTCATTAATTCTCTGTTCATAAAGTGAGTCCATAATCTTTCCAAGAGTAGGTCCCGGCTTTAAGTTTAAAATTTCCATTATTTCATTACCATCAACCGGGGGTCTTAACTTACTTAATTCCTCTTTTTCTTTTACTGCTTCGATTCTTTTTTCTAATTCATCGAGATACTTATAAATAGTTTCAGCTTTTTCATTGTTTTTAGTTGTGACATCGCATCTTACTAATTCATTTAATTCTTCTAACATATCTCCAGCATCAATTATGTATCTTCTGACAGCAGAATCGGTCCATCCCATTTTGAATGTATGAGGTCTTAGGTGGTTTTCAACTAATAAAGCAACTGAGGATATAAGTTTTTTTGGATATCTTAATTTTTGAAGAATATCTATCGTCATTCTTGCCCCAACAACCTCGTGATGTCGAAAATGGACTTTTCCGTTATCAACTCCCTTTGTTGCTGGTTTACCAATATCATGCAATAACGCACCTAGTCTTAATGTTAAATCTTGAGATACATTGCTTGTTACTTGAAGCGTGTGTTCATAAACATCTTTATGATGATGGTTGGGATCTACTTCTATTTTCAGATCTTTTATTTCAGGAATGACATAATCTACTAAATTACTTTCAACTAAAGCTTTAATTCCTAAAGCTACATGTTTTCCAATAATTAATTTAGAAAATTCATCTCTTATTCTTTCCTTACTCACAATTTCCATTCTTTTAATATTTTTTTGTATCGATGCAAATATTTCCGTATCAGGTGTAAAACCATGTGAACTAATAAAGCGGCATAGCCTGATCATTCGTAATGGATCTTCTGAAAATGATTGGTCTGGATTGTTAGGCGACTTAAGCTTGCCTTCAGAAAGATCTTTGAGTCCGTTGTAGGGGTCAATTAATTCATTTTTATCTATATCAAAAGCTATAGAATTTATAGTGAAATCTCTACGAATTAAATCGTCGTCAATATTTCTGGATTTTTCTACGTTTGGCTTCCTTGAGTCTTCAGTATATGATTCATTTCTAAATTGAGTTATATGTACTGTAAAATCATTAAATGTTGTCTCAATTGTTCCA
Organism: uncultured Candidatus Actinomarina sp.; assembly: GCA_902626065.1. Lineage (GTDB taxonomy): Bacteria > Actinomycetota > Acidimicrobiia > Actinomarinales > Actinomarinaceae > Actinomarina. The sequence goes on from CACODT010000003.1 coordinate 42,082, forward strand.
AATTTAATACCTATGTCAGTAGTTTTATAATTATTATTTTCTAAGAGTTGCTTTGATTCTTCAGGTGAAGCGTTTGTTGTGAAATCAAAATCTTTAGTATTTATATCTAAAATAAAATCCCGTACAGCACCACCAACTAAATAAAAACTAAATTGGTTACGATTATATAAATCTGTTAGATCCCTTAAAAATGGGTAATCGTTTATTCGATTTAATAAAGTTGTTGGTACCATATTGATAGCTTAGAAGATGTATAGAAACAATAAAGTATGAATTCAGAAGTTGATTTTGCAGCGGGTGGAATCGTTTTGGTTAACGAAAAAATACTCTTGGTTAAAAATAGGTTAAGTGAGGAATACGAAAAAGACTACGATTCAAGTTTTTGGGGTTATCCAAAAGGACACTTAGATGGTAGAGAGACACCTGTTGAAGCTGCTGAAAGAGAGGTTTATGAAGAAACAGGTTTTAGAGTATCGGTTACAGAAAAAAAACCAATTGCAGAGTCACGCTATGAAATTAAAAAAGATGGCAAACCTATCCAAAAAACTGTCTGGTTTTATAAAATGAAAATCCTAGAGAGCTATGCCAAAGAACCAGATAACGAAATTGAAGAGATTGCGCTTGTACCGTACGAGAGAGCTTTCGAATTACTAGCTTACGAGGAAGATAAAAAAATTCTTAAATATGTATTCGACAGAAAATAAAAAAATTCATTATTTTTACAATGGTGTATTTTATACGCGAAAGTTAAATGATTTTGTAGATGATATTTTATTTGAAAAACTATATGGTGGTGCCGGATTATTAAAAAAAGTTTCAACTATATCAAAAAAATTAAATTACCGATTCAGTTCCTCAATGATAAGTGAAAACTCAATTAATTCATGGGTTGATTCAGGTTGGATAATCAATCACAGGCTGAATGTTTGCATATTAAACCTGAAAAAATTAAATCACTCAGGTCCGAGTGAGTATGAAAATATCGAGATTAAAAAATTAGAACTTAAGGATATAGAATACTTAATCGATCTTGATCACAAAATATTTGATGATTACTGGAAAAACTCCTCTGCAAGTTTTGAAGAAACAATGAAAAGTTGTAATAATAACTATTTATTTAAAAGCAAAACAAAAAATGAGCTAAACGGATATGCAATTTTAGGAGAGACAAGAAGGTTTACATATCTTCAACGTATTGGAATAATAAAAAGTTTTCAAGGTAACGGTCTTGGGGAAAACCTTCTAAATAGTGTTATACAATTTTCTCTAAATAAAAAATTTATAAATATAAAACTAAATACCCAAAATGACAATGTTTCAGCCTTAAATCTCTACAAAAAAAAAGATTTTGAAATTTCGCCTAGAAAGCTTGTAATCATGAAAACTTCATGAATAGTTTTACATAGCTTATGATTAACTTATGGAAGAAGATAGTTTTATAGAATCTGTTGAAAGCCTTATCAAAAGTATTAAAGACTTAATTGTTCAGCCAGTAAAAAGACTTACAGGTTTTGCGTCTTTAGGTTTGCTTCTTGTTGTACTATTAATCACTGCAGTAATATTTTTATTCTCTGGGATATTAAAAATTATGCAAGGACTTGGTCTATTACTAGGTGTAAATCCAACTGGTTTTGCAATGGGAGCGTTAGGTTTAGTTTTTATGATTTTATCATTAAATAGTTTTAGAAAGAGGAAAAGTGGATGATTTAGCAATAATTGGCTCTGGACCAGCTGGATATACAGCAGGTATCTATGCTGCAAGAGCGAATCTTAAACCAGTTTTATTCGAAGGTTTAGAATCTGGAGGTCAATTAATGCTGACAACTGATGTTGAAAATTACCCGGGATTTGATGAGGGAATAATGGGTCCTGAAATGATGCAAGTATTTAAAAAACAGGCTGAACGATTTGGTACAAAAATATTAACTGAAACTGTTGATACGATTGAAAAAATTGAAGATGGTTTTAAACTTACTACTTCAAAGAATAGTTACGAGTTCAAGTCTGTGATTATCTCTTCAGGTGCATCTGCTAATTGGCTTGATATTGAAGGAGAAAAAGAACTCCAAGGACATGGTGTATCTGCATGTGCTACATGTGATGGTTTCTTTTTTAAGGATAAGAATGTAATTGTTGTTGGGGGTGGAGACTCAGCTATGGAAGAAGCTTTATTTCTTACTAAATTTGCAAAGAATGTAACTATCGTTCATCGAAGAGATTCATTTAGAGCAAGTAAAATTATGCAAGAAAGAGTACTTAATCATGAACAAATACAAGTCTCATGGAATAAAGAGGTAATTGAAATTAAAGGAAATGGACAAGTATCCTCTGTCGTTCTTAAAGACAATCAAACAAAAGAAGAGGAAGAAAAGAATATCGATGGTGTATTTATTGCTATTGGACATACTCCTAATGTTGGTTTTTTAGATGGATTTTTAGATCTTGATGAAAAAGGATACATTAAAACTGGTTTAACTACCGCTACAAGCACAAGTGTACCTGGTGTGTTCGCAGCAGGAGATGTTGCAGACTCAATTTACAGGCAGGCAGTAACCGCAGCTGGTACAGGATGTCAAGCAGCTATAGATGCTGAAAGGTGGCTAGAAAATTAACTTTGATTCATCTTCATTTATTGATAATTTATCGGATGATGAAATTAAAGACCTAAAAAATAAATTAAATTATGCCGGATACTCAAGTGACACCAACCTAGAAGAATTAAAAAACAATATTAAAATTTTTATAGAAGATAATAGTCTGGAAAACATAATCACTAAAGAAGATCTTTGGGAAGAACTAATTAATTTTGGCTACAAACTTGGTGATAGAATTCTAAGTTTTAATAGCACAATGCTTTATGGTTCGGATGTAGAAGAGCTACAAGAACTTTTATCAAGAATGGGGTTTTATTCTGAACCAATTAATGGTTTATATTCAAATAGTGTGGCACAAGCAGTAACTAGATTTCAAGAGAACAGAGGTTTAGCTATTGACGGAGTTGTTGGCTTAAATACTGTTTATGAAATTAGAAAATTAGTTAGGCCTGGTCAAGAAATTTCATTAAATGAAGCAATAAAATCAATTTCTCCAAACCTTGTTACCGGAACAATAGGATTTAATGTTTGTTTTGATGTTCCTAATACGGGAAGTTATAAAGAACAAATAAACTTTTATCAACAAATAAGGAAAAGCTGCATTGATGAAGGGATGATCCCGTTATTTGCTTCTGAAGTAAACGAGGATCTTGATATTAAAAATAAGATTCAATATATAAATAATCTACAACCAACTTTATTTATCTCTTTTAATCAAACAACTAGTGAATCAATTAATTATTTTAAGGGTAGATTTTCTGAGAGTATTATTGGTAAACAAATAGCAGAAGATTTATCAAAAACTTTAGAGGTTGAAAAGGTAGGAAAGTCTTCGATCATTTTAAAAGAGACAAAATCCGTAGGAATTGTAATAAATGGTAAATTTTACCAAAAATTTAATGTTGATAGTATTATAAAATCATTGTTTAATTCTCTTAAGAATCAATTTGAAAGCTAATTTATTCTGTTTACAAAATTATCAAGTTTTTCTTTAGATTCAAATGTAAGTGAGATTTTGTACTTTTTTTTACTCTTATTAATCTTTACTTTTGATCCAGCTTTGTCTTCAAAAAAATTTTTATAATGAGATACTTCTTCGTCTGAAACATTTTCAATATTTAGGTTTCTTATTTTATCCTCAACTGCCCTACTAGAAAGTTTGAAAGATATTATTTCATCTAAAATCTGATTTTGTAATTCTTCGTTTAAATTAATGAGCGGTCTAACCTGTCCCATCGTTACAATTTGATCTTGTAGGGCTTTGTAAACTTTTTCACTTAAATTTGTTAATCTCAAAATATTTGAAACGTGAGCTCTACTTTTGCCAACAAGTATACCAATTTCCTCAGGGCTCAAATTAAATTTTGACGATATGTCTTTATATCCCATAGCTTCTTCAATATGATTTAATCTTTCTCTTTGAATATTTTCTACTAGACCAATAATTGCTGCATCTCTCTCACCAATATCTTTTATTAAACATGGAACTTTATTTAATCCAACTAATTTTGAGGCCCTGAGTCTTCTTTCACCAGCAATCAATCTGTATCTATTTGGTTCAGTTTCTTGAACAATTAATGGCTGTAAGAGACCGTTTTTCTGAATTGAATTTTTTAATTCATTTAACTTACTGTTATCAAAAGTTTTCCTGGCTTGTGTGTTGCTTTCAGCTATATCTTCTATATTTATTTCTTTTATTTTATATTCTCTTACGTTTGTGTCAGTTATAAGACTGCTCAATGATCTTTTCATTTAGGGCCATCCTTTCTAATAGTTCTTTTGCTAATTTATAAAATTCTTTTTTTGATTTACTATGTTCATCAAATTCATCAACTGTTTTTAAATAAAACGGACTATCGGCAACCTCTGCTGAACTAGAAATTTTTGAATTTATTAATTTATCAGCAAGTAAATATTCGAGTTCCTTTTCAAAATCTATGTAACTTGATCTAGTGATATCGACCTGATTAAGAACTACTCCCAAAAAAATTGGGCTTATACTTATTTGTCTTGAGATTGTTTCCTTTGCAAACTTCATTGCTTGGGATACTCCCTCAATTGCTAAAAATTCAGGCTTTGTTGGAATTAAGTAAAAATCAGAAGCACAAATAGCTTCTTGTACAAGAGAGCTCATTGTTGGAGGGGTATCAATTATGACAATATCAAAATTTGAAAAAACAAATGATTTTAATTTTTGCTGTAATATAGAACCCCCAACGATTTTTTCATTATTAAATTTTAAAATTGTTTCGTTTGATGGAATTATTCCAAGATTTTCTTCTAAAAACCCAATTTCTTTCTCAGTTTTTCCAAGTAATAAATCTTGTGAAGTAAGTATGTTTTCATTATTTTTATCAAAATCGAGGTAAGTTGATGTATTTCCCTGAGGATCAAGATCAATAATCAATGTTTTTATATCATTTTTTGAATAGATTTTTGCAATATTTACAACAAGTGTTGTTTTTCCAACACCTCCTTTTTGACATAATATTGCTAAAGATTTCACATATCAGTTATAACATCTATATATCTAAAATTATTTTTATTTATTAAAAACTTTTCTTGTTTCACGTGAAACAAATTGTTGAATTTTTCTAAAGTTTTAGCATTAGATGAAATATAAAAAGTAAGATTTTTATTAATTAAGTTTTGATTCTCTAACATCTTTAAAATATTTGAGGTTGATTCATAACATCTCATTACAATTATTGAGTTTTTCACATTTTTAAAAATAGATTTTGCATCTTCTTTTTTTGCTATTGCATTTCTCAAATTAAGAATTTTTATTAATCTTTCAAGTTCGTAAATTCTTTTTTGTTTAATATCAATAAGTTTCACACTCCCTTTTTGTACTATTGAAATAGGTATGCCCGGTATACCAGCACCCGTACCAATATCAAAAATTTCCAGTTTTTCATGATTTTCTTCTGTTTTTTTATTTATTAGTAATGCAAAATAAAGTGAATGAATAATAAATTCATCCCAAACAAATTGTTTTGATTTGTTACTTATTAATCCAGTTTTTATGCCCGTATCAACTAACCAGCTGTGATACTTTAAGAGTCTTTCTTTATGTTTTTCAAATTTTTCTAAACCCCATTCAGGCAATTGGGGTTCAAAACTCATTCTTCTTCTTGTTGACCACTGGGAGCAAAAACAACAGACCTGTAGGGTTCTCTACCTTCTGAATAAGATTTAATTCCACTAATATCCGCTACAGCATCATGTAGTGTTTTTCTATCAACAGAGTTCATTGGCTCTAACATTACTTCTTGTTTGTCTTCTAATATTTGCTTTGTAAGTCTTTCTGCATATATTGTTAATGCTTCTTTTCTTTTGAGTGCATAATCTGCAACATCTAGCCTTAATCTTGTTCCTGCTCCAGTTTTTCTTTGTACAACTGTTCTTGTAAGTTCATGAAGAGATCTAATTATCATACCTTTTTCTCCAACAAGAGCTTCTGTTTGTTCTCCCTTAACATTTACGACCAAATTTTTATCTTCTAACTCTCCATCAACTTTACCTTCAAGTCCAAAAGAGTTAATTAATCCTTGAAGAAAATCTATTGAGACTTTTAGTTGTTCTTTAGGATCCGCTTCAACCTTAGGTTTTTTAGGCTCAAAGGACCTTTTTTCTCTTTTCCTATTGTCTCTATTGTCTCTTCTATTTCTCTGTTTGTATTGTCTAGAACTATTATTTTTAAAGCCTGATCTGACAGAAATTCTTACTAAAGCTTTTGTACCACCGACCCCAAAAACTCCTCCCTCGGGTTCTCTTAGAATGCTTATGTTTGCTTGTGTTGCATCTTCTAAATTTAGCTCTTTTAAACCGGCTTTTATCGCATCATCTATAGTTTTTGCTTCAACTTCGACCCATTTATCTGACATTACTTTCTCCTTCTTTTTTTTCTATTTTTACGAGGATCATCTTGTTCTTTTGTTTCAGGTACTTCCTCGTCTTTTTTATTTTCATCTTCAATTTTTTCTTTTGATTCTTGTTTATCTTCAATTCGAATAATCAACGCTTGTTGACCAATTCTAAAAATGTTCCCTGTTAAGAAATACACGACTAATCCGGAAGGTAACGTCCATGATATGAATCCAAAAAATACTGGCATAACCTTTCCAATCATTTGCATTTGTTGAGCTTGAGGGTTGTCGCTTTTGCCTTGTTTTTTTGTTATTTGTTGTTGTTGAAATAAAGCTGTAGCTACAACCATAAGAATAAGAACAATGTATGGAATTCTTTCAAGCCAGGTTGTTATTTCTGAAGCAGGTATTTGAAGATCCATATTGAAAAAAAGAATATTTATATTATTTTCTAGATCTGAAAATAATATTTCGGATTTTGGAATAAATAATAGTGGCTCTCTCAAAACTCTAAATAATGCAAACCAAACAGGCATTTGTACTAGTAGTGGGACAACACAACCAAGTGGATTAATTCCTTTTTCTTTGTAGAAAGCTGCTATCTCTTTGTTAAGCTCTTCTTTGTTGTCTTTGTGTTTTTTTTGTAGCCTTTTTAACTCTGGTTGAACATCTTGCATTCTTTTTGTCGACCTTGTTTGTCTGAGTGTTAAAGGAAAAATAATTATATTTATTATTACAGTCAATATTGCTATTGAAATACCATAAGAGGGTACGTACCCATATACAAATGAGAGTAAAAAGCCTATTGCAAGTGCAAATGGTTCAATTATTGCCAATTTTTACCAAACTTTCTGTAAATAGGATTACATTTATAAATTCGTTGGATTATTAAAGGTATAGATTTAAACAATCCATAATTTTGTAAACTTTCTTTTATTAAGTTTGAACATGTAGGAAAATATAAGCAATTTCCTTGACCAATACCAAACAAACTCAGCAGTGATCTTGTCACTGTAAATAAAATATTTCCGATCTTCATTTTTTAATAAGTTTGGGGTGAGAAGAAATTATTTTTTGTATTTCAAAAACTTTTAAATTTAAGTTTTGCTTTGATCCAATAATATAAATATCAAAATTTTTATATTCCTCAAGTCCCCTAACTGCCTCTTTAATCCTTCTTTTAAATTTATTTCGTTCTACTGCGGTTGTTTGTTTACTTGAGATGCTTATTCCAAGTTTGGAGTGTTTTTCTTCGTTTTCCTCTATGTAAACCTTTAATCCTTTTTCAGTAAAACAGTTTTTTTCTTTTTTCAGTCTGAAAAAATGATTTTTCTTATTCAGTGCAGTAAATTTTACCAATTAATTTATGCAGAAAGTGTTTTTCTACCTTTTCTTCTTCTTCTTTTTAAAATTTCTCTGCCTGCTCTAGTACTCATTCTTGATCTGAAACCGTGTTTTCTACTTCTTTTTCTGTTACTAGGTTGATAAGTTCTTTTCATTTTTTATCCTGTTTAAACACAATATATGAAAAATTTATTTAAACAAAGTAAATTAATATTTAATTTAAAAGTTCGCGAAAACAAAATTACATTCGCGAAAACAAAACTAACTAAGTTTTTTAATTTATATCATGATGATTTAAAAATATTTATTTTGATTAAATATTCTCAATGATTATTAGGTTTTTTAATAAAAATAAAAACATTGTTTAAATTTAATATGTTTTTGCCACTCTATGATTTTTAGATTAAATTTATTAGTTTTAATCGGAATGAATAAATTATTAAATAAATTTAATTCTGAAATAGTAAACACTGAATTTTCTAAAACCGAAAAATACTGGTTAGATCAAGTTGTTTTTGATATTGAAAGTAGTTTTTTAAACATTTTTGTTAAATCAGAATTCGTAAAGTCATCAATTGAGAAAAAACTTTTAAAAAAAATAAAAAAAGCATTAAAAGAAAGTACGAATTTAAAAGAATGTGTTTTTGTTTTAGATAAAAATTTGCAAATAATATCAAAAAACATAAAAGTTGAAGATATTTTTGATAAAGATACACATGTTAATTTAAAAGATGAAGAGAAAATTAAAAAAATAACCCCGGACCTTAACGTTTTTGAACAAATGTTTGTTGGAACTCCAAACAACCTTGCTGTTACAGCAGCTAAAACTGTTGTTAAAAGTCCAGGTGAAAGATTTAATCCTCTTTTTATTTATGGTTCACCTGGCGTTGGTAAAACATATTTATTAAAAACAATTGAAAAATCTCACCCATCATCTTTCTATATTGACTCGGAGTCTTTTTTGGACTCGTATATACAGGGAATTAAAAATAAAGATATCGATATTTTTAAAACAAAAATAAGATCCGTGGACATACTTCTTGTTGATGACATTCAATTTTTTATGGGTAAAAAGGGTGTTTCTGAGGAACTTTTCCACACTATTAATTATTTCTTAAACAATGGAAAAGCTGTTGTTTTAGTTTCAGATCAGAAACCGGAAAAACTGCTTGGTTTTCCTGAGCGACTTATCTCAAGAATACTAAATGGTCTAGTAACAGACATAGAGAAACCAAATGAAGAAATGTTCTTAAAGGCTATCAATAAAGCAAACTCAGCTCAAGGAGGTTTTTTGCTATCAAAAGATGAGATTAAAAGACTTAAAGAAATAAAAGTTGGAAGCTTTAGGGATATAAATGGAATTGTCAATAAGCTTTTAATCAACAAGCAAACAGGAAAAAGTAATTTTGATTACATTGAGGAGCTTAAAAAAGATCTTGCTGGTGGTTTTATTGAGTCTATTAGCCCAGAAAAAATCATGGAGTACGTATCAAAAGTATTTCAAGTAGATAAAGAACTTATCTGTTCAAAAAACAGAACCTCAAAAGTGAATGATTCAAGAAAGCTTTTTGCTACCCTTGCAAGAAACCACACGGACCTGTCTTTAAACCAAATTGGTTTGTACCTGGGTGGAAGAAGTCACTCAACCGTTCTTTCATATATTCAAAACTCAAAGGGCTCACCCTTGGTTATAAAAGAAATAAACAATTTCAACAGCTCTTTAGCAATTAAAAACGTGAGTTAATTCTTGTCGTTTTTGTTCACTTCTGTTTTTAATAAAAACCTTTTAAAATATGGTTCATTTTTAAGTTTCTACAAAACAAACACCCTTATTACTATTAAATATATAAAGGAATAAAGTGAAATTTAAAACAAAAACTAAAGATATTAAAGAAGTTATTGCGGCTGTTTCCAGGGTTGTAAACCCGAGGCCATCTACACCTGTTTTGAGTGGTCTGTATATGAGGGCTGACGAAGGTGGTGTGGAAATTATTGGATCAGATCTAGACATTACAATTAAATCAAATATTGAAGTCGAAGTAGATGTGGAAGGAGACTGTCTTGTAAGTTCGAACAAACTATCTGAGATAGTTAGAAAGCTTCCTGAAGGCGATGTCATGTTCTCTGATGTTGGTAGTGATCTAAAAATTGAAACCACCTCTTTAAGTTTTACGTTGAGAAAACTTGAAAATGAAGAATACCCGGAAGCTTTTCTAAAAAGCCACGAAGAAAACGAAAACACCCAGGAAGTTTTGGTATCTGAGCTTTTTGACTCCATAAAAAACGTGGGAATAGCCTCTACACCAGAAGGTGGTAGACCCGTGTTAACAGGGGTTTATTTCAACAACCGAGAAGAAAAAACAGAACTTGCCGCAACAGACAGCTATCGTCTTGCAACACAAGAAATAAGCAGCTTCCCCATTGATGATGTTGGAATTATTTCTTTCCGATCTTTAAGTGAAGTTATAAGACTTTTTGAAAACGAAGAAAGTACTTTGAAAATTAACTCCAACGAAAAAGATCTTTATTTTTTTAATGATAAGTATTTTGCATCGCTTAGGAAGGTTGAGGGTAGTTTCCCCGAATACCAGAACCTTTTTCCAAAAGAAACTCTATTTACTGCTGAAGTTAACAAGAATGAAATACTCGAGTGTCTAGATAGATCAACTGTTGTCGCAGAGGGATACATACCTGTAACTTTTATTTTTGAAAACAATGATTTGTTAAAAATTACAACATTAAATAAAGATGTAGGAGGTGGAAACGAAGAATTAAAAGTAAAAATACTTGGCGTAGAAACAGGAGACATAGACGGGTTTCAAATGTCATTTAACCCAAGTTTTTTAATTCAAGGAATTGAGGTTCTAGAAGGCAACAAAGCCTACTTTAGATTTTCAGGTAACGAAAAGCCTGTAGTAATACAAGGCGATTCCGAAAACTATAAATACTTACTAATGCCAGTAAGATCATCGTGAACCAAAATATTGGACCCGAAAAAATAAACATCGAACAAAACAATTTAGGGATTAACTTTACTAAATCAAAACTAATAAAAAAACACCTCAGTAAATCTTCCTTTTCTTGGAAAAATGAAATTACATCAGGACCCCTAATAAACGACAATCTCACTATTTACGTGAACTCCACAAGACTTAAAGACATAATTGAGCTGGAGTCTTTAAAAATAATAAATAATATTGAAAAAAACCTTGGATTTTCAGTGAATTCAGTGGTTGTTCAATTGCAAAATAACCAGCAATAATAACGTATTTCGACTAAAATAGGAGTTCAGCAAGGGGCTGTACTTAATATAAAAAAGAAGCGTATCTTAGGAGATCCGTGCCAAAAAAAGATTCAAAAAGTTATGATTCAAAAGACATAAAAGTCTTAGAAGGTCTCGAAGCCGTAAGAAAAAGACCAGCTATGTATATTGGATCTACAGGACCAAACGGCCTACACCACCTGATATGGGAAGTCGTAGACAATTCTGTTGACGAAGCAATGGCCGGAAGATGTTCACAAATTGACGTCATTCTAGAAAAAAACGGATCCGTAACAGTTAAAGACAACGGAAGTGGTATACCAGTTAAACCACATCCAAAAACAAAAAAATCTGCACTAACAACCGTTTTAACAACTTTACATGCAGGCGGGAAGTTTGAGTCTGGTGCGTATACCGTCAGTGGAGGGCTACACGGAGTCGGAATATCCGTTGTGAATGCACTTTCTGTTTTTGTCAAAGTTGAGGTTGAGAGAGATGGACATGTATGGAATCAAAATTTTGATTTTGGAAAACCAACATCAAAAATAAAAAAAGGTAAAGCTTCAAAAAAAACAGGAACAAAAATAAATTTTTTACCTGATCCTAAAATATTTGATGAAACACAACTTTTTGAATATAACATTGTTTCAGAAAGGTTACGACAAACAGCTTTTCTAAACAAGAGTTTAAAGATTAACCTAACCGACAACAGGGTAAAGCCCGCAACAAAAGAAAAGTTTTTCTATAAAGGTGGTTTAGTAGATTTCGTTGACTATCTAAATGAGGGATATGAAGTTCTTCACGAAAAAACAATTTCTTTTTCAGATCAGAGTAAAGATTCAGAAATTGATGTCGCTATGCAATGGAAAAATGAAGATGATGTAAACATTAAAAGTTTTGCAAACAATATTCATACACTTGAGGGAGGGACCCATGAAGAAGGCCTTAGAACCGCGGTCACAAAAGCTATTAACGATTTTGCTAAATCAAGAAACCTACACTCAGACATTTCTTTAACAGGCGATGACATTAGAGAAGGGCTCACTGGGGTGGTGTCAGTAAGGGTTAAAGAGCCACAGTTTGAAGGTCAAACAAAAACTAAACTTGGTAATACAGAAATGAAATCTAAAGTACAAGTTTTAGTTAACCAAGAATTTCCAAAATGGCTCTCTAAAAACACCAAAGAAGGAAGAGCAATTGTTGAGAGATGTGCGTTAGCTGCAAAAGCAAGAATGAGCGCAAAGAAAGCAAGAGAACTTACAAAAAGAAAAAGCATTCTTGAGACATCAGGGCTTCCCGGAAAATTAGCAGACTGTTCATCCACAGATCCATCAGAAAGCGAGTTATTCATTGTTGAGGGAGATTCCGCTGCTGGTCCTGCAAAACAAGCGAGAGATTCAAGAACACAAGCAATTCTTCCTATAAGAGGAAAAATTATAAACGTTCAAAAAGTTACAGAAAATAGAGCACTACAAAATGAAGAAATAAGTTCACTAATAAAAGCAATTGGCACCGGTATAAACACAGAATACAACGGAGAAGAGTCGAGATACGATAAAATAATTTTTTTAACAGATGCTGATGTTGATGGAGCACACATACGTACATTATTATTAACATTCTTTTTTAAATTCATGCCCGGTCTAATAAAAGAAGGAAAAGTTTGGATATCTGAGCCACCCCTTTATAGAGCTAAGTCCTCAGGTTCTATAAATTATCTAAAAGACGACAAATCACTAGAAGCTTTTAAAAAAGAAAATAAGAATAAAAAATTTGATATAAGTCGGTTTAAAGGTTTAGGAGAAATGAATGCAGGAGAGCTTTGGGACACCGCTATGAACCCAGAAACCAGAACACTAATAAAAGTAAGTATTGCAGATGGAAAAGCAGCAGAAGCAAGAGCGGCAAACATGTTTGAGGTTTTGATGGGCAATGATGTTGCAAAGAGGAAGTCGTTTATTGAGGAAAACGCAAAAGATGTAAGATTCTTGGACGTATAATATGGCAGCTAAGAAACCAGCAGCTAAGAAACCAGCAGCTAAGAAACCAGCAGCTAAGAAACCAGTAGCTAAGAAACCAGCAGCTAAGAAACCAGCAGCTAAGAAACCAGCAGCAAAAAAATCAAAATCTTCAGTAGTAACAAATAAAAAGCAAACAACCAGAACCGAAACATTAAATGGAGCAATTGCTGTTGAGGATGAAATATCCAAATCATTCTTAGATTATGCAATGTCTGTTATTGTTTCAAGAGCCTTACCTGATGTTAAAGACGGACTAAAGCCTGTTCAAAGGCGAATTCTGTATTCAATGTATGAAACAGGAATTAGACCAACTGGACCTTTTAGGAAATGTTCCAAGGTTGTAGGTGATGTAATGGGTAATTATCATCCACACGGTAATGAAGCAATCTACGGAACTCTTGTAAGATTAGGACAAAATTTTAGTACTAGGTATCCTTTAATTGAACCTCAAGGAAACTTTGGAACACCCGATGATCCACCGGCTGCTATGCGGTACACAGAATCAAGAATGTCTTCTTTGTCATCACAACTTTTAGATGGAATAGATGAAGAGACGGTAGATTTCGAACCTAATTATTCTGGGGAAACAACGGAACCAAAAGTTTTACCCGGAAGATTTCCAAACCTTTTAATTAATGGAGCCGAGGGTATTGCAGTTGCGATGGCAACAAATATGCCACCGTATAATTTAAAAGAGATTACAGAAGCCGTAAAATTCACTCTAAAAACAAAAGATCCAAAACCAAAAGACTATTTAAAAATAATAAAAGGACCAGATTTCCCCACAGGAGGCCTTATTGTTGAAACACCAACGATAAAAGATGCAATTCTTAAAGGTCGGGGGTCAATAAAACTTCGAGCTGTGGCAGATATCGAAGAACTCGGTAAAGGTAAATCAGCAATTATTGTTAAAGAACTTCCGTATCAAGCCTCTATAGATAGAATCATGGAAAAAATAGCATCATTGGTTCAAGATAAAAAGCTAACTGGGGTTTCAGATTTAAGAAACGAAAGTAGTGACAGAAACGGAACAAGGCTTGTGGTTGAACTTAAGAGAGATGCTGTACCACAGGTTGTATTGAATGAGCTTTTTAAATTTACACAGCTACAAGATACTTTTTCTGTAAATTCAGTAGCTTTAGTCGAAGGGGTACCAAGGGTTTTATCTGTTCCTGAATTAATTAGATATTATATTGACCATCAAATAGACGTAATTCAACGGAGATCAAAATTTAGACTTGAAAAGGCAAAAGCAAGGCTACATATCGTTGATGGTTTACTTTTAGCCTTAAATAAAATTGATCAAATAATCAAAGTAATTAAATCTTCAAAAGATGTTGAAGTTGCTAAAAAGTCGTTAATGAGTAAATTTAAACTATCAGAAATTCAGGCAACACACATTCTTGATATGCCCCTTAGACGACTTACAGCGCTAGAGAAAGAAAAACTTGAAGATGAAAAGAAAGACCTAAAAGAAACTATAAAAGACTTATCTGGAATTTTAAAAAGTAGAGCAAAACAAAATCAAATCTTAGTCGAAGAGCTTGATGCAATAACTAACAAATTTGGAGATGAAAGAAGGTCACGTTTAGTTCCCGATGTTGGTGAAGTAAAAATTGAAGACTTAATAGAAGATGAAGAGATCATCGTTTCAATTTCCTCAGAGGGATATATTAAATCAGTACCTTCAACATCTTACAAAAAACAAGGAAGGGGCGGTAAAGGAGTTAAGGCCTCATCCTCCGAAGAAGATGTAATTGAGCACCTTTTATCAACCTCAGTTCATTCTTATCTTCTTTTCTTTACAGATCATGGAAAAGTTTATAGAGCTAAAGCGCATGAAATTCCTAAAACTAATAGAATCGCTAAAGGATCTTTAATTCATAATGTTCTATCCATGGGACAAGAAGAAAAAGTACAAGCGATAATTGATACAAGAGATTATGAAACAGAAAAATTCTTACTCATTATGACTGAGAAAGGAACTGTTAAAAAGTCTAAATTTAAGGATTTTGATTCAAATTATAAATCACTTCAGGCTATAAAACTCAAAGATGATGACAAGGTTGTTTCAGTTAAGACAACATCAGGAAAGGAAGATGTAATTCTTGTTTCTCAAAAAGGGCAAGCAATTAGGTTTGATGAGAATAACCTAAAACCACAAGGAAGAACAGCAATGGGGGTTAGGGGAATAAAACTGCGTGAGGGCGATAAAGTAGTTGGTGCAGCAACGTCTAGAGAAGAAACTCTTTTATTTATAACGGCAAAAGGATATGGAAAAAGAACAAAACTCGATGAATTTAGAAGGGCTGGAAGAGGAGGTCTCGGAGTAAAAGCTTTAAAGGTTACCGAAGCAAAAGGAGATTTAGTTGGAGCAAGGTCTGTTGATGAAGATACTGAAGTTATGCTTATGAGTACTGGTGGAACTGCAATAAGATGTGCAGTAAAGCAAATAAAACAAATGAGTAGAGTTGCTCAAGGAGTAAAGGTTATGAAGCTTTCAAAAGAAGAGGAAATATCAGCATTTATTCCGATTAAAAACGAATCATAATGGTAAGAGTTAATAGAGTTAGAAGAATTATTAGAAAGGTTGATCCCTGGACAGTTTTAAAGGTTTCTTTTGTTTTTAACTTTATTATTTCACTCACAATTGTTTTAGGTTTTTCGATTTTATGGGTTTTGCTTGTTAACGCAGGCGTTCCACAGGGACTTGAAGAAATTGCCAGAAGACTCGCATTACTTGATGACAATGCTTCACTAGTTGGAAATGTTGAATCTTTATTCTCAAGTGTTTTGTTCTTTGCAATTGTTTACCTTCTAACTCAAACAGCTATAACAACTCTTGGAGCATTTTTTTACAATTTGATTTCTGATTTAGTTGGTGGAATTGAGGTTATTGTTTTAGAGGAATCATATAACGAAATAAACTCAAAATCTACACCCAATAATTCTAAAAATGAAAACACCGAAACAGCGGTAATGCCTTTTTCCAAAACAATAGGAAGATTTAAAAAGTCAAGAAATAAAAGTGATGAATTTATAGTTCCAGAAATGCCAAGACCTGATGTACCTAGAGACATCGAAGAAGAAACACTTACTGAAACTTTAAAAAGTTATCCTGAAAACGATACCGAACAATAAATTTTGCTACACTTAATCACTAAATAAATAAAGTAACAAAGCGAAGCTAGTGAAAATCTAGCACTGTCCCGCAACTGTGATTCGAAAGATAAGTCAGGTCGACTTTATTACTTTTTTACAACAATCCTCGAGAGAAGGAATGGAGTATCGTACTTTTTCTCGTGGTAAGAAAGGAAAATATGAAAACAAAAACACTTCTTCTTGCCATGATAATTTCAATGTGTGGAGGTACATTTGATGAAGGTAATGAAAAAAACATTATTTCACTATCAACCACTCACACAGAAATTATTCAAATGCTTGAAGCTGAGAACCAGCTAATTGGTGTTGACTCGTTCTCAGAAACAGAGCTTCCAATAAAAAAAATAGATGCCTATACAGTTACAGCTGACGAGCTTCTTTTGCTCAATCCAGATATTGTCATTGTTGCTTTTGATTTTAACGGTATCGTAGAGGGATTAGAAAATTTAAATATTGAATATGTTCTTCTTCCACCTGCACAAAATTTGGATGACGTTTATTACCAAATTGAAACGATTGGGACAATTATTAACAAAGAAAATACAGCAAGTTCTCTAGTTTTAGAAATGAAATCTGACATTGATGAAATTATTGAAAACTCAGCAACTGAATCTAGATCTGTTTATCACGAAATTGGTTACACATATGGCATATATTCAATAAATGAAAATTCTTTTTTAGGAGAAATTTACAATATTCTTGGTGTAAGCAATATTGCAGATAAGACTGAGGACCCGTACGGATCTGGTTACCCACTTCTTGAAGAAGAACAGGTTTTAAATGCAAACCCTGATCTAATCGTAATTGGACACTCTGACTTTTTGAATAAAGACATTTCAACAAGACAAGGTTGGGATGGACTTAATGCCGTAACAAATGAGAATGTTTATTTCCTTGATGAAAATCTAGCAAATAATTGGGGTGTAAATACTGTTGATTTGATAAATACATTATCTGAAATAACAAAATTTAATGAAGATCCTGGTTTAGTTTATAAAGCAAAATATTTAGAAAGTGATCTTGGAAGCTCAGACAGTACTCAAAACATCATCATTGCAACAATAATTGTGATAATCTTGACAGCGTACATACTTATTACCAGAAGGAATAAGAGTAAAGTACAAAGTTAAGGAGATAAATTACAATGAAGGGTTATTCTAACGAGCTCTACATACTTGCATTTGATCACAGAGGAACTCTAACAAAAGGTCTTTTAGGTGTAGAAGGAAGACCGCCTAATGAGGAAGAGGCATCAAGAGTATCTTCAATGAAAGATATTATTTTTGATGGATTTATAGAAGCCAAAGAAACAGGTATTGGGACGGGTGAACCTGCAATACTTGTTGACGAGACTTTCGGATTACAAGTACAACAAAAAGCAAAAGAATTGGGTGTTAAGTTTGCAGCCCCTGTTGAGAAATCAGGTCAAAAAGTATTTGATTTTGAGTATGGTGATGAATTTGGAGAAAAGATAAAAGAAGTTAATGCTGATTTTGTAAAAATTTTAGTTAGATGGAACCCAAATGATGACGAAGAAACTAGAGAAGTCCAAGGTAAAAGAATAAAAACATTATCTGATTGGCTTGAAGAAAATGAAAGAAAATTTTTGCTGGAATTTCTAGTCCCTGCGACTGAAGAGCAATTGTCGAGTGTAGACGGAGATCAATCAAGATACGATTCGGAAATAAGGCCGAAACTAGCAGTTCAGGTTGTTGAAGAGATGAGAGAAAAAGGAGCAGACCCTGACATTTGGAAGATAGAAGGATTAGACAGAAAAGAAGATTGTGAAAAAATCTCGTCTGCAATCAAAGATGGTGGCAGAGATGATGTAATAGCCGTTGTTCTTGGTAGAGGTGCAAATGACGAAAAAGTTAATGAGTGGCTGAGGGCTGGATCATCTGTTGATGGATATAGTGGCTTTGCGATAGGTAGGTCTATATTTTGGAACTCACTTAAAGGATGGCATGAAAATGAAAAGTCAAGAGAAGAAGCCGTATCAGAAATAGCCAATTCATATTTAAATTTTATCTCTGTATATCAAAACGGGAGCTAAGAAATGCCTGTTGGCAAAGCGGTAATTGGTCAATCAGGTGGTCCGACAGCTGTAATTAATAAGTCATTAGTTGGTTTCATAAAAGAGGCTATTAATCAGGAATACGATGAAATACTTGGAGCACGACACGGACTGGAGGGGATATTAAAGGAGGATTTTGTTGATTTATCTAAACTTTCAGAGTCTCAACTTTATGGAATATCGAAAACACCTGCAGCTGCTTTAGGCTCAGTAAGAAAAAAACCAACAGATAATGATATTGAGCAATTGATTTCAATTTTTGAGAAACAAAACATAAGATATTTTTTTTACATCGGTGGAAATGATTCTGCAGAAACTGCAAATCTTGTATCTGAGGGTGCTAAAAAAATAGGATATGAAATTAAAGCTTTTCATGTCCCTAAAACTATAGATAATGACCTTTTGGAAACGGATCATTGTCCAGGTTATGGTTCAGCAGCCCGATTTGTTGCTCATGCATTTCAAGGGGATGATGCTGACAACAGGAGCCTTAGAGGAATAAAAATCAATGTTTTAATGGGTAGGCATGCAGGATGGCTTACCGCTGCCAGCACTTTAGGAAAATCAACTGAAGAAGATGGTCCACATTTAGTTTATGTTCCTGAGAAAATATTTAATTTAGATGAATTTTTAAAGGATGTAAAAGAAGTTTACGATTCATTAGGAAGATGTGTAGTTGCAGTATCCGAAGGCATTCACAATAAAGATGGTGAGTACTTTCTCCAAACATATGCAAGCGAAACAGGTTCTGGACTTGCAGGAAAAAAAGATAGCCACGGAAACATCCAGCTCTCAGGTTCGGGTGCCTTAGGAGATACACTTACAAACATTGTCTCAGAACATATTGAAGGAGCCAGGGTAAGAGCAGATACGTTTGGCTATCTTCAGAGATCTTTTCTCGCAGATATTTCAGAAGTAGACGCTGAAGAGGCCGAGAGGGTTGGACAGCATGCAGTTGTAGCTTCAAAAGATAAAGAAAGCGGATCAATTATTCTAAGAAGACAGTTTTCAGAAACTTATTATTGCGATGTAGATGTCGTTGAATTACATAAGGTCGCAAAACACACAAAAAATATGCCGGAGGAATACCTAGAAAAAAATAAACCATATGTGACAAATGATTTTTTTGAATACGCAATGCCTTTAACTGGAGGTATAGAGCCCAAAACACAGATATTTGTATAAATGTCAAAAATAGAATTATCTAGAGAAGATTTTAAAGCATTCTGGGAGGCAACTGTTAGATATTACGAGCTTGATCCTCAAGGTGTAATGCATAATGCAAACTATGTTGCTTTCTTTGATCAAGCTATCACTGCTTACTTCAAACATGTAAATTACGATTATTTCAAAGACATTGAAGAAACAAAAAAAGACTTTCACACAGTACAAGTTTTAGTTCAATATCATAAACCACTTCATTTTGAAGACACAATAGAGATAGGAACAAAAATAAAAAATGTTGGTAACACAAGTATGACTTGGATAATGGGAATGTTTAACAAAAAATCAGGTGATTTAGTAAGTTCCTGTGAGGCTGTTCATGTTTATACAGATCAAATAACGATGAAACCAACTTTAATAACTGATGAACTCAAAAAAAAATTAAATTTTTGATGATTTAATAATTACTATTAATACATAAATATGAAAAAAATAAGCATACTTTTTTTTATTCTATTTTTTAATATTTGTGTTTCATCGGAAAATGGAGTTATTTCAATTTCTGAAAACACAGTAACAACCCAAATTGTAAATGAAGAAGATTATCCATTTGTTTTAGCAAATTGTTTAAATGATGAAAAGGGCTATCAAATTTTAACTCCTTTTGATTTAGAGGATTTAAAAACAACAATAAACCAATTAAGTCAAAGTAAGGAAGATGAATTAGAACTCAAAGAAGCTATTGATTTTTGTATTGATAAATACAACCTATGGACCGATCGAAGTACTTTAAACCCAGAAGAACTGGCAAAATTGTATGATGAAAATATTTCTTTGGCAAAATGTCTGAGAGAAAAAGGTCTTGATGTATCCGATCCAACTCAAGATCAACCTAAAATTGATTTAAGCAACTTAGTTCAATCAAAAGATGAAACAATTGCTTTATTAGACGAATGTGAGGTTGATGAAAAAACAACTAAAAAATAAGTCTTTAATATTATTAATTTTTTTACTAATTCAAGCTTGTTCAGCTTCAAATGAGCAAAAAGGTGTCGTTTCTTCCGAAGACTTAACAATACAAACAACTGTTACAACAGTAATAACAGTTCAGGACAATCCTGAAATTGAAGATTTAACAGAAGAGGAAGCACAGCTAATACTTGCAGGATGTTTAAGGGAAAAAGGTTATGATGTCGCAGATCCAAAAAATGATGAGGGCTTAAGAACAGTTTTAACACCAATATTTATTAGTTTCAATGAAAAACAGAGGGAGGAGTTGTTTCAAAATATACAATTGTGTGCAGAGGAGAACTCTATTCCACTTGAAAGCAACAATGACTTTGAAAACCCTGACGATGTTGCTGATAGGCTTGACACTGAACTTGAGTTTGCGCAGTGTCTAAGAGGTAAAGGAATAGATGTTTCTGATCCATCATCTGAAGAACCTCTAAGACCAATACTTATTGAACTTGTACAGTCGGAAAAATATACAGCGAATAAAATACGAGAAGCTGCTGCAGAGTGTTTTGACGATCTAGGTCTTGATCCTCCGCCTGGCGGGTAGCAAAAAATACTTTATAATTTTGATGTGAGAAAAAAAATAGCAGTATTCATATTATTTTTTTCTTTTTGCTCACTATTTCAAAATGAAGAGCAAGCTGTGGTATCTGTTGTCGATACAGATAAAGGAAAAGAGGCTATTGCGGCAGGTATAGAAATTAGTGAAGAGAAAGAGGAAATAGCAGATGAAGATGCACCACTTGTTTTGGTTCAATGCGTAAACGAAGCAGGATATAAATTTAAAGAACCCAAAAACTTTATAGATTTATACACAACAATTTCAACTTACTTTGAGACGCTTACTGAACAGGAAGCAGAAGAACTCTGGAAATCAATTGAAGATTGTGCACTTAAATATAACTTATGGGGAGTTGCTGATGAAGCACAATTTGAAGACCCAATTCAAACTTCAAAAGAATTAGACAGAGCTTTATTTATAGCAAATTGTTTTAGAGAAGAAGGATATGAAAAAGTACCAGATCCTAATTATTTCAATAGAGATGTAAATCTTGATGCATATATTGATGAAAATTGGGAACTTAGAGAAGACGACCCCTTAGTTCAAACTTGGCAAGGTTGTGAAGAAAAGTTACCCGATGAATTAAAGGAAGAGTGGGATGATTAAAACTTACAATAAAAATTTTCTCTTAATATCGCTAAATACAATAAAATACTCTAAGTAGAAAAATACACATATGAAATTAAATATATTTAAAAATAGAAATTTTTATATCCTGATAGTTTTAATAGTTATTGGTTCTGCTGGTTATTATGTTGGAACCCAAAATACTGAATCTTCATCAGTTAACAAAACACTACAGCTCACAACTGTTTCAATCCAGCAAGGTGACCTCGAAAAGAAAGAAGAGTACAACGGGACACTAAGACAAACTGATAGCAAAATACTTAACAGTCCAATGGCTGGAGTTGTTACTTTTATTCCAGATGAAGGAACTATTATAAAATTTGGAGAAATTCTTTTTGCTGTAGATAATAAACCTGTAATCCTGGTTGAAGGTTCAGTTCCTTTCTACAGAACATTAGATCTAAACTCTGATCCAGGACCAGATGTATTACAACTTGAAAAAGCACTAGTTTATTTAGGATATGCAGCTGATGGATTTGTTCCAGATGACACTTTCGATGAAACTACTTCACAGATGCTTAACAAGCTTTATTTTGACTACAAAATAGAAACAAAATCTGAAGTTACTCCATCTGAGCAGGTTGCTATCAATTTGAAAGAAACAGAAGTAAAGAATATTGAAGAAACCATTGACTCAGGTGGGACAACAATTACTGAAGTAAATGATAAAAAAAAGAAACTAGACGATGCAAAAGAAGATGCAACAGAAGAGAGCGCAGCTTGGAAAGCAGCAGATACAGCAATTAAAGACGCTGAAGAGACTTTGACACTTTATAGAGATGAAACAAACCCAAAAACAAAAGAGAAAAAAGCTGATGGAACTTTAGATTCTGCAATTGAAGACTTAGAACAAACAATAGAAGAACAAAAAAGAATTAAAGCACTAGAAAAAGGAAAAGAGTCAGGCATAGACGCAACAGAGGCACTTGCAATTGAGACAGCTCAAAAAGCTTATGAGGATGTTTTAAAAGACTACAATGAAGGAGTTGATCAGGAAGCTGAATTAGCAAAAGCAAAAGAAGAACTAGAAGAACTTAGATTAGCTTCAAAGTCAGAAACATTTAGTCCAACAAACGCCTATGCATCGGAAACAGCAATAATTGTTGGTTCTTATATAAACAAGGTTGGATCAGCAGTAGTTCTAAACTCTCAGCTTTATAATATTTCTTCAGTTGGAATTGAGGTTGTTTTCCAAGTTGATGCATCAGATCAAGAGACAGTTTCAATTGGAGATAGTGTTGAGATAGAACTTCCTACAGATGAAAGAGTACCAACGGTAATTACCTTTATAGACCAAGTCGTTACTCAAACTCAAACTGGAGATTTTATTGAGGTGATTCTTGAAGTACTAAATCCAGAAGAAATTGAAGCTTATGATCAAGCACCAGTAAAAGTATTTGTTACAACTGAAATATCCGAGAATGTGCTTTATGTACCTGTAAATGCACTAATTGCTTTAGCTGAGGGAGGTTATGCTTTAGAAATTTATGAAGGTGAAGCTGAAGGAGGAGTTTTTGAGGGTGAATCAGGAGTTGACACTATCTATGTAGCTGTTGAAATTGGAGTCTTTACTGATGGGTTTGTAGAAATCAAGGGAAATATTACTAAAGGTCAACTTGTAGTCGTACCACGATGAAAACCGATACAAAAACTGTAATTTCAATCAATGATATTTCAAAAGTTTATGAAGGACCACCCCCTGTAAAAGCACTAGATGGAGTTTCTTTAAATGTTAAAGAAGGAGATTTAGTTGCAATTGTTGGACAATCTGGAAGTGGTAAATCAACTTTACTAAATATGATTGGATTATTGGATAGTATTACAGACGGTTCAATTGAAATAGAAGGCAAAGATATATCTGACTTAACAGATAATGAACTATCAAAATTTAGAGGTGAAAAAATAGGATTCATTTTTCAAAGCTTTTTTCTTCTGCCTGGATTGACAGCACAAGAGAATGTTGCAGAGGGGTTACTATATCAAGGGATTTCAAGGTCAGAAAGGTTAGAAAAAGCAGGAGATGTTTTAGAACAAGTAGGACTAGGTGATAGGTTAAGCCACCTTCCCAAAGAACTTTCCGGTGGTCAGCAACAAAGAGTTGCAATTGCTAGAGCGCTAGTACAAGACCCAGCATTTGTTTTAGCAGATGAGCCAACTGGAAATTTGGATAAAGAATCAGGAATAAATATTTTAAATATCTTAAAAGAACTTAATGACCAAGGAAAAACTGTAATTATGATTACTCACAATCAAGAACACGCAAATATGTTTAAAAAAGTAATTGAATTGGTTGATGGAAAAATTGTGAAAAATGAAAAGAAAAAAACTAAGAACTAGAGATTTATTTTTTGTTGCACTTTATGGCGTACGCGCAAGAAAAGGAAGAGCTACTCTTACTTCTATTGGAATTGGAATAGGAATAGCTGCAATAGTTGCAGTTTCCGGAATATCAGCATCTGGAAGGGCTGACTTACTATCAACTCTTGAGTCACTTGGAACAAATCTGGTAAAAGCTTCTCCTCAAGCAGGATTTTTTGGAACTCAAGAAGATTTACCAAAAGGAGTTCTTGGAATGGTTGAAAGAATTGGACCAGTTGAAGAAGTAACATCTACAACTCAGACTGATTTATTAGTTCGTAGAAGTAACTTCATATCAGAATTTGAAGGTGGGGGAATTTCAACAATAATTACGAGCGCAGAACTTTTAGATGTAATTGGAGGTAATCTTGTTGAAGGCAGATTCATTACACCTGGTTTGTCTAACATACCTGTAACCGTGTTAGGAAGCGTTACTGCTGAGAGACTTGGAATTACAAATCTCTCGACACCTACAAAAATTCTCATTGATAATGAATGGTTTGGGGTAATAGGGGTATTAGAAGAGCTTAAAATACATCCAGACCTAGATAGATCAGTATTTATAGGTTATGGAGTTGCAAAAACTCTTTTTGATATTGATGAGGAACCAACAACAATTTACTTAAGAGCAAATCCAACTTTTATTGAGGATGTTGTTGAGGTACTAGCTCCATCAATGAATCCTGAAAATCCTGATCAAGTAGAAGTTACTAGACCCTCAGATGCACTTGAGGCGCAACAAGCAGCTGAAGAAGCATTTACTAATTTATTACTGGGGCTTGGTTCCGTAGCTCTTCTTGTTGGAGGTGTTGCAATAGCAAACGTAATGGTTATGTCTGTTCTTGAAAGAAGAATGGAAATTGGTGTGAGAAGATCAATTGGAGCAACCCGTAGAGAAATAAGGTATCAATTTTTATTAGAAAGTATTGTTTTATCTGGAATAGGAGGACTTGTTGGTGTTGGCCTAGGAACCTTCATTACCTTGGCTTACACTAACTACACAGATATTGTATTCTCAATACCTATATGGCAGATTTTAGGAGCAGTATTTTTAGCATTATTAATTGGAGCAATTTCAGGAGTATATCCAGCTATAAAAGCATCAAAAATTCAACCAGCAGAAGCAGTAAGAAAGTAATCTTTCTTGCTTTGTTGGTTTCTTCCTGCACTATTGGCGAAGAAGAAACTAAGGGTGTAGTCTCACTCGAAGAAAGTGTATCCTCTACAACAATTATTGAGCAAGTAACTTTTGAAGAAGGTGTTTTGAATTTTGCACAATGTATGAGAGAAGAAGGCATTGACTTTCCAGACCCTTCATTTGATATAGACGGCAATCCAGAATTTGATAATTTAGACATTGAAAACGAAGAAGAATTTGAAGAAGCATTTACAAGCTGTGAAGATATTTTGAGAAACGCACTTCCTGATCAATTTGATCTTGATCCAGAAGTTGAGGCAGCATTGGTTGATGCATCATTAGAATTTTCAAAATGTATGAGAGATGAAGGTATCAGCAACTTTCCTGACCCAACACCAGGTGAATTTGGATTTTTTGCTTTTAGAGATGCTGATATCGAATGGACTTCAGACGAGGTACAGGAAGCATTTGAAATTTGTCAACCAGAAAATCCTTTAGAGAATTTAAACGATTAAATAATTGAATTTTTATCACTAAAAATTATTCAAGAAAACTTATTAGATACCTGAATCAAAATACATAGGCGGGCTTACACTTATAGTTTGCCAACATAGTCCTTCGTTCATTTCACATTTATCTAGAGTAAATATCCAATTCACAATAAAGTATTCGTTTTTATTATTTAAAATTTTTATTTCATATTGAATTGTTTGATCATCTTCTTGTAAAACTTCAAATGAATAATCAGTTAAATTTATTATTGCGTTGTATGGTTCAGATGTAAGCATTACTCCAAATCTCTCAATAGGTCCAGTTACAGCCTTATTGTCTTCATGTGCATGACTCCATATCGTTTTTATAGCCTTCTCAGGTTCTGCAGAGAAGTCCTTGTAGCTTTCCATTATTTCAATGAGTATCTCTTCTGAGCCTGTCTGTTTGAAGGAAATCTTATCGTTATTGTCAATAAAATTACAATTGATAATAATTAATAGAAATAAGAAAGTCTTTTGAATTTTTTTAGCCACGTAAAACGAGTGTTGTGACTAAATACAAATGCAGTAAAAAGGTAACAAACAAAAACGACCAAAATAACCTTTTTTCTAATTTACTCACAATGAAATAGTAACTAAGCCTATTGAATTTAGAACTAAATAGAAATGGAATACGAAAGCAATTCCCATGAATCCCCAAAATGCGAGTTTTTCCAATTTAGTCACAGTTGAATAGTAGTGATAAATAAAAGTTTTAAGTAATTAATTAATCTCTATTTGCTTTTTCGTATGCTTGACTATATAAAATTAGGGTCGGGGCCCATAGTCCAACATAGATAGCAAGTTGCGAATCATCAAGCACAACATAGATTAAAACTGATGCAATCACAGAAACTATGCTTGCATAAAGTCCAAGTTTTATCATTATTAAAAGGTCCTTTCAATTAATATTATAATTTACCACAATTATTAGTATTAATTAGTAAATGATAGAAACATTAAGTCAAAACCCGCTTTCGTTAGTATTAATATTTCCAGTTGTTACGCTCACAATATTTGTTGTTGGCATAATAAGAATTGATTTAGCTAAATTTCAAGAAAAACACGTTTCTGGAAACGAAGAAGAGTAATTTTATTTTTGTCACAATAAGTTACTTATATTAAATTATGGACTTTGATAAATTAGATAAACTTAATGACAATGAATTGTTTGATTTACAAAATCAAATATCAGAAGTAATAAGAAAGAGAAACCTTGAAAAAGGTGACATCGAAGAAATTATTGAAAATTCGTTTAATATAGGTTTCCCAAAAGTAGATGGATTAGGGCTTAATCCATGGATTGAAAATTCATTAATTATTTGCCCTGGTGCAAGAATTGATAAAACAAAAACAAGACATGTTTGTAAATTTATTGTAATTGACGAAGAATGGTCTTGGGAGTCACCACATATGATCAGTGATGTAATAAGAAGAGATCAGTCCTCAAAAAATTTCAGACAGCACTCGATTACATTAGTTTCTCCATTTGAAGGAATGAAAGTTCAAGTAATCTCACAAAAGTCACAACAAGGTAAACACCTTGTAGAAGGAGTCGAGTCTTTTGAGTTTAAGAATGGAAAGTTGGAAAAGACTATGACAAAATCATCAAGATCGAGGGAACATTAATTACTCACCAAAGTTTTATAATTTAACTATATGATAAAAGTAGTTGTTGTTGGCGGTGGATTTGGTGGACTGAAGTTTCTTCAACATGCTAGAAGTAGCAAGATTCAATTCACTCTAATAGATAAACAAAATCATCATTTATTTCAACCTTTACTTTATCAAGTTGCTACAGCAGTATTATCACCAGCTAATATTGCTTTTCCTATTAGAAGAATGTTTAAAAATTTTAAGAATGTAAAAGTTATTTTGGACGAAGCAATTGATATAAATCGTGAAGAAAAAACAGTAACAATATCTAGTGGAGAAAAAATTAAGTATGATCAACTTATCGTAAGCACTGGTTCTAAACATTCCTATTTTGGTAACGATGAATGGTCAAAATATTCAAATGGACTAAAAGGCATCAATGATGCTTTGCAAATTAGAGAAAGATTATTAAGAGCTTTTGAAAAAGCAGAAAATGAAAAAAATACTGAAAAGAGGAGCAAATATTTAAATTTTGTCGTTGTTGGGGGAGGACCAACAGGTGTTGAAATGGCAGGTTCAATTGCAGAAATTGCATATAGAAATATGAAAGAAGAATTCAGAAATTTTAAAAGTTCTGACGCAAATGTTTACTTGATTGAAGCTACGGACAAAATTTTACCAATGTATAGTGACAGACTCTCTACCAAAGCTGAAAAATATTTGACGGATTTTGGTGTCCAAGTCAGAACAAATGAAAAAGTGATAAAAATAGAAAATGACTTAGTTACAACTGATAAAGAAAGTATTCAAGCTGATAATGTTATCTGGGCTGCAGGAAACGAAGCGAGTCCAATAATAAAAAAATTAAATACTAAAACAGACAATGAGGGAAGAGCAATTGTAGACCCTGACTGCTCAATTAAAGATGATGGAAATGTGTTTGTTATTGGCGATGCAGCGAACTACAAGGATAAAAATAACATCACCCTTCCTGGCATTGCCCCTGTTGCAATTCAACAGGGTAAATATCTTGCAAAAATAATAAAAAAGAAAACACTTAAACAAGACAGAAAGCCCTTTAGATATTATGACAAAGGAATGATGGCAACAGTCGGAAGATATAAAGCTATCGGAAAAATTGGAAATATAGAAGTTTCAGGTTTTATCGCTTGGTTATTTTGGAGTGGAATTCATATTCTTTATTTGATTGGATACAGATCAAAAATCTTGGTTGTTATTGAGTGGATATTTTCTTATTTATTCAATAAAAAAGGAACTAGATTAATTTACAGAGAGCCGACCTAATTTTATAAAAGTAAAAGAGCAATACCAAGAAATCCAGCAAATCCTGCAATATCGGTAATTAATGTTAAAAATATATTTGAAGCCAATGCTGGATCAAATCCTATTTTTTTTAGTACTAAAGGTATCGATGAACCAAACAAGTTTCCAATAAAAATATTTCCAAACACAGCAATACTTAGTGCTAAAGAGTAAGTAGTTAAACCTATAACGCTCAACATTAAAAAAGAAAGAATTCCTATTAATATCCCATTTATTAGTCCAATCAAAGTCTGTTTGCCAATCACCTCTAAAATTCTTGCGTCTGAAACATCGTTTCTTGCAAGTGCTCTTATTACGATAGCTAATGACTGTGCTCCAGAATTTCCTCCAACTAATGCAACTACTGGCATAAGTGCTGCAAGTAAAATATCCCCAGAGATAGTTTCTTCAAATTGTGATATCAAGATAGATACGATGAATGCCAGAGCCATATTTATAGAAATCCATGGGAGTCGTAGCCTTACTGATTTTTGTAGAGGTGTAAATATCGTTTCTTCTGCTCCTGCTCCAAAAGATTGAGAAAAGTCTTCAGCAATTTCGGTTTGAATAACATCAAGAGCAGTATTTACCGTAGTTTGACCAATAAGCCTATTACTTTTATCGACTACCGGCAGTGCTAATAATTCATATTGTTTTATCAATATAGCTGCATCTTCTTGATCTGATGATGGATTTACAAATATTGGATCTTGAATCATAACATTTTCTATTAGTTCATCTTCATCAGCAAATACAATTTCCCGAAATGAAATAACACCAGTTAATACATTGTCATCATTCACTGAATATACGTAGATCAAATCTTCAACATTATTGTGGAGATCTTTTAACTCTCTCAGTGCATCTTTGACTTTTAGTCCTGTTGATATTTTTGCTACTTCTTCAGACATTTGTCGACCAACTGAATCTTCAGGGTAAGCCAACCTTTTATTAATATTCAGCTTTGTAGACTTATCTAGTATTTCTAATATTTCTTCAGTTTCATCTTCAGTAGATCTCTCAAAAACATCAACTACATCTTCAGTATCCATTTGTTTAAAAATTTCTTCTATATGGGACTCATTTAATGCCTCTACAATCTCAATAATTGCCCTAGGTCTTAAGGATTCAAATATTTTTACAGAGATTTTTATCGGAAGGTAGGTAATCAATTTTCCAGCCTCAGAAGGCTCAAATTCTTCTAATGTATCCGCAGAGTCAAAAGGATCTTGCTCAGCTATTTGAAGCCATATTTCTTGATTATTCTCTAAATAATTGAAAGCTTCATTTGGATTTGAACGGGCAAGATCTCTTAGTTCTTTGCCTTTTAATGGGTTTTGGGATTCATTTACCATAAAGACCTATTATTTACTTTAATAATGATAAGAGGTTTATTTTTTTTATTTAGTTTAATTGTTTTTTATGCCACTCAATTATAGATTCAAATCTCTGAATTCTATGATTAGGCTTTCCGGATCTTGATAACTCATGACTCTCATCAGGAAATCTAATCATTGAGGTTTCTATATTTCTCCTTTTGAGATTTGAAAACAATTGCTCCGCTTGTTCAATTGGACACCGATAGTCTTTCTCAGAATGGATTATTAATGTAGGTGTAACAATATTATTTGCATACGTTATTGGACTTTTTTTTCTATAAAGATTCAAGTTACTATTCATGTCATCAAGTAAATACATCTCTGGAAATCCTATTCCTATATCGGAAGTCCCGACCATGGTCTCCCAATTTAGTAAGGCTCTTTCTACTATTGCTGATTTAAACATTTTTGGATAATGACTGATAATCCACGAAGTCATAAAACCACCATAAGAACCTCCCATAATTCCAAAATCTTTATTTTTAATTCCTAAATGTTGAATCATTTTTTTAAAACTAGTAAGAACATCAAAAGTGTCATTTTCTCCCCATTTATTTCCACAAACATCTCTTAAAAATTTGTGCCCTCTTCCTGATGAACCTCTTGGATTACAAGCTATAACATTAAATCCTGAAGATGCATAAACTTGAAATTCATCAAAAAAGCCAAACCCATATTGTCCCGCAGGACCTCCATGAATATTGAGCAATGTTGGTCTATTTATATCAACAAGTATTCCCCAGGTATCTATTTTTGACTGCCCAGTATCAAACCGTTTATATACACATTGATGAGCTTTTACATTTTTATGAAAACTTTTGTTAAATTCTGATATTTTTTTAGTTTGTTTATTCAAACCAATATAGACTTCATCTTTTAGATTAAAGCTATTTTTCAGGGTATAAATTTTGTCATCATAAACAGTAAAATCTGAAATGATAGATTCTTCATCAGATAGAAATTCATAATCTTTAAAATCTGTCTTTAATAATGATTGTTTTCCTGAATCTTCAAATAAAACAAAAACATAATTATTAAAAACTTTAACTTTAATAACACCTCTATCAATCTCGTTTTTAATTTTTCTAACTACTCCATCTTCATTAAGCTCGAAAACACTAATGTTTGTTGGCCAATCAAATCTATTTTCTAACCCAACTCCATAAAGATTATTATTAAAAGAAAAAATTTGTTCCCACATTCCACCAGTATTTAGTACTTTTAATTTTGATTTTGAAAACTTAAGTACTTGATTTTCTAACATAGTCCCTTTTTCATTGTGTTTACTCGATATGAAGAAAAGGCTTGAATCCATTTCAATCAATGAAGAAATAGATAATAGAGATTCTTTGTCTCCATCTATGATTTTTTTTGTTTTTAAAGTAGAGATGCTAACTTCATAGATATGAAATCTTTTGTTATATATTGTTCCAGTCGTATCAAACCTAAACGGAAGTTTATCTATTTTTAGAGGGTGGTCTGTCTTACTCTTGATATTTTTATAGTCACTCGACCACTCTTTTGTAATCACATAAATAAACTCATCTTTTTCACTCCAAATATAATTAGAGATTGTATCTTCTGTTTCGAAAATTACCTTCTCCTGATTGCCTGTTCTTGTAACAAGCTTATTTGTAAGTGAATTTCCTTTTTTCTCTAGAGGATCTAAAATATCGGACGATTTTGGTGTTTTAATAAAAGAAATTGAATTTTTGGTATTTGAGTACTTTGGATTTGAGAAATTCCAGTTTGAAGATTTTTTTAATTCAATCCACTCATTTCTTGAAAATTTCCAAATAGAAGATTCATACGAGTTATTATCGAGATTCATTTTTGTTGCCTTAAGAACAAGAGAAGATTTCTTGTTTACAATTTCAGACAAGGTAACAAAGTCAGATATATTTTTAGGTTTCATTTGTAATTATTTACTTTATCTTATTCTGTTAAAAGCAAGTGTGCCAATTATTGAAAATATAAAACCAATTCCAAATGTATTAAGATCAGCTAGACCATAAAGATCAGTTGGAATAAATAATCCACCGGGATTAACTTCAAGATCAATAAAATAAAATCTATACAAGATCGAAGCTGTAAATCCTAAAGAGAACGGAATAGTAATACCTTGACTAGTCTTACTCATTCTTATTTTGTAAAATGCTGGAAATACAAGACAGACTGCTAAGAGATCAGCAAAAAGAAAGACTGAAAAAATATTAGTTACAAAGAAAGAAAGATATAAAGAACCAAAAGTTATTATAAGACTTATTATTTTTGCTTCTGAAACACCTCTTTTTACAATATCTAAGGCCATTGTTGAAGCAATAGCACTTTGAAGAGTGTCAATACTTGAAGCCACAAGCATTGTGCAGAGTGCAATAACAAGGATTCTTGAAAAACTGTTGAATTCTATCTGTTGAATAAAACTGAGAGAGGGATTTTCTATTCCAAATCCTGCCCCAGCAGATCCCGCTACTCCAAGAATTAATACAGTTAAAAAACATCCTAAACCAGCCAATACAGAAGATTTTTTTATAACATGTTCATCAACAGCTGAATAAGTTCTCTGCCAGTATCCCTGTGAAAATATTTCTGCTGCAGTAACTGCAAGAATCACTGCTATTGCGGATTTAAAACTTGGGAAGGTAAATGTTGAAAGACCACCTGTATTAGATGCCTGCATAATATTATCAAATCCATTTTGGCTAATCCATAGAGATAAAACAATTGATAGCAATACGATTATTGATATACCTTGGAATCTATCAGTAACTAAAGATGCTTTAAAGCCAGATAAATTTAGATAAATGAAAGTTACCACAGCTATAGAAATACAGACTATTAGACCAGACGTCCCAGAAATCTCTGGAAACAAAAAATTTATAGATGCGAATTCAGCTATTAAAAAAGCAGACATGTATATTATTGCGACTATTGATACAAAAATCTGTGCAAAATTTCCATATTGTTCTTTTATATATTGCGGAAGAGTTGCTTTGTCTGGAACTGTTCGGACAATTTTTGGACCTACAAAATACAACAAAATGAAAGGCGTTGCCGCTGAAATAGCGTAGCCAATAACGTCAAATCCTAGACCATACCAGCCAACCTCAGCTGGAGATGCAATAATCCACAAACCCATTCCGCTTGCATAAAAACTTAATGTTAAATTTAAAGTTTTTTGCGACTTCAGCATTACAAAAAAACCCTCGGTACTTTTTTTACTTGATAATTTACTTGTTAATACTATAAAAAATACCAGTATTGAAAATATTAAAATATAACTGGTCAAAGCGTTTGTGCTTAACTTCAAAATTACCTCATTTCTTTAAACGGGGTAAGAGTTTCGAATTTCCCTTCGCTAGAATTACCTAACAGGTTCATACGGTCGGTTTTTAAACCCTCTCAGCATTTTGCTCCCGTTAATTCAATTCTACTTAATATGCTATTTAAACGTTCTATTTCAGATTTATTATTAACATTTCTAGAATGAAAAATAATAATTTTCAATCTCTCAAAAAACCTTCTCTTTTACAAACTATCGCAGCAGTTTTAACTGCTGGAATTATGTGGGGATCCGGAAACGTTATTGTAAGAAGTCTTTTAATAGAGGGATTAAATGAAATTTTTTTAGTTACAGCAAGAGTTTTAATTATTGGTACTTTACTTTTTTTTTATTACGTGATCTTTAATAGAGATCCTTTTGATAAACAACTTCTAAAAGAAGCTTCTTATACAAGTATTGCTTCAATCTTTTTGGTAAGTTGGGCATTTATATTTGCACTACAGTACATATCTTCTGGATTAGTCACTCTTCTTGTAAGTTCCGCTCCAATTTTTACTGTCATGTGGGTAAAACTTTTATTAAAACAAGAAAAAATATCGAGGCTTAAATATATTTCAGTTTTTGTTGGTTTTTCGGGGATAGCTTATTTATTTATTACCCAAGAAACAGGCTTACTCAACCAAGGTAATATTTTCTTAGGTGGTTCACTCGCTTTTTTAGGAGTTCAATGTATCGCACTCGCAACTGTATTAAATAGAAAATTTGCTCCAAAATACAAAGTCAGTAGTTGGTTAACGTTTCAATATCCACTTGTGGTTTTTTTGACATTATTAACTTTTTTTATTTCAGGTGTAGGAATTGACATTCTTAATATTTCACAATTTTTAAGATTGGGAATTTTAGTTGTATGCAACTTAGGAGCATTTCTTTCATTCACTTGGCTAATTCAAAGAGTAAGTGCATTACAAGTTGCTTCGATTGATTATTTGGTTCCTGTCGTTGGAGTTTCAGCAGGCGTTATATTTCTAGGAGAAACATTTAATAAAAATATCTTGATTTCAGGTTTATTTATCTTTTTGTCTTTATTGTTAACCACAAAAGATGAGTTTTCTAATTAAAGGCTATGAAAGAGTTTTTTATTTTAAGATTATGCAATGTTAACAATTTAGATTCTCAATATATTTTTTAAGTTCTTTATCTTCTACATCGTCAGGTATCTCATTCTTATAAAATATTCTATAACTATCACTTCCATACTTCCCAATCCCATGTAGTTGGGATGCATCTTTATGGTCCCATTCTAAGAATTCCTTACTCATTCTTCTAAGCCTCGCTGTTCTGATATTTTTCATACCCAATGGTTCTAATAATTTAGCCTGATATTTCGCCTTCCCCTTTAAAAAAGTTTTTGGGTCAGGATATTTTTTGAAAAGTACTGGAAGAACACTTTTGACTTGTTTTCTGTTTGTCATGTTCAGGCAAATAACTCCGACCATATGTTGCCAAACACTATCAACCTGTTCTTGAACCATCAGGTCGTCTCTCATTCTTCCTCCAGTAATTTAAGTTTTGTTAGTGTTCTAATATAAGAATTCTAATAGAAACATATTTTCGGCATAATTGGACTTTTTATATATTTACTTAAAAAATGAGAAAACCCTTGAATACTCCGCTTGTTTTGTTGCCAAAACTAACTTGCTTCAAGGGTTATCTCTTACCCTTCTTGTAATGATTATCTAAAAAGATTTTCTTCACAAAAAGTTAATACTAAATTAATGAAAAAATTTACATATTTCAAAAAAAAATAATAAATTTTTTCCCACTTTTAATTTTTGTTTTTAACTTTCAGATAAATATTAAAAATTGCAACGATAACAACGACCCCTAAAACAGCACTAAGAACAGTTGATAAAAAATTATTATTTATATTTTTTATTCCATAATCGTCTAGAAACAATATTATTCCTGATTCTTCATTGAAATCATATGTTTCTGCCACGGACTCCAGCCCGTCTGGTGAAGACGATGCATAAGGAGTAAGTAATGTAAGCGATAGGATAAGAATTATAAATAATCCATAAAACGAAGTTGCTTTATCATTCTGATTTTTGTTTTGATTTACATAAACTAGATCAGACCGAACCCTTAAAAGTAAAGAAACAATTAATGCTGTAATTACTCCCTCACCTATACCTATTAACAAGTGACTTGAAATCATTGCGATTAAAACATTTCCAAGCGGTACAGCAACAGTTCCTCCAATGGCATACTCAAGAACAAATGCTATTGAGGAAAAAACAACAGAAAGTAAACCAGCCACAAATGACCCAGAGATAATTGACGAGTAACTTTCATTAAAAACTCTTTTCCAGGTGGAAATAGCTATCCATCCAATTACAGATGTTACGACTGCCATATTTAACAAATTCACTCCAAGTGCACTTAATCCACCATCAGCAAAAAGTAATGATTGAATTACAACAACAATAGCTATACAAATAATTCCAAGACTAGGTCCTAATACAATTACAGCCAAAGCTCCTCCTAAAAGATGCCCACTTGTTCCAGCTGCTATAGGAAAATTTATCATTTGTAATACAAAAATTAAAGCTGACATCATTCCTGTCAATGCTATCAAACGATCAGCTACTAAATTTTTTGCGCTTCTTATATATGCCCATATTGTGCCTAAACTAATTAATCCAGTTGCGGCTGATACAGGCGCGTTAATAAATCCATCAGGTACGTGCATATAAAAATTATAAGAAAGAATTCAGTTATTGCAAATATTTTGCAATAAGAAAATTAAGATATGTTATTTTCCTTGATCCATTTATGAATTTCGCTTAAAACAAACATTCTTGTATCTTGATTTAAAATTTCATGCATCGAGTTCTTTACAGTAACAAAGTTAACATTTTGAAGAGTTGCAATTTTTTCGTTTCCATCAATTGGGCAAACTTTGTCATTGTCCCCGTGAAGAACAATTGTTGGTATTGATAGTTTATTGATATTCTCTTGTACATAATCTTGAACAGTTGCAATTTCAGAACCTAATTTGAATGAAAAAGTACGAAAAACTAATGGGTCGTTAAAATAATTTTGTACTACATCTCTATCTGTTGATAAATTTCTTTTTGTAATAGGTGATATAGTTCTTAATTTTGGTGCTAAGTTTCCCAATGGTTTTGAAAGTGATCTCATAAATTTTGGATAGTTATCCTTAAACAATGGAGCAGACAATATAAGAAAATCAGGTTCAACTATTTTATTAATCACCCCATAAGTTGCAATTAGAGCACCATAAGAATGTCCAAAAATTATTTTTTTTGGGTAATTTTCTAAATTTTGAAACCCTTTTTTAAGAGCCTCATTATTTTCGTCCCATGAATCAATATGTCCTTTAGTGGACGAGTGTTCACCATGACCTGGAAGATCAATTAAATAAGGTGAGATATTTAAATTTTTAAACCAATCTGAATTTATTTGGTGTCTTCCTTTATGCTCGAACAGACCGTGAAGTAAAAGTACTCCTGTATCCATAATTTTTCTCCTTTATATAAACTTAATAGTAATGAATTTAGATTACGTAAAAATCCCATTTTCAAACAATCCATCAATGATCAGGTTTGATGGTCCTGTCTTTAATAAAAGTCCTGATAAAAACTATATATTTGAGAAAGAAAAACAAATTAAATACTTTAATGAAAATATTTATGGTCAAACAAATATATCAATAGAAAACAATTTGTTACATAAATTGTTGTTTTATCTTGGATTTGATAAGTCTTTAGGTATTAAAGACTTATCACTTAAGTTAGAAGAAGATTTTGCTGTAATGTTTAATGGAAAAATGGAACTTGGTTCAATATGTTTTCCAAGCGGATGGGATTTTTCAGAAAAACTAGGAAAAGATTTTTCATTTATTCATGAACCAGTTGCAGATAATTCTAAATTAATTTCTTCCAGTAGAAAACTGTCTGAATATATGTGTAAGCAAAAGATACAAAGATGGGTTTGGACAGTCACTACAAGTAAAGATTTAAGCGAACATCCAAAATTAAAAAAACCAAAACTAACAACATTTGAAAATTTATATTTTAGATTAGAAACCCAGACTTCTACACCAATAGATGAAATGACAAGTTTATTTTTAATTAAAGTAAATGTCTATCCTTTACACGATGTTTGGGACACAAAAATATTAGAAAGTATTAACTCCATGTCGGATAATGTTTTAAATTATAAAGGACTTGTAGAAATCAAAGAATTTTTAAATAAAATGTAGATATGATTAAAGCTTATATTGCCGGTCCATTATTTGATGATCACGAGCGAGAATATTTAGAAAAGATCGCTGAGACAGTTGAAGGATCTGGAATCTCTACTTTTTTACCTCATAGAGATGCTGGATTAGTAACAGGGGAATTTACTCAAGAAAAAAAAGTAAATGTTTTTGATAAAGATATGGAATTCTTGGAATCGGCAGATATTGTTATAGCTCTTTTGACAGGTAGAGATGTTGATTCAGGTACTGCTGCTGAAATCGGCTATGCATATAAATCTGGAAAAAGATTGATAGGGGTAAATGCTAATTCAGTAAAACCGATAAATAATTTTATTTGGGGATTATTCAATTATGGTGAGGATATTTTAGAGAGTTTAGACGATTTGGAGCTATTTCTATCTAAAGAATTTGGTGCAACATAAATTAATACACCTATCATAAGATTAAATGTTAAGTAAAGAAGCTGAAGAAAGTATAAAAAGATTCAAGTCATATTCTAGATTTATAGCTTCAATGTATAAAAATCCAAACAGTATGAGCAAAACAAGAAGAAGCTTTATTAGATGGTTCATTAATCTTCAGGGTGTAATAGGGCCAAAAGTTAAAGGAACAGTAAAAGAAGAGATTTATCTTGACGGAGTAAAAACGTGGAAAATCACTACTCCTAATTCTGATCCTAAAAAAATTTTTTTATACTTTCATGGAGGTGGGTACTCATTAGGTAGTCCAAAGTCTCATTATTCTCTTGTAAGTTACTTGGCTGATATTACAAAAACTACAGTATTTGTTCCAGATTATAGATTAGGTCCTGAACATAAATATCCTGCTCAATTAGAAGATGGTATTAAAACATTTCAATCTTTGATTAATGACTATGGTTTTTCAAATAATCAGATATCCATAGGAGGTGATTCTGCTGGAGGAAACTTAGCTTTAATCACTCTTTTAAAGTTAAAAGAAGATGGCCAAGAAATGCCAAATGCATTAGCTTTATTGTCACCATGGGCGGATCCTGCAGGTTCTGGAGATACCTATAATTTAGAAATGGCTGATCGAGATATTCTTTTAGGACCAACGATAAAAAAAGTATGGGAAAACAATGATCATCTTTATGATGGTTATTTGAATGAAGAGGATGCGGATATAAATAATCCACTTATTTTTCCAATTGAAGGGAATTATGAAAATTGTCCTCCAATTATGATTCAGGTTGGAACTGAAGAATTATTATTATCTGATTCTAGGACTTTAAAGGAAGCTTTAGAAAGAGACAATTGTATTCATGAGTATTACGAATGGACAGGCATGTATCATGTTTTCCATATTGACGTAAATATGCCAGAAACAATTTCCGCATTCGAGCAAATAGGAAAATTTCTCCACAAACACTCTTCTTCAAAAGACAATAAACAATCAGAGGTTAATTTAGATTGACGATAGGCCTTGCTTTTTTGTTCGGACTTCTTATAAGCTCTGGCTTAGTTTTAACATTGTCTTTTTTTGGAGTAATTAAAAATGTAAAGATATTTTTTATAGTATTTATTTTTGCAATATCTTGGATTAGTAATTCTTTTTTAATTTATATAATTTTTAGATAATAATAAAGTCTCATTTTCGTATTATTTAAATACTTAGCTAGATTAGCTTTGTGAGAAATATTAAAAACTTTG
This sequence comes from uncultured Candidatus Actinomarina sp., assembly GCA_902626065.1. Lineage (GTDB taxonomy): Bacteria > Actinomycetota > Acidimicrobiia > Actinomarinales > Actinomarinaceae > Actinomarina. The sequence goes on from CACODT010000003.1 coordinate 81,343, forward strand.
ACGATCTCGATATTTTCATTACTGAATTTATGTCAAAATGGGGTTTAACTTTACTTAGATATTCACTGGGTATCATTTATATATGGTTTGGAGCTTTAAAGCCATTGGGTCTGAGTCCCGCTCAAGAGCTTGTAGAAAATACAGTTTATTGGTTTGAAAATCCAAAAACATTTGTACCTATTCTAGGAATTTGGGAAGTTGTAATTGGCATTACCATGATCGTAAAGCCGCTAATCAGAGTATCTATCTTTTTACTATTTATTCAAATGCCGGGCACATTCTTACCTTTAGTATTATTTCCAGAAGTATGTTTTACAAATTTTCCTTTTGGTTTGACACTAGAAGGTCAGTATATAGTTAAAAACTTAATAATAATTTCAGCAGCATTAGTTGTTGGTTCAACTGTTAGAAAATAATTTTTAATTCTTTTTTATTTTATTTTGTGCTTTCAAGGGCTTGAGATAAATCCTCAATGATATCTTCAATATCTTCGATACCTATTGAGAGTCTTACTAACTCTGGAGGAGATCCTGCAGCAATAAGCTGCTCATCATCTAATTGAGAGTGAGTTGTTGTAGCCGGATGTATCGCCAAAGATCTAGTATCTCCAACATTTGCAACATGTCTAAACATTTTTAAGTTATCTATAAATTTTTGACCTGCATCTTTTCCACCTTTAATTCCAAATACAACCATGGTTCCTCCAGTACCTTTTAGATACTTTTCTGAAAGATCATAGGCTGGATCATCTTTTAATCCCGGAAATCTTATCCATTCTACGAGTTCATGATTAGATAAATATTCCGCAGCTTTTAAAGCATTCTCGCAATGCCTATCCATTCTAAGACCAAGAGTCTCAAGTCCACTCATTACTTCAAATGCTGTCTCAGGTGACATGTTTGCTCCAAGATTTCTTAGTGGTACGGTTCTCAGTCTCAATGAGTATGCCACGTTACTTAATTCTCCTAGGTCATGCCCCCATCTCATTCCTCCATAACTAGTATCTGGTTTGTCATAAAGTGGAAAATTTCCATTACCCCAATCAAAGCCGCCTTTTTCAATTACGGCTCCGGCAATCACACGTCCATGACCTGACATCCATTTAGTTAAAGAATAGACAACTATATCAGCACCAAAATCAAATGATTTTTGAATTGCGGGAGTTGTAAATGTAGCATCAACAATTAAGGGGATACCTTTAGAGTGTGCTATTTCTGATAATGCAGTAACATCAGCTACAACTAATCCAGGATTTGTTATTGTTTCACAATAAATTGCTCTGGTTTTATCATCTATAGCTTCCTCAACAGCCTTAAAATCAGTAATATCAACTTTTTTTGAATCAATACCATATTCTGGCAAAATATTATCAAACATTGTGTATGTACCACCGTAAAGTTGATTTGCTGTAACAAAATTATCGCCTTGGCTCATTATGTTTATAAGAGAGTACATTACAGCTGATGTACCTGATGATAAAGCTACACACATAGCACCATCTTCAAGATCAGTCAGTCTTGCTTCTAAAGCCCCAACAGTTGGATTTCCCAGTCGAGAATAAATATTCCCAAACTCTTTCAAACCAAATAAATTGGCAGCATGCTCAGTGTTGTTGAATTGATATGCTGTTGTTTTATATATCGGAACTGTTATAGATCCTTCAGAATTAGCATCAGAATCATAACCTGCGTGGATTAATTTTGAATTAAATTTCATATTTCTCCTTTTTTGGAGAAGGATTTTGACTAATTAGTTGCATTTTTGCCACATTTACTAGCACCTTGGATAGTCATCCAGGTTGCCGAGGTCTTAACCTTCTCTACATGTTTGATTAATTATATCAAAATTAACATGTTCGAAGAAATTCTTTTGAATTTTTAATTTTTGCTATAACAACCAATCTTTATGATTGAAATATGGCAGTTCCCTACAAAGCACCTGTAAAGGATGTAATTTTTGCATACGATGTTTTAAATTCTTATGAAACTCTACAAAATATTGATAGATTTAAAGATTTTAGTTCTGAGATTGCTATTCCAGCTATAGAAGAGTGCGCAAAATTTGCAGAAGAAGTCTTAGCGCCTATAAATTCAATTGGTGATTCTGAAGGAGCTATATTCAATAATGGGGAAGTTAAAATGCCTCCTGGTTACAAAGATGCCTATGAAAAATTCAAAAAAGCAGGGTGGGCATCAATGTCATTGCCTACAGAAATTGGTGGAGGTGGTATGCCTTACACATTATCTGGTGGAACCCTCGAGGTCTTATGTGCTGCAAATATGTCATTTGTATTAGGTCCTGGATTGAGCATTGGAGCTATTTCAGGAATTAACTTTAATGCAAGTAAAGAACAGAAAGATAAATATTTACCAAAATTAGTTTCCGGAGAGTGGACAGGAACGATGAATCTTAGTGAACCACAATCAGGATCCGACTTAAATCACATAACTACAAAAGCAGAACCACAAAGCGATGGTACTTTTAAACTAACCGGAACAAAGATTTGGATTGGGTCTGGAGAGCACGATCTTTCAGAAAACATTATTCACTTAGTTCTTGCAAGACTATCAGGGGCTCCTGAAGGAACAAAGGGTATCTCAATGTTTATTGTTCCAAAAATATTAATAAATGAAGACGGATCTCTTGGCGCTAGAAATAACGTAAATTGTATTTCAATTGAAGAAAAGTTGGGTATTCATGGAAGTCCAACTTGCGTCATGGAATATAACGAATCTATTGGATATCTGGTTGGTGAAGAAAATAGAGGACTTCATTATATGTTCACGACGATAAATGAGGCCCGAATAAGAGCTGGAGGACATGGGCTTGCATGTACGATTGGTGCTCTACAAGGTGCTGCTCAATACGCAAGAGATAGGGTTCAAGGTAGACCAGTTGGAATGTCTAAGGAAGACGCCAAAAACTCCACAATTATTGACCATGCAGATGTCAGAAGAATGCTTATGACCATGAAGTCATACTCAGATGCAATGCGTTATATGATGTACGATAGTCAGATGATGTTAGACCTATCTTACTTTGCCGAGGATGAGTTAAAAGATTTTGGTGAGGAAAGATGCGGTTTATTAACACCAATTGGTAAATCATGGATTTCAGATCTTAGTGTTGAATTAACCTCTACAGCCATACAAGTTTATGGAGGTATGGGTTATGTTGAAGAAACTGGTATTGCACAGTATTTTAGAGATGCAAGGATAGCACCTATTTATGCAGGAACAAATGGAATTCAAGCTTTAGATCTATTGTTTAGAAAAATTCCATTAGATGGAGGTAATGCAGTTAGTAAACTCTTTGGTGAAATGCAATCAACTGTCTCTGAAATTGAAAAACTTGAAAATTTTAATCACTTATCTAATACTTTGAAATTTCACATTAATGAACTAAAAAATGTCACTGAATCAATTACGGGTTTATTGATTGATGGAGAATTAGCTGATGCAAGTGGTTCAGCAACGCCATTTTTAAAAATGTTTGGACAAGTATTAGGAGGTCATTATATGGGTAAGGCCCTAGTAAAAGCTCATGAAAAATTTACTGAATCTAATGATGAATTTTATAAAGATAAAATTACCCTATCTAAATTTTATTTAGAACAACTTCTTCCATTAGCATCTGGATACATAGATGCTATTAAATCTGGTAATGAAGATTTGTTTAAAATTAAATCAAATAACTTTTAATTATTCTAGAAGCATTCCTTCAAAATCTTTAATTTCTTTAGTTTTATCAATCAAATTCTTGAGGTCTTTTTTAAGTGTAGGGATTTTGTCTTTTGTTAACTTTAAATTGTTTTCTTTTTCAAGCTCTACTCTTACATTAACATTTTCATTGTTATCTAAATCTTTAAAATCTTCTCTTTGGTGTGCTCCCCTACTTTCTTGTCTATTTAATGCACTAACTAGTGTTGCCTCAGAAGAAACGATTGATGCCTCAAGGTCAAAAGCAAGCATTAGGTCTTGATAACCTTCAGAATCCGGGCGGACATCTAAATCTTGAGATGCAACCTTAAGGTCTTCAAGTTCAGATAGCCCTTTATTCAACCTTTCACCACTTTTAACAACTCCACCATATTCCCACATGATATTTCTTAGAGCTCTTTGTAAAGGTCTTGCGACTTCAGAACCGTTTTTTATTGTTGAATTTAAATTTTCATGTGCTTGCTCTATTACCTTTTTAGATCTTATATGTACATCTATCTCTTTGGATCTTTTAGAAGCTGCTGAACCAGCTCGTTTTCCAAAAATTAAAATTTCTGCCAAGGAGTTGCCTCCTAATCTATTTGCACCATGTAAACCTGCAGTGACTTCACCTGCAGCATAAAGCCCTTCTACACCTGTCCAATGTTCTTCAGGTGAGACAACGATACCACCCATGGAGTAATGTGCTGTTGGTGATACTTCCATTGGGCTTTTTGAAATATCTATCATTAAGGTGTCTAGAAATTGTCTATACATTCTTGGGAGTTTTTCAATAATGAAATCTTTTCCTTTGTGACTTATATCTAGATAGACTCCTCCATTCGGAGATCCTCTACCTTCAACAATTTCTGTGTAGTTAGCCATTGCAACTCTATCTCTTGTTGAAAGTTCCATTCGCTCACTATCGTAGTTTTTCATAAATCTTTCACCTTCACTATTGACGAGTTTGCCTCCTTCACCTCTGACAGCCTCAGTTACTAAAGTTCCAGCCATCTCTTCAGGGATAACCATACCTGTAGGATGAAACTGAACCATTTCCATGTCACTCAATTTACATCCAGCTTTTAGTCCTAAAAAGAAGCCATCACCGGTATTTTCATTTCTTCTAGAGGAACTTTTTCGCCAAAGTCGTGTATGCCCACCCGCAGCAATAATCACAGAATCTGCAAGATAAACTGTTCTTTCTCCACTTTGAATGTCAAAAGCCATTGCACCAAAACATACATTGTCCTCGACTAAAAGATCTGAAACATATTGAGAGTCATAAATTGGTATATCAAGTGATTTTGCTTTATTTATTAATGCAAAAAGAATAGATCTACCTGTATAGTCACCTGAGTAACAGGTTCTCCTATAAGTATGAGCTCCAAAAAATCTTTGGTCAATCTTTCCGTTTTCAAGTTTTGCAAAGTTTGCTCCCCATTTGTCGATTTCTTCTACAAGCATTGGAGATTCTTTTGCCATTATCTCAACTACTTCAGGTTCAGACAGGCCATAGCCTTCAATATAAGTATCAGCAAAATGTTGCTCCCATGAATCTTCCGGATCCACATTTCCAAATGCTGCGTTGATCCCCCCAGCAGCTAGAACAGTATGAACATCTGTTCGTTGTCTTTTTCCAAGAACAATAACGTCCATACCTTGCTCTTTTGCTTCGATAGCTGCTCTTAGTCCAGCGCCACCACTTCCAATTATTAAAACGTTTGAAATTTGAGTTGAGTGTTTGTTCATTTCTTCCTTACAAAATTCTATATCTCATTGGTAAATATCAATAATTGATAACAAGTAAACTTATGGAATGATACTAAGAGGTACAAATTTTCAAAAAATGGTTTGGAAGGAAATATCAAAAATACCTTATGGAGAAACAAGATCTTATAAACAAATTGCTATAAATATTGGATTTCCAAATTCATCGAGGGCTGTTGCAAATGCTTGCGGAAAAAATCCATATCCTCAAATTATTCCATGCCATAGGGTTATTAGGTCAGACGGTTCAGTTGGGGGATACAGTTTAAAGGGTGGAATAAACCAAAAAAAATGGTTACTGAAAGAGGAAGGTTCTTTGGAAAAACTATAATTTACTTCGTTGGAGTTGTTTTCCCCTGTGATTCGTAGATCTCACTATACCAACAACCAGGTGCTACCATATTTGACTCATTGTAAAAATTAGAATCACCAAGCCAAGATTCATAGGAAGCCATTATTTGATCTATAGAAGCTCGAATGGAATCTTTTACGGTTGGATCTAAATAATTAGTAGGGCAGAAATTATTAAAGTCTCTTTGGTTTCCGGCATTTATGTATTTACCAATACTAATTTCAGTTCTACCAAAAACGCTACCACCTTCTCCATCTTCATAGTTACCAACATAGCCTAATAAATCACCAGCACTTACATTCATACCACTATATATTTCCTCTCCATTGATAGTTATTGGATTCGCACAAACTTCTCTACTTGACCTATCACAACTTATACTTACAATATGGTCAATAACTACTGCCCAGTCACTGCTTCTTGATGGCTTAATCATAAGCTCCCAATCATCTTGTTTATAACTTGTTGTTGGTTGGAATTGAAAAAAGTCTATGATTCCATCAATAGGAATATAAATTAATGTATCTCTTGGTACTTTATATTCAAATGTGGGGTTATCATACTCTCCAGGCGTACCAGCAGAGTGAACTCTACCAAATTCATCAAAAAAAACTAATTGAAGTTCTGATCTAAATTCAAAATCACCAGATATTCCTGAAGAAGAATCGTAAGGGCCCCAGTTAAGAATTAATAAATTTTTTAATAATGGAGGACTGTCATTGGATGGCATTTCTTCACTACCTTGCATGTTTCCATAACCCTCATTATTTTCTGATTCATATCCCTGACATTGTTGATGGTCTGGATTTTCCTTACAAAAATTTGAAGCATCAACATTAACGTTAATTAAAATAGTTGAAGTTGTAGTTTCTTGCTGAGTGGTAGATGTAGTTTCTTGCTGAGTGGTAGATGTAGTTTCTTGTTGCGTGGTAGTTGTAGGTTTTTCAACTACTTCTGTACCACCACATACAATAAAAATTAAAAATGAAAATAAAATTTTTTTCATATTTTTATCTTATCAGAATAAAGGTGGGCCTAGTTAGATTTGAACTAACGACCTCATCCTTATCAGGTAAGAACATAAGCATACGATGACCTACGAGAACGTATGATTATTTTTAGCCCAATGATTATAGGCTCATTCGAATACCTATGAAAACCTATGAAAACCTATGAATATAATTTCTTTAAAAATGTAGGGGAAATGTAGGGGTTTTATGAGAAAATAATCACATGATAAGGCTTATCATCACCATCGGACTTTCACTAATTTCTTTATCCACTGGATTTAGAGTTCTCGGACAAGGTATGTGTAGTTTTAATGGAAGAGCTGGGGGAAGGGTAGCAGAAATATCAACAAATCTTAGTTCAACAGAAGGTGTAATTAGCTGTAATATAGTCGGATTTGGAATAATTAGTTTAGTAATTGGGTTTTGGATTTATGCCTTTAAAGATAAAATATTGCCAGTATTTAACCAAGAAATCAAACCACTAGATATACAAAAACAATATGAAAAAAATGACGATAATACTAAAGAAAAAATTAAAAATATTTCTCAAGAATTAGACATTAACGGTTCACAGGATACACAGGGTGAAGAAGCTTTGATTAATTCAAATAAAGAGCTATCGAATTTAAAAGTCCAAATTGAAAAATTGAAGGATGAAAGAGACTTGAAGGAAAAAGAACTCAAGTCGATTCTTGATAAAGAATCAAAAAAAGATGAATTAATCGAGGAAATTCAAAAATTAAGACGAGACTTATATGAATAAATTTAACAAAAAAGCTATTTCAAATCTAGAAGGTAAGGTTGCAAGAGGAGAGTATTCAGCATTAGATCTAGAAAGGCTTTTGTTAAAAGGAGTAATTGATATAAAAACCTATGACGACTTAATAGAAAGATTTTTTCAAAATATGTCAGAAAAATCAGTTGAAGAACTTGAAGATGAGTTAACGAGGTTGACAAAATTAAAGCAAGATAGTTCTGATAAAAAGAAAATTGAAAAAATTAAAAATGATATGGATAGGGAAATTAAAAAGCTTAAAAAAGAGATAAATATTTTAGATAGTAAGATTACTAATTCTGGAAAAGATGATATCCCACCAATTGAATTTAGCCAAAAGGATCTCAAAGGAAGAGTTGAAGATATATCTCCGGAGTTTGTTCCTGAAGAAGACAAGGACAGAACAGGATTTTATGCAATAGTACTTGCCCTTATTCTTTCATTTACGGCTGTTTTCTTAAATAGTCTTTAAGAAAATATAAGACTTCTTGGTTAGATTATTCGTTGGCATCTCTCCATATTTTGCAAACCTCACTCATCACTTCAAAATCTTGAAGAAGAACTTCTAATTCGCCATCTTGACTTTTCAAATTACTAATTCTATTACTTTCATATGTTTCTTTAACAACTTCTAAGGTAGTAATGAATTGACTGGGGTTTTCTAATTGTTTGTCTTTATCAATGAATGTTGAATTAAATCCTTCAGTTGTTAGGCCAGTGTTTTCAGGATACTCAACAATTTCTATTGAATTTTTTAAAGAAATATATAAATCTCTACCTTCAAGCCTGTCCGAATCACTGATCTCTACATTACCTATTGCTGTAACTTCACTTCCATCTTCAACTAAATATTGACCTGCGGTTACTTTAAATATATTTGAAACACACCATACATAATCTGTTGAATTAATAATTTTTGTAGACTCTGGATATTGAGCTGTACAAGTTATAAACAAAAGTGTAAATATAAAAGTCTGAAACTTTTTCATAATTTAATAATAGATTGACACATTGACGAGTAAAACGTTTTAATGTTTGTTTGCTTTTTTAATCTAAATTTAAAACATAGGTGGTTTACCAAATTCGTTATCAAAAGGGTTTCCTTTTAGAAATAATGTTTTAATTAAATGAAAATATGAGAATTTTCCAATATTTAATGAATCTCTGAATAAAGAAAGACCGACATCATGATATCTCCTGACACATAAGATAGTAAAAAAAGGAAAAAACAACATGACTCCTCGTATTCCGTTTCCAAAGTTAGCCCAAAGAGAAATTGGTGACTCAATCCAAATAACAAATACAAAAAATAATAAATTTAAGGTAAAAAACTGCAATCTACTTGTTCTTCCAACAAATATTTTTTTTATCATTACTAATTGTTGAGGCCTTTATCTAAACAAACAAAATCATAATCTTTTTCGTATGTAAATATTGTGTTCAAACATAAATCGAGTAAGTTGAACCCATCATCAAACCACCAATAAAATTTTGTTATATTGAATTCTTTTACAGGTTTTAAGTCATTATCGAAATCATTTTCTGGATTAGAGGGCCCCCACATAATCCAACTTGCGTAACGCGGATTAGGATCTCTATTTCCAAAATCTCCTCTTAAAACTGGTGGTCCTTGTCCAAGATAAAAGTCTCCGTTGTTGAAATCTTTGAATCCACCGCCAATTTCATTTGGAAATTGAATTTCTTCTTTGAGGCATAACCAATAGACTTCTGGCCAATTAATAAAATTTTCCTCACCATTTTCAACAGAGCTTAATGGTTGAGGATATCCATGATTTCTTATGTAATAAACCATACTTGCCATTGGATAGATATAGCAGTTATATGTCTCACCAAATTCTTCAATATCAAATACAGGCGAACTCATAATTGGAAGCAGTTCTTCCGGATATGCAATTTCACTATTTCTCAACATTGTTCTAGAGTTCTTATCCCAAATTGTTATTTTTTCTCTCAATTCAATGAAAAATTTTGAATATCCCCAAAAGAATTCAGTTGTTGGATTGTATTCAACTCCACATTCATCTGAGTTGATATTGTCGCTACAGATTTCCCATTTTGATTTAGTACCTAAATTGACTTTTACTCTTGTAGATTGTCTCCAGTAATTTCCCTCACCTGCCGGAAAGTCGATATCATCTGTATCTGTAAATGACCACCACTGGCCATCTTGAAAAAATAATGGACCATATAGCCAAGAAAATTTACCATCTTTTGTACAATTGTATGAAACTTCTAAAGTGATTTGATAGCCATCATTGAATAAAGTGTCTTCCATTTTTTCAAGTGTTGAAGATGAATTATTGTTATTGATTTTATCAAAATCTAATTGAAAATTTTCGTCAATAAGGCTTCCGTGGATAGTTCCTCCTACATCAAGCTCACAACTAGCTCCATTGTCTAGATATACATATTCATTTGGATTATCAGCTTCTTTGTAAGAAATACTTTTTTCTTCTTCTGTCATCTTAGGAACATCTTTAAGAATATTTTGAATCCAGTATTTTCTTATCTTGTAACTTTTCTTATCACCCTCTTTTAACTGATCATATTCACTAATTAAGGTTGTTGCAGACGTAAAACTAATTTGTGTTGTCGATGTTTGTTCTGTCTCTATATTCGGATTCTCACTTGTACAGTTTGTGACGATTAAGAAAATAAGAATATATTTTTTCATAATTAAATTCTAAAAGTAGGGGAAACGTAGGGGAAGCATATATTTTATTTATATATTTAAGGTAAAAGTAAGTGGGCCTAGTTAGATTTGAACTAACGACCTCATCCTTATCAGGGATGCGCTCTAACCAGGCTGAGCTATAGGCCCTTTCGCTCTATCTACATTAGTAATGAATATGAAATATTTCTAAAATTTTTTCATTTACGGACAAATTCAAGGCATAATAAAAGTTGCGAGGGGATGTAGCTCAGCTGGAAGAGCACCTGCTTTGCAAGCAGGGGGTCGTGGGTTCAAGTCCCATCATCTCCACAACAAGCTAATCTTATATTATGGATAGAAAAGACTTTGAAAATTTAACTGAAAGCGAATTAAGAGAACTGAAAGAATCCATCGACGATGTTCTTGAAGAAAAAAAATTTCGAGAGTCATATCTTAAAACAAATCCAAAAGGTGTGGCGATTGCTTGGGTAATAGTTGCGGTAATAATCTCTGTTTATAGATATTTAACAATTTAATGGAATATTTAATAGCCTTTTTTATAGGTGTTGTAATATTTCGATTTTTAAAAAACTCAATTGGATCATTAGCAAGCGTTCCTCCCGAAATTGACCCAACAGACGTTTTAGAGACCTCTCAATCTTTTATATGTAATGTATGCGGAACAGAATTGACAGTTAAATTACAATCCGTTGTTGCTAATGAACCACCTAAACATTGTAAAGAAGAAATGACTCCGATAGAGAATTAATTACTAGTTATATTTGGTTGTCATTAAAAAACCAATACCTATGAAAGCTAAACCACTCCATAAATACCATCTTGAGACGGATCCTGGTAACAGGGTTAAATAATTTAAAACTATCAATAAGACTCCAACAATCATAAGCGATGACATAGTGATTACAAACCATCGCGGTGAAGGTCCACTAACATCTGACATTTGAGATGAAATTTTTTTTGATTTAGTTGGTCCTAAATTTTTTTTTGTATTTCTTTTTTTTGAGACAGGCATAACTAAAAAATACTACTGCTAAGAACTAATTTCAATTAATTTTTTCTTAATATTAATCATTCCCTCATCTTCAAGTTTTTCAAGAATTAAATTTAATTTATCTTCTTCTACCTTAAGAATATGATTGAGTGAAGTAATATCTATATTCTCATTATTAATAAGATATTTAATTACTTTTCCTCGGATCTCTCTATTCGAACCTTTAAAAGTTGGTTGAGTATGTTTTGTTTCTTGAAAAAATTTTTCACAATTATTATCAAATATGCATTCACTACATAATGGATTTTTTGCTTTACATATTGTTGATCCAAAATCCATTAAAGCTTCATTAAATTTTCTTGATTGGATATTTTTAAGTATGTTTTTTTGATTTTCTTGAATAAAATTATCCGGATTTTCTATCCCAAAAAATCTACTAAAAATTCTTATAACATTTGTATCTTGAGTTATAACTTTTTCTTTATATGCAAAAGATAGAAGAGCATTTTTTGTATATTTTCCTACTCCTGGAAGAATATCAAAATTTGGATAAATTGAGTTAAATGATTTTTTAGTTAAAATTTTTGAACTCTCATGAAGTCTTAATGCTCTATTGTTGTAGCCCAATCCAGACCATAAACTAAGAATTTCTTTTTTGCTCGCAATAGACATTTCTTTGGGGGTTGGAAATCTTTTTATGAATTTCTCATAATAAGAATGCGCTCTATTTAGTTGAGTTTGTTGAGCAATAACTTCAATGAGTAATATTTTCCAGGGGTCGTTTGAATCTCTCCATGAATATTCTCTAGTATTATTTTTTGACCACTTTAATAACTGTTTTTTAAAAGTATTTAATTTATTCATCAAATGTCAGCTCTACAACACCCTCTGGTTCAATAAACTCACCTTTTCTTGGTAATTGTTTTCTGACAAT